>JAFUVY010000007.1 GCA_017477335.1 Bacteroidales bacterium
AGGGGCCCGTTGGATACAAGTTCCCGCCCTCGGGCGGGGACGCAGGAGACAATGGGAGGGCCGGAGTGGAGCGAAGCGGAACGGAGTCCTCCGGGAGGGTATTCCCTTCCTCCGTTACAATCAGACTTCGGTACGGAGTAGTAAATTCAGTGGGGGGATTTTTTAGTATTGTCGGTTATGGAATTTTTTATAAATTTGTAATCACGGGAAAAGTATTTGAAATAATGGGAAAAGATAATTTGTTTTTACATGGATGCGGAACGGCTATGGTGACGCCGTTCAAGGGTGAGGAGGTTGATTATGAGGCTTTTGCAGCCACTGTTGACTGGCAGGTAGAGACCGGTGTGGACTTTCTTGTACCGCTTGGGACAACGGGGGAAACGCCAACTCTCACTGAGTCCGAGAAACTTCAGATACTGGAAGTTACTTTACACCATGCAAAGGGACGTCCCGTAATGGCGGGCGTGGGGTCCAACTCCGTGAGAGGGACTCTGGAGAATATACGTCTGCTTCAGGATGCCGATGCTTTCCTGGTCGTGGTGCCTTTTTACAACAAACCTCCGCAGAGGGGGATGTATGAGTACTTCAAGGCCATTGCCAAGGCAACGCCAAAACCCATCGTGCTGTACAATGTCCCGGGCCGAACCGGTTCCAACATTGAGCCTCAGACAGTGCTGACCCTGGCACGGGAGGTTCCCAATATCATCGGCATAAAGGAGGCGTCCGGAAAGATGGAACAGTCCCTGAAAATTCTGGAAGGCCGTCCGGAAGGATTCTCCCTCCTGAGCGGAAACGACGAAGACACCCTCGCCCTCATGAAGGCCGGGGCAGACGGCGTCATCTCCGTGGCCTCCAACGTGTACCCTTCCGCAATGGCGGATTTCGTGCACGCCGCCGAGCAGGGCCGATGGGATGCCGCATCCCGCATGGAGGAAAGCCTGAAGCCTCTTTTCAAGGCCCTTTTCGTGGAGCCCAACCCCATTCCGGCAAAAGCCGCGATGGCACAGCTGGGACTCATGGAAAACAGCCTTCGCCTGCCCCTCGTGAAAGCCTCTCCGGAAACAGAGGAGACAATCCGCGAGGCCATACGCATAGTGCAACTTGGAGAATAAATCTATGGATATAACACTCAAAGAATTCAACGAACTCATGGACGCCCTGGAAAGGGGCGAAGTCCGCGTAGCCCGGAAGATTGACGGGCAGTGGACGGTGAACCGTGAGGTCAAGGAAACCATCCTGGCCGGGTTCAGGCTGGGAGTAATGAAAGACATGTCCGAAGGACAGTTCAGTTTCATGGACAAGGACACCTTCCCGGTAAGGCAGTTCGGCCCGCAGGACGGAGTGAGGATAGTTCCGGGAGGAAGTTCCATCCGCCGCGGAGCGTTCCTTGCCAAAGGCACCATAGTCATGCCTCCCGCATACGTCAACGTGGGAGCCTACGTGGACGAGGGCACAATGGTGGACAGCCACGTTACCGTGGGCTCATGTGCCCAGGTGGGAAAGAATATCCACATATCGGCCTCAACGCAGATTGGCGGAGTGCTGGAACCGGCCGGGGCACTGCCCACGATTATCGAGGACGGAGCCTTCATAGGCGGAAACTGCGGCATCTACGAAGGGACCATCGTCCAGGAAAACGCCGTAATTGCCTCCGGAGTCATCATCACCTCCTCCACGGCAATCTTTGACGCCACCACGGGAGAGTTCATCCGCCGCAATGCAGACGGCAGGATAGTGGTGCCACGCGGTGCCGTCGTGGTGAGCGGTTCCAAACCCATAGTCAGGGACGGAAAACCCATCGGGAGCGGCGTGCATCTTTACTGCCCCGTCATAGTTAAATACAGGGATGCCAAAACTGACGGCAGCATTCATCTGGAGGACCTTCTGAGAGGCTAAAAAGCACAATATGAGAATAAACATAAGCGTAAGATACAGGACCGACTCGGGACAGAGGCTGGTCACCGAGGCCGGCGGAAAGATCCATGAAATGAAGTGTCTCTTTGGGGAGATATGGATTGCGGAAATGACGGAAAAGGACTTCGGGAAAGACCGCCGATTCATCTTCAAAGTCATGGGCCCGGAAGGCATTTTGAGAGAAGAATGGCATGCCCACGTGCTGCGTTTCCCGGAAAACGGCAACGTGGAAATCCGTTCTCGCTGGCTGGACAGGCCGGCGAATTCGGCCTTTTACTCATCGGCCTTTACAAAAGTTATTTTTGGACGGGAACGCACCAAGGCCGGAAAGATAAAGGGAAATCTTACCATAGTGGTGACAGTTCCCGAGGTACGGGCAGACCAGGCTATTGCCATTGCCGGAAACGGGAAAACGCTGCCTGGCTGGGACCATCCCATCCTGCTGGAAGACTGGAACTTCCCCACCTGGAACATAGACCTGGACGTAAAAGACGCCTTTGAGTACAAGTTCCTCATCGTGGACCGCAAAACCCTGAAGCCCGTAAGCTGGGAGTCCGGTCCCAATCACTTTTTTGCGGAAATCCCCGCCCCTGGGAAACACCTTGTCATTGCCGATATGACTCCGTCGTTCCAACTCCCCCGCTGGAAAGGGGCCGGAGTTGCAGTGCCGGTCTTTTCCCTCCGGTCGGAAGACAGCTTTGGCACGGGAGATTTCCACGACCTTGAAAAACTTGCCGACTGGGCCTCCCGCACCGGTCTGAACCTGATTCAGATATTGCCCGTAAACGACACTTCCATGACCGGGAAGTGGACGGATTCCTACCCCTACAACGCCAACTCTTCCTTTGCCCTGCACCCCCAGTACCTTTATCTGCCGGGGATAGGAGTGAAGGAAAACGCAGAGTACCTGAAAGAGAAAAAGGAACTGGAGTCACTTCCAAAGGTGGACTACGAACTGGTGAACGCCGCCAAGGCCCGCTATGCAAGGAAAGCCTTTGAAAAGGCCGATGCCCACGCAGACCCGGCCATCGACGCCTTCGTAAAGGCAAACGCCTCATGGCTGAAGCCTTACGCCGCCTATTGCATACTCCGGGACAAAAACGGCACGGCAGACTTCACCAAGTGGGGCCGATACGCAAAGTATTCCCCACGCAAAGCAGCCGAAGTCCTGAAAGAGAACGCCCGCGAGGCCCGGTTCCACTACTTTGTGCAATACCACCTGGACAGGCAGCTCAAAGAGGCGGCGGCATACGCCCACGGAAAGGGGATCGCCCTTAAAGGAGACCTGCCGATAGGTGTGAGCCGGACCAGCTGCGACGCCTGGACCAGCCCGGAGCTCTTCCATCTGGACAGCCAGGCCGGAGCACCGCCGGACGCCTTTGCCACCGACGGCCAGAACTGGGGCTTCCCCACCTACAACTGGGAGAAGATGCAGCAGGACGGCTTCCGCTGGTGGAAAAGCCGCCTGCGCAAGATGAGCGAGTACTTTGACGCCTTCCGCATAGACCATATCCTGGGCTTTTTCAGAATTTGGGAAATTCCGGCACAATACCGCTCGGGGCTCATGGGGCACTTCAATCCCGCCCTTCCCCTGAGCCGGGCGGAGATACTCTCATACGGCTTTGACGCCGACGCCTTTTCCATCCCCCGCAGTGACTGGGAAAGCTCCGACGTCCTGTTCATAGAAGACCCCAGACAGAAGGGCTACTTCCACCCGCGCATAGGGGCCGAACTTTCCAGCAAGGCCTACCAGATACTGGACCAGTGGCACAAAGATGCCTTCAGGCGCCTCTCGGAGGACTTTTTCTACAGACGCAACAACCAGTTCTGGAGGCAATCGGCCATGAAAAAACTGCCTGCCCTGCTGGGTGCCACGGGAATGCTCGCCTGCGGGGAAGACCTGGGCATGATACCCTCCTGCGTCCCGGAGGTGATGGACAGCCTTGGCATCCTTTCCCTGGAGATTCAGCGTATGCCCAAGGCGTACGGACGGGAGTTCGCGGACACATCGGCATACCCCTACATGAGCGTATGCTCCACCGGGACGCACGACATGTCCCCCCTCAGGGCCTGGTGGAAAGAGGACCGCGACGCCACGGGCCGATTCTACCGGGACGTCCTGCACCACGGCGGCGACGCTCCTGCGGAGCTCACCCCGGAGCTGGCAAAGGAGATAGTACGCATGCACTTGGAATCCCCTTCCATGTTCACTGTTATCCCCATCCAGGACTTCTTTGCAATGGATGCAAAACTTTGCTACCCGGGGAACCCGGAAGACGAACGGATAAACGTCCCCTCGGACTCCCGGAATTACTGGAGATACAGGATGCATATAACGCTGGAGAATCTGTAATCAGGATTTGTCATAGTCCCGAAAGATTCGTAACTTTCGGGGCTTTTTTTTAGATACTAAAAAACATTAAGGATATGGAAAAAGTTAATTACGAAATCTGGTGGACCTCTCTCCCGATAAAGGAGAAGGAGAGAATTGCAAGAAAAGGTCTCACGAAGGCATCGACAGACGGAAGCATAGACGACAGCCTGGCCTTCTATCCAGGTTGTACCCGCTGGTGGAATTCCCTTCCCGAAGACAGGAAAGCCTTTGTTTACGGGCACTGCTCCGTAAAGCACGGAGACATCCTCAACGAATGGGACGACGCTAACCCTTACGGAGATTAAAAAATGGCAGAAAAATTACAGAAACTTATGAATGACAGCGCCATAGTGCGCTGGTCGGCACTCATACTGATAGCGCTGGCCATGTTCTTCGGCTACATGTTCGTAGATGTAATGAGTCCCCTGCAGAGCCTTGTGGAACAGCAGAGGGGCTGGACGCCTCACGTGTTTGGCACATACGCCGCCTCAGAGTACATCCTCAACGTGTGCGGCTTCCTCATCCTGGCCGGCATCATCCTGGACAAGATGGGCGTGCGGTTCACCGGCATACTCTCCTCCAGCCTCATGTTCTGTGGCGCGGCAATCAAATACATTGCGGTCTCCGACTGGTTCCAGACCACGGCCTTCAATGCCTGGCTGGGCACATGGTGGACAGACCTCCCCGGCAGCGCAAAGCTCGCTTGCCTTGGATTCATGATGTTCGGATGCGGCTGCGAAATGGCAGGCACCACGGTTTCCAAGGCTATTGCCAAATGGTTCAAGGGTAAGGAAATGGCCCTTGCAATGGGTATTGAGATGGCCATTGCCCGCGTGGGCGTATTTGCAATCTTCAGCATATCACCGGCAATCGCCGCCAAACTTGGCACAATTGCAGCCCCGGTAGGGTTCTGCACCGTGCTTCTCCTCATTGGCGTAATCAACTGGATTGTATTCAGCTTCATGGATAGGAAGTTTGACAACCAGCTTATAGATGCAGGGCTCATAAAGGCCAAGGAAGAGCGCAATCCGGAGGACGAATTCCACGTGAGCGATCTTGGAAAGGTATTCTCCAGCAGGAGTTTCTGGACCGTCGCCATCCTCTGCGTGCTCTATTACAGCGCAATCTTCCCGTTCCAGCGCTACGGCGCCAACATGCTGCAGTGCAATATCGGCGACATGACTCCTCAGGAGGCTGCCAACATCTTCCGCTGGTTCCCCATCGGCGCCGCCATCGTCACTCCTTTCCTGGGCGCTTTCCTGGATCACAAGGGCAAGGGCGCGACAATGCTCATCTGGGGCTCACTGCTCCTGATTGCCTGCCACCTGATCTTTGCCTTTGCGCTTCCTGCGACCCACAGCAAACTCCTGGCATACGCCACTATCGTAATCCTGGGTATCAGCTTCGCCCTTGTCCCTGCAGCCCTCTGGCCTTCCGTTCCCAAGATCATCCCCGAGAAAATCCTGGGCAGCGCCTACAACCTCATCTTCTGGGTGCAGAATATCGGCCTGTGCTTTGTACCGCTCCTTATCGGGTCTGTCCTGCAGTCATCTAATGCAGACAATCCCGCAGTCATCGCAGCCCAGCAGGCAGGTGCGGAATTCATCCCCTACAACTACACCATTCCGCTTATCATTTTTGCCGGATTCGGAATTCTGGCCCTTGTGGTGGCCATCTACCTCAAAGCCCTGGATGCCAGGAAGCACCTGGGCCTTGAAGCACCCAACATCGTAAAGCAGTAATGGCTGTTTCCCCCAAGAAGTTTTACAGGCCGGCGGCCTGGATTGCGCTGGCCTGTTTGGTGGTACCGATGTTTGCATCGTACTACTTTGACGACATGTTCTCCAGCATATCCTACCTGTTTGAGGATGCATCCCTCACGGAACTGGGATGGGACTCCAAGGCTTACGGACTTTACGCAAGCGGCTACAGCACTCTTTGCGTCTTTGGCGGACTGGTCCTGGGCGGAATCCTGCTGGACAAATGGGGTGTCCGCGTGAGCGGCAGCCTGTTCGTGGGGATGATGGTCCTGGGAGCCGCCATTGTAACGGCAGCCCTGCTTGCCGGCGGCCCCGGTGCCCTTACCTGGGCATACATTGGAGTAATGCTCTTTGGCCTTGGCAGCGAGATTGCCGGAACCGCCGTCACCCGCAGCATAGCAAAATGGTTCAAAGGCGGGCCGATGGCTCTGGCTATGGGCCTTCAGCTGGCCATTGCCAGGGTGGGAACCGCCGTGGCGCTGGTGCTCTCCCCTGTCCTGGTGCGTCAGATGCCCGGTCACGTGTACTCTCTCCCGGAAACCGCAAAGCCGGCTCTTTTTGGAATGGGACTGATGGCCCTTGGGCTGATACTCTGGGCCGTGTTCACGGCTCTGGACTCAAGGAACAGCGACACAGCCCAATCCGGAGGCGACGGAGAATTCCGCCTGAGGGATGTGATGAAGGTACTCGGGAACAGGAATTTCTGGCTTCTGGCTTTCCTTTGCGTCATGTTCTACAGCAGCATTATCGCCTTCAAGAAGTTTGCAGGAGCCATACTCATTCCAAGATTTGACATACCGGCGTCATCGGCCGGATGGATGGTGAGCATGCTGCCCTTCTCCACGGTGATATTCGCTCCTCTGTTCGGCTTCCTTGTGGACCGGGTGGGACACGGGGCAAGATGGATGATTTCCGGAGCCGTCCTGGCCCTTTGCGCCCATCTTATCCTGGCCTTTGCGCCGCAGGGTGTGCCCGCCTGGGGATATGTGGCCATGGTTTTCCTGGGCTTCGGTTATTCGCTGGTTCCCGCCGCCCTCTGGCCCTCGGTACCCAGAATTGTCCCGGACAAGGTCCTGGGGACCACCTTCGCCCTCATTTACTGGGTGCAGAACCTGGGGCTCATGACATTCAAAGTGCTATCCGGGAAAATCCTTGGGAGCAGTGCAGGAGCAACCGGCGTGGAACTCATGTTCACGCTCCTGTGCATCCTCGCCCTGGCGGCCGCAGTTGCCTTCTCATTCTCTGCAAAAAACATCTATTCAAAATGAAAAAGCTTATAATTTACTCTTTTGCCCTTGCGGCAATCTTTGCCTGCACTTGCAGCAACACCAAGACTTCCTCTACGGAAGCCAAGCCTGAGACCCCCGCCGCCCAGACCAAGACCGTGGGCACAGCCGTAGGCGACCTGTTTACCGACTTCACCATTCTTCAGGACCCCGACAATCCGGCAAGCGTAGCACGCCTGTCGGACTACGCCGGACAGGGCAAATACCTCCTGGTGGACTTCTGGGCATCCTGGTGCGGCCCCTGCCGCAGGGAAATTCCCAATCTGAAGGAAGTTTACAAACAGTTTGCCGGAGAGAACTTTGACATCCTGAGCGTCGCCGTCTGGGACGAGCCCCAGGACACCGCCCGTGCCGCCGCAGAGGAAGGCATCCAGTGGCAGCAGATAGTAAACGCCCAGAGGATTCCTACGGAAATCTACGGCATCGACGGCATTCCGCACATCATGCTCATCGGCCCTGACGGAACCATCCTGGCAAGGGGACTTCGCGGAGAAGCCATCGGCCAGGCAGTAAAGACTGCTCTTGGCAAATAAATGACAGTAAGGGAGAAAATATCCCTTTTCCCCCATTCCCCCGGCGTTTACAGATACTATGACGCCGAGGGAACGGTTATTTATGTAGGCAAGGCCAAGGACCTCCACAAGAGGGTGGCGCAGTATTTTGTTCCCCAGGAGCGGCTGAATACCAAAACCCGAGTCCTGGTTTCCAAAATCGCGGACGCGCAGTATTCCGTCGTGGAATCCGAGGCCGACGCCCTCCTGCTGGAGAATAACCTCATAAAGCAGTACAAGCCAAAATACAACATCCTCCTCAAGGACTCCAAGACCTACCCCTGGATATGCATCACCGGCGACGAATTCCCAAAGGTGTTCATCACAAGGCGCGTAGAGAAAGGCAAAGGCAACCGTTACTTCGGCCCCTACAGCAGCGTAATGCACGCCCGCGGAATGCTGGAGTTTTTTTCCGAGGTCTATCCGCTTCGCAGCTGCAATCTCAACATAACCTCCGATGCCATCCTCAAGGGCAAGTTCCGTCCCTGCCTGGAGTTCCACCTGGGCCGATGCAAGGCTCCCTGCGTGGGAAAGGTTTCCCGGGAGGAATACGCCGGCTACATAGATGAAATCACACGCATCCTCAGCGGCAGCGGAGCGGAGGTCATAAAGCACTATAAAACCCTGATGGCCGACGCCGCACAGCGTCTGGACTTTGAGCAGGCCCAGCAGTACAAGGAAAAGCTCCGCGTCCTGGAAAGGCACTACGCAAAGAGCATAATCACCACGGCCGCGGACACTTCGGCCGATGTCTTCTCCCTTGTCACGGACGCCGGAGAAGCCTTCGGCAACTTTATGAGGATACGCGGCGGGGCCATAGTCCAGTCCCTGAACCTTGGCTTCAAATGCCGGATTGAGGAGGAGCCGGAGAATATCCTCTCCACCTTCATAGGAGAGATAGAGGACAAGTTTGGCTCGCTTTCCAAGGAGGTGATAGTGCCCTTCCTCCCGGACGTGGAGATAGACGGCGTCACCTTCCACGTGCCGCAGAGGGGTGACAAACTGGCAATCCTGGAGCTCAGCGCCAAGAATGCGAGGGAATTCCGCATCGGCAGCATAAAGCAAAGGGAGCACACGGACCCGGACCAGTACCGCATGTCCATCATGGAAGATGTTCAAAAGGCACTTGGAATGGATGTCCTGCCGCGTCACATAGAGTGCTTTGACAACTCCAACATCCAGGGCACCAATCCGGTTGCCGCCTGCGTGGTTTTCCGCGACGGGCAGCCCAGCAAGCAGGACTACAGGCGTTTCAAGGTAAAGACCGTGGTGGGGGCCAATGACTACGCCTCCATGAAGGAGATTGTCAACCGCCGATATTCCCGCATGCTGCGGGAAAACCCCGATGACCTGCCACAGCTCATAGTGATAGACGGCGGCAAGGGGCAGCTGAACTTTGCCCATCAGGCCCTTGCAGAGCTGGGAATCCTGGACAAGCTCACCGTAGTGGGGCTTGCGGAGAGGATGGAACTGGTGATAAGGGTGGGAGATCCCTATCCGCTCTTTATAGACCGCAATTCCCTGGCCCTGAAATGCCTTATGCAGATAAGGGACGAGGCGCACCGCTTTGGTATCACCTTCCACCGTAACCTGCGTTCCAAAAACGCGATACAGAGCGCCCTGAGGGAAATCAGCGGCGTAGGAGAAAAGACCGAGCAGCGGCTCATACTCCGCTACGGCTCGGTGGCCCGCATAGCATCGGCCCCGCTGGAAGAGTTGTCTGCCATGGTGGGGGCCGCTCTTGCAATTAAAATACACACATATTTGAACAATGACTCTGCCTAAAGATTTTAACAAATGGTTCAGCACCATACTCATGGCATCCATGGTGGTGGTGATTTCCATAACTACAGGAATCAAACTGGGACAGCCCGACGCCCGTCCCGTAATGCTGATAATAGCCGCTCTTGGCTCCGTGATGGGAATTGCGTCAACGGTGCTGTCGGCTAACGGCATCATCTGGACTTTCCTGTTCGGCATCCTGGATGTAGTTTTCTGCTGCATAGTAACGGCGGACAACGGCATCTGGGGCCACTTTGCCATACACCTTTTCTACTTCCTTCCCATGCAGTTCGTGGGTATATGGCAGTGGAAAAAACGCGGGGCAAAGGGCAAACAGGAGGTAAGGGCCCGCAAGCTCACGCCAAAACAAGCGCTCATAACCATTGTGGCAGTTGCAATCGGGCTCGCCCTTATATACACAATCCTCCTGCAGATAAAGCTGCACACGGAGCCTGACGGATTCGACCGTAACCGGGTCTTCTTTGACGCCTGCGTCACTACCTTTAATATAGGAGGACAGATACTGATGTCCCTTGCTTTCTACGAGCAGTGGTATCTGTGGATTCTGGTGAATTTCTTCTCCATACTCCTGTGGGGAAACACCATGATGGCATCCGCCGCATCCAGCTACACTGTGGTGATGTTCATCAAGTACTGCTTCTACCTGGTGAACGCCCTGAACGGACTACGTATTTGGAAATCCAATATTTTTGATTAACTTTGCATGTTCATTCGCATATATGAATATTAAGATTTAATAATTATAAATTTAAACTTTTAAACAATGACTAAGGAAGAAATCGTAAAGCAGGTCACCGACATTATCGTTGACAAGCTTGGCGTTGAGGAATCTGCAGTTACTGAATCTGCAAGCTTCACCAATGACCTCGGTGCTGATTCCCTTGACACAGTAGAACTGCTCATGGAATTCGAGCGCGTATTTGGAATCAAGATTCCCGATGAGGAAACCAGCGGTATCGCTACCGTAGGTGATGCAATTGCAAAAGTTGCAGAGAAGCTCGGATAATTCCTCCCCTCAAAATCGAAATTCCCAAAAGCCAGCCTCCCACACGTGGCCGGCTTTTTTTGTATAAGAAGAAGTACAATATCGTCTGACAGGGCACTGCTTTTAGTAGTGCCCTGGCGGGAAGAAGAAATGGGAAAAAGTGAGTGCTCTCTCGGCTTTGTGTGGAGTCATCCGGAAGAGGATAAGACTTCGGCCTGGTACGGACCTACGGTCCTATCCCTCCCACTGCCTCCGGCAGCGGGTCCCTCCCGTTCACAAAGCCACGGGCGGCTATGCCGTCCGAAGTCTCATCCTCTTCCGAAGCTATCACATAAATGAAGGGACCAGGGAAAGTGAGTGAACGTTTTTTGTCACAGAATAGGGTTTTTGCACTTCTCCCCCCTACTCCCAACTTCAAGGGTGCTACTAACGTCCCAATCACTGGGACGATAGTAGCGATAATGGGGGTAAAATGACACTGACGGCCCATTAAGTGGGACGTTAGTAGCACCTTGTTCCATTTTTGTCGCCCATGGCCACCCTCGGCCGTGTAAGAGGGAGGGGCCCACGAAGTGGGAGGGGTCGCACCTTGTGCGACGGCAGGAAAAAGGGACTAGGTTATTTTTTTGTATAAGAAGAAGTACAATAGAGTCTGACAGGGCACGGCTGGAATTTCAGAGGGTATCGGCCCTATTTTTTTACCCTCTGAAATTTCAGTAGTGA
>JAFUVY010000016.1 GCA_017477335.1 Bacteroidales bacterium
ATCCAGTTCTCGTCCTTGTCGGCAAAGTTACCGAAGCGGACGACACCGGATGCCGCAGCATTCTGACGATAGTGGAAAATGTAGGTGAAGCCTTCGCTGAGGTCAATTCCGCTGTCGAACACGGTCCAACCCCAAACGTTGGCGCCGGAGAAGTCAGCAGCGGAGAATCCGGAGACCTGCTCTCCCTTGACGGTTACGGCAACCCTGGCCTGAACCTCACCCACGGAAGCGGTGATGGTGGCGGTGCCTTCTGCGACTGCGGTGATGACACCCTCTTCCACAGTGGCGATGGTTGCATCGGAAGTACCCCACAGGAGTTCTCCTGTTGCACCTTCGGGCTTGAGGGTGGCGGTGACAGTTGCGGTCTCACCGGGCTTGAGGGTAACCTCGCTCTGGCTGAGTTCGATAGCGGTCACGGGGATGACAACCTTTTCTACGGTAACCTTCACAGGCTTCTTGATCTTGCCGGCGGTTACGGTAATGGTAGCCTGGCCCTCTGCAACTGCGGTCACAAGACCGGCAGCCGTTACGGTTGCTATCTTTTCGTCGCTGGAAGCAAAACTTGCCTGGTCCGTGCTGTTGGCAGGGACTATCGTGTATTCAATAGCCTGCTGCTGACCAACCAGAAGGGAAAGTTCTGACTTGGCGAACTGAATATCGGTTGCAGGAACCTCAACTGCGGTAACTGTAACCTCGCAGGACTTGGAAAGCTTACCGACCTTTGCGGTAATGGTGGCGTTTCCGGGAGCCACTGCGGTAACTACGCCCTTGCTCACGGTTGCGACATCGGCGTCCGAGGAAGTCCAGACGGGTGCCGGCTTGGAAGTGGCGTTAGAAGGAGTGTAGGTAACTTCCAGGGTGGCGGAGTTTCCTACCAGAAGATTGAGGCTGGACTGCGTGAGTTCAATACCTGTGAGGTCAATCACGGCAGCAGCCTCTTCCTTCTTACATGAAACGATGGCAGCCAGGGAAAGGGCCGCTACCGCAAAAACGGAAAAGAATCTTTTCATTGTGCTTATAAATTAGTGTTAAAAATTAGCTTATGAAGCAATTACAAAGATAACAAGATTTTTGCAATTACAAAAGTTTTCCCTCGAATGTTACCGGGGACAACTCCTTGTCATCGGCCCGGATACGGAGCTTGCCGGACAAGGCGGCTCCGCGGATGAGCCACGCATGGCCGTATATGCAGCGGACCTCCTTCCTGGTGCGGGGCGGAATGGTCTCCGGGGCGTATATTTTAAGCCGGGACGGACCTTCTATGCCGATTCTCACAGGCTGGTCCGTGTCATTGTAAAGAGGAAAGCTGAAGACATAGTCCCCTTCCCTGTCCTTTTTCAGGAGATAGGTAAGCGCGTCGGTACGGATGCCGCAGCCAAGGTGTTCGGGGAAACGGATTTCCCCCTCGCTCTGGTCTCTTGTCACAAAGGCTTTCACGGAGAGTGAGTTTTCTGACTGCACCTGCCCGTCCGTTACGATTACGGTAAGGCTGCGGTTTTGCGGCCCATGAAGCGTAAAGGGGCGGAACACCGCCCTTACGACGGTCTTTTCCCCCGGAGCAAGGCTGCGCTTAAGTATTTCGCCGGTAAAGCATCCGCAGTAGGAATGCACTTCCAGGACGGTGAGGCGGCGTCCGCTCACATTCTCGCAGCCGTAATCCAGAATCAGCGAATCGGAGTCAAAACGGAGGCTGTCCAGGTTGTACTCCCTGGTAGCGAACTCCAGCATCTTACGCGTCTGCGCCCCGGCGTCCGTAAGGAAACCGAGGCACAGAGCTAAGAGAATCAATTTGAGAAGTTTCATCAGTCTTCAGGGCAGCGGATGTTTGCCGGCGTGTAGCTGACATTGTGGGCGCCACCGTCGTAACCGTTGCCGGAGAGGTCCTTGCCCTTGTTAACTGCATCCAGCTTCCAGTAGCCCAGAAGGCCGTTTTCGGCAGCTTCCTTCCTGGGGTTGGCAATGGAACACTGGCCGTTGATGAGTTCTGTCTGGGACAGGCAACGGTTCCAGATGCGGGCTTCGGAAACATAGCCGTTCAGGTATCGGCCCTTTTCAGACATGCCAATGGCGAAGATGGAGTTGTACACCTGACCAAGGTTGATACCCTTGGCACCCATGGACTGGTCGGAGTCCAGTTCGCCGTTGATGTACATCTTGCAGTTCTGCTTTACGCCGTCGGCCACAACCGCCACGTGGTACCACTTGTTAAGGTCGAAGTGGGCCTTGGAGGTGAGGGAAACGCCCTGGCCTGCCAGCTGGAGCTGGTTGGGGTCGCAGGAGATGTCGCCGAAACGCATGAGGAAGTTTTCTTCCACGCCGATAAGCGAGGAGATGAACGGGTTGGAGCTCTGCCAGCGGTTCACCTTCACGCGCATTTCCATGGTGCACTGTTTGAGTTCCAGGGCGGGTGCGCTGACGGTGGAAGGCATGTCAAAGTAGCTGCTGCTGCCGCTCAGGGACGCCGCCGATGCATACACATATCCGCGGACCACGATGTAGGCGTACTGTTCGCCGGGAATGGTGGTGATGGAGGAATTGGTACCGGTGAGCTTGACGGGCAGGCAGTAGATGATACCGCTGCTGATACCGAGGCCGTCAACCGTGATTTCTACGGAAACAGGCTCGGAGACCGCACTTCCGGCGGGGATTACCGCGTAGAAGGATTCGGGATCGTAGTTTTCCTCCGGAAGGAGCTGGTAGTTGGTGCCGTACTTGCGGTTGTATTCCTGTACGGCTTCCTCTGTTGCGTCAAATTCAAAGTTCACCTCTACGTCGGAGCTCACCTTTTTGGAGGACTCGAAGGTAAGGGTGGCGGGACCGTCTCCCTCCAGGAAACAGCCTATCTCCTTGGTCGCGGAGGACTGGATGGTCACTACGCCCGCCTTGTCAAGACCGGCTTTGTAGAGGATGCTCTCCTGGCAGGATGCCAGAAGGACTACAGCCACCGCTGCTGCAAATATCTTCTTCATAATTATTTCTGAGTTTTAGAATACCTTGTCTCTGCGGCCTGTGCAGCGATACCCCTCCTGTGATGTGCGTAACGGAGGATCTTGCCGTCTTCTGCACCCTCGGCCTGGATTCTCCAGTCACGCTGGCCGTGGAATGAGGCAAAGCCGCCCTTGTGGCCATAGTCCCTGCCGATGGTGGAGGGCTGGAAACGGGCCATCTGTTCCAGGTTGTTGCAACCGCCGGCCCAGGTGTCGCCCACGTTCTCGGTGGTGATGACCTGGCAGGGCACCCAGCCGCTGTCCGGATTCAGGTTGGACGGGAAGTCGGAAGCGGAAGCGGGGCTTGCGCCGCCGGTGGAACCGTACTTCTGATAAATCCAGAAATTGCAGTACTTGGCAAGGGATGCGTCGCCCACGCCGGAGTTGCGGTCTATGATGAGGAGGTCACCGTACTCGATGGGACTTCCGCTCTCGTTGAGCGGGTGATCGGCAAAGGCTTCCTTGTAGTCGGGATCGGCTTTGGGGCCGATGTATTGGGCCATGTAGCTTACGAAGGTGTTGAAGGCCGTGCCGCTGAGGGGATCGCCTTCGGGTTCGTAGTCAAGGTCGTAGCCGTTGAGGCCGTACTCGGCAACCTCGTTCAGGAGGTAACCTGCGCCATAGACTATCCACTCGGGCCAGTTATCGTCCGTGTCGGGCCACTTGGAGCTAGCCTTGGTGGTGTGGCTGTTGACGTCGGCGCGGAGGGCGCTGTTGCCGGCAGTCTTTGCCAGACCCTCAATTTCGGCATCCTTGGAGTTGTAGCTGACCTTGAGGGCTGTAAGGGCCTCGGAGGCCTCTTCCTCGGTGTCGTAGTCGGACTCGTCAAACTCGTCTATCTTCTCCTGGATGGCGTCAAGTTCTCCCTGACGGCTGTCACGGTATGACTGGTATGCCTTCATGAAGGAAGGAATGCGGGCCTGCATGCCCCACTTCTGGTTTTCCAGGATACGGGTGATGCGGCAGCCCACCACCTTCATGCCTTTCACTTCCTGGCAGGCCTTCATCTCCCAGTAGTCCAGGGAGTTCATCTTGGGAATGCCGCCCCAGAGATTCACCACGTCCATGGAGTCGGGGATATCGGCAAAGCGGAAGGCCATGGAGCCGTAATCGGCAAAGAAGATATAGGAGATACTGCGTTTTACAAGGCCGCGTTCACCCCAGGCGTCCTCTTTCCACTCACGGAGCGCCTCATAGTACTCGTCGGCGCTGGCAAAATCCTCGGGAATGGAATTCACGGTGCCGGTTCCGCCCGTGTAGTTCTCCACCACATATTTGCTTACATTCTCCACGCCGGAAGTGGGAGTCACGTTAAGGGGACTCTCCTTGGTGCAGGCAAAAGCAAGTGCGAGCGATGCAATGAATATAATTGTCTTTTTCATGGTCTGAATCCTTTATTTTTTGTCCCACCAGAGTTTGGTTCCGCCCACGTCTCCGTTCCTGAAGCTGGAGGATGCCTCGCTGTTAAGGATCTCCACGCCTTCAGCATAGTTGGCAGTGTTGGCGGATTTTTCCGCGTCAGGATAGATGAGACGGCGGATCTGGGTGTTGGTGTCTATAGTACCCTTGGAATTGTTGGTGGCCGTGGGGATTATCTTGGGATAACCGGTACGCCTGAACTCTGTCCAGGCTTCCTGGCCCTCGGGGAACATTGCAATGTACTTCTGGGTGATAATCTGCTCCAGATGCCTTTCCACGGTGGACTGGGAGGTCCATGCCACGGACACGCTGCTGAGTGCGCTGGAGTAGGAGTTCTGGGAGTTCACGGGATCAGTGTAGGCGGTGGGAGCGGAGGTGGTGGCGGTGTAGGCCGATGCACCTGAAACGCCCCAGAGCTGGAAGCTGCGGGCTATGCCGTCGTTGTAGTAGGACTGGGCCCGGGTGAGATTGTTCTGACGGAGGTAGTGCTCTGCAAGGAGGAAGTAGCTCTCCGCCCCGGACATCCAGAGGACAGGGTCGGAATTGGTACAGTTGTACCTGGACCAGAGTGCGGACTTGGGATAGTCGCTGTCCACTGCGGCGCCCACGCGTACGCCGTGGTACTGGCCGTCGGAACCCTGGGTGAAATAGGCGGACAGACGGGGGTCTTTGTATCCCACCATGTAGCAGAGGATGGTTGCGCCGGCCTTGGAGTCGCCGTCGTTAAAACTGTACTGGACAATCCAGTTGGGGTTTTCCCATGCCCCGCTTCCGGGATGGATGGAGGCGTTCTCCGTAAGGAAGCCCACAGGGTTTGCAATGGCCGCTGCGGCCTCCCTCTGGTAGAGGGTATTGTCGGCATAGCAGACGCGGAGCGCCAGACGCAGACGGAGGGTGTTTGCAAACTGGACCCACTTGGTCACGTCTCCGTAGAATACGCGGTCAAAACGGGAAAGGATGGTGGTACCGCCTTCGTTGATGTAGGTTGTAAGAACGTCTATAGCGTCTCCAAGTTCCTGGAACATGGCGTTGTAAACGTCTTCCTGGGAGTCGTACTCAACGGTAAGGGAACCGCCGGTGAGCTGGGTGTAGGGGATGGGACCGTAGCTGTCCGTGACCCTGTGCATTGCGGCAACTTTGAGGATGTCGCCAAGGGCCGCGCTGCGGGGATCCGTGTCACGCACTGCGTTAAGCTGAACCCAGGGGCCCATGGCGCGGACGTAAACGTCGTTGAACATAGCTGCGGCCCAGGCGTCGCCTGCGGAACGGAGGTCATACACGTTGTTCTGGCTGAAACCGCTGTTGGAAGCGCCCTCGTAGTTGGCGAAGAGGTTTCCGCCCAGGCTCTGGATACGCTGGAAGGCACCGGAACCGTATTCGTTTTCACCGCTCTGGAAAGAAGGCAGTACGTTGGCAATCATCTGGGACACGAAGGAACCCATGAGGTTGCCGTCGTGGCTCAGGTCCTCGGTTGTAGCCTGCTCCTGGTTGGTGTTCATTTCCACGAACTTGGCCGTACAGGAAACCGCTCCGAGTGTCGCCACGGCCAAAATTGCGTTGACTATATACTTTTTCATATTCTTTCTCATATTAGAATCTCACCTTTGCGGAGAAACCGATGTTGCGGGTGGAAGGAGCCATGAACAGGTCTATACCCGTGCCGTAGTTTCCGGCATTAGAGATAACCTCCGGATCAAACGGGGCCTTGCAGTACAGGAGCAGGAGGTTGCGGCCCACAAGGGACAGGTTGATGTCCTTGATGGGGAACTTCTTGCCGAAGGGGATGGTGTAACCAAGGGAGACCTCGGAGAGGCGGATGTTGGTCATGTCGTAGGTGTAGTAGGCACCGAGTGCGTTCTGACCGTCATTGCCGGAAATGGTCTGCCAGTAGTCCTGGGCAGAGATGGCGTAGTAGTTACGGGCATTTCCTTCAATCTCTGCGGGAGCAAAGTCAAAGCCGTCCACGCGGTTACCCCACTGGTTGCTCTCCAGGGTCCTGGGGGACACGCCGTAGGCATCCATGGCAGCCTGGGTGAGGGACACGCCCACACCACCCTTGCGCATGGAAATCATGAAGGCCAGGCTCAGGTTCTTGTAGGAGAACTGGTTTCTCCAGGAACCGGTCCAGTCAGGGTTCACGTTGCCGGCGTACCAGAGAGTCTCGGGAGTACCGTCGTTGGGGGCCTTCTTGAGCTGGCCGCCCTTACTGGTGGGAGTGACAATGTAGTTGCCGTTCTGGTCGGTTGCAAGACCTGCAACGTAGAGTTCGCCCACGGGACGGCCTTCCACCAGCCAGAATTTCACGCCGCTGGTACCACCCACGTCAAGCTTGTCGCTGCGGTAGTGCTGACCCTTGTAGTCCGTATCCAGCAGGGAAACGACCTTGTTCACGTTGCGTGTCCAGATGAGGTTGGTGGTCCAGTTGAAGTCCCCTACGTCCTGGGTGAACATGGCGGAGAGTTCCACGCCGCGGTTGTCCACGCGTCCCGCATTGATATACAGGGTGTTGTTGGTGGATGCACCGGAAATGGTGGGAGTGAACACCTGGTTGAAGGTCATGGAATAATAATAGGTACCGGACAGGTGGAGCTTGCTCTTGAACAGGCGGACATCGGCACCGGCCTCAAAGCTGCGGGTGCGTTCCGGCTGGAAGTTGTCGGAGATTTCCCAGGAGGAAGTCTGTGCAAAACCGTCCACCACGCCGTAGGTGGGGTTCATGATGAAGCGCTGGATGGGGTTACCCACTTCTGCGAAGGATGCCCTGACCTTGGCGTAGGTGAGGATGTCGGATTTCTCCTTGAACATCTCGGTGATAAGGGCCGATGCGCCGATGGACGGATAGAAGAAGGGCTTTACTCCGTTGGTGGCCGATGCCATCTGGGACGCCCAGTCGACGCGGGCTGTGCCTTCCAGGAAGAGGAAGTTGCGGAAGCCTATGTTGGCGGTTGCAAACACTGCCTGGTTCTGGTCCCTGTAGGTGTCCTTGAGTTTCTCCTTGGAGGTTTCCAGGTTGGTGAAGGTGAACAGGTTGGCTATGCCCATGAGGTCGCCGCCAAGCTTGGTGCCGCGGTAGAAGTAATCCTCTATGGAAGCACCCAGGACTGCGTTCAGGGAGAAGTCGCCGAAGGTCTTGTTCATGTTCAGGAGAACATCGGCATAGGTCTGGCGGGTCATGAAGTCGTAGTAGTAGTAACGGCCGAACTCACCGGCAAACAGACCGTTGGAGGAAGCGTAGTGCTTCTGCTCCATGATGCTCTGGTTGGAATCCGTGCGGACACGGCCCTGGATATTGAGCCAGTCCGTAATGTCATAGGTAAGGGAGCCGCCCAGCAGATAACGCTCCTTCTGGGTCTGGAACATGTTGCGGTTGACGGTCCAGAAGGGATTCTGCATGGCCATCTCGTTGGCACTCCAGTACTGTACGGGGAAGTTGCGTTCCACGTCGTAACGCTCGTAAACGGTGTAGCTGTAAAGGTTGTCACCGGGGCTCATCAGGTACAGCGGAACCAGCGGGTTGTGATACAGACCGCCGGAGAGCATGTTTTGCTCCCTCACGCGGATGTACATGCCCAGGACGCTGGCGTGGAGCTTGCCGCCAAGGAGGTCAGCCGTGTGGCGGAATGTGGCGTTGAACCTGCCGTAGTTGTTGTTGGGGATGATGCCGCGGGAGTTGGTTACACCTGCGGAAAGGTAAGTGGTGGAGTGGTCCGTACCGGCGGACAGGCTCAGGGTGTTGGCCGTGTTGTAGCCGGTCTGGAAGAAGTCCTTGACGTTCCAGGTGGGTGCGCTGTCAAGCTTTCCGCCCCAGGAAGCGTAGGAACCCATCACATTGCCGTACTCCTGCTGACGGCTGGGAAGCATCAGAGGAGAGGAGAAGGTGGTGCTGTTGGAAAAGGTAACATGGAAGCCCTTCTCTCCGGTGCGGGAAGTGAGCATGAGGATACCGTTTGCAGCCTTGTAGCCGTAAAGTGCGGCGGCGGAAGGGCCCACCAGGGCGCTCATGTCGGCAATATCCTCGGAATTGAGGTTGGACATACCGTCGCCGGTAAGGCCGGAGCCGCTGTAAACGCTCCAGGAGTCACCGGGCTTGGTCATGGAGAGTTCCGGGAGGGGAATTCCGTCAAGCACATAAAGGGCGTTGTTATTGCCCGCGATGGACTTGGAACCACGCATGACAACCTTGGTTTCACCGCCCGCGCCGGCCGCAGTCTCGTTAATCTGCACGCCGGCAATCTTTCCGGACAGGGAGTTGACCATATTGGCCTCACGGGTCACGAATACCTTCTCGTCCAGCTTCTGGACATTGTAGGTAACCGCTTTCTCCGACCTCTTGATGCCCAGAGCAGTCACCACGACACCTTCCAGGACCGTAGCGTCCTCGGACAGGGTTACGTTGATGACGGAACGGCCGCCGATTTCAATCACCTGGTCCACCATGCCGATGAAGGTATAGCGGAGATGGGTTGCTCCTGCCGGGACGTTCAGCGTGTAGTTTCCGTCAATGTCTGTGACGGTGCCGATGGACGGCTGTCCCTCGACCATGATGCCTGCGCCGATGAGGGGATCGCTGTTGGAGTCCACAACAGTACCGCTCACGGAAATGCTTCCCTGAGCGAACGCTGAGATGGATGCAAACAACGCGGCTACTGCAAGGCATGCCTTACGTAAACAGTTGTTACACATTGAAACAGTGTTTTTTGATTTGTATTTATATTGGTTAATAACCGCTTTAATGCCACAAAATGCAGCATACAAAGATAAAACAATTTTTCGTTTTGTTAAAACGTTTTTGCGTTGTTTTCAAAAAAAATTTTACGGAACAATCCCGCCCCATCGGGAAGCTACGTAATCCAGAGTGGACATAATCTCCTCAGGGTCCATGGAAGTGACAAGTTTCATCCTGGTTTCCTTAAAGTCCTGAAGGCCCTTGAAATAGCAGGAAAAGTGGCGCCGCATCTCATACACGCCGGTAACGGGGCCTTTGTGTTCCAGGGAAAGGGCGAAATGGCGTTTGGCAAGGGCCACGCGGCTCTCCACCGTCATGGGCGGCATGGGCTTGCCGGTATCCAGGAGCTGCCGGATCTCCGTAAATATCCACGGATGGCCAAAAGAGGCCCGGCCCACCATGATGCCGTCCACGCCGTAGCGCTCAAAGGCCGAAAGGGCCTTGTCGGCCGAATCTATATCCCCGTTGCCTATGATGGGAATGCTCATGCGGGGATTCTCCTTCACTTTGCCTATGAGGGTCCAGTCCGCCTCTCCCTTGTACATCTGGCAGCGGGTGCGGCCGTGGATGGTGAGGGCGGCTATTCCCACATCCTGCAGGCGCTCTGCAAGGTCCACGATGATTTTGCTGCTCTCGTCCCAGCCCAGTCTGGTTTTGACGGTTACAGGCTTACGGACAGCCTCAACGATGGCTTTGGTTATGGCTACCATCTTGTCCGGCTCTTTCATCATGCCGCTGCCCGCTCCCCTGCCGGCAATTTTTGATACCGGGCAGCCAAAGTTGATGTCTATGATATCGGCCCCGTGCCCGCCGGAGAGTTCCGCGGCCCTTTCCGCCATGCGCGCAGCATCTACCATGGACTCCGGGAAACTGCCGTAAATCTGCACCGCCACAGGGGCCTCGGCCTCAAGGGTGTGCATCTTGTCTATTGTTTTGGGGACGTTTCGGACCAGGCCGTCGGAATTTACGAATTCGGTTGTGACCATGGCGGCTCCGGCCTCGCGGCAGAGTATGCGGAAGCTGACGTCGGTGACGTCTTCCATGGGGGCCAGCGTAACCGGCCTGTAGCCAAGGTCTATGGTGCCGATTTTCATTTTATGGAATCAAGCAGGGTTTCTGTAAAGTCGGCGTCCATCTCCGGAGTAAGGAATTCTGCCCGGATGGGAAGGTAGAAAAGACGGCTGCGAAGCTCCGAGGGAACGTTTTTGGCTTCCCTCAGGCGCTGGGCGTCCTTTTCCGTTGTCATGACGCAGGCGGTAGGGGCGGCCTTTACGCATGCCATTATGCTGCGGATGTCCGCCTTGCCGTAAGGGTGATGGTCCGGGAAAGAGAGCTTGCGGATTATCCTGTAGGTGTCCGAAAGGTAATCGGCAAGGGGGCCGTCTTTGGCTATTCCGCTCACAAGGATGGTCCCGTGGGCGTAGGTGTAGCGGCGGTCTCCCTCCGGGAAGACGGGCTCCGGCTGGCAGTAACTGACTGTGGTGAAGAAAAGTTTCTGCCCGGTGAGCTTCAGCTTTTCACGCCACTGCTCCATCTCGTGGTCAGTAAGGAAGGCGGGGCATTTAGTGACTACCACCACGTCGGCCTTGAGGAGGCGGGATGGGAAATCACGCAGGCGGCCCCAGGGCAGGAGACGGTCCCGGAAGACGGGGCGGTTAAAATCCACCAGGACTATGCTCAGGGAGGGCTTCAGGGCCCTGTACTGGAAGGCGTCGTCAAGGACTACGACATCCGCACCGTCGGCGGCAAGCTGCGAGCAGCCGTGAAGCCTGTCCTTATCTACCGCCACCGTAACTGAGAGGAATTTGCGTGCTATCTGGAGGGGTTCGTCGCCGTACATGGAGGGATTACCTTCCCGGTCCACTTTCCGGTAGCCTTTGCTCTTTCGGCCATAGCCACGGGAGAGCACGGCAATGTTGCGGTACCCCCAGGCGTCGCTGCCCAGGAGCTTTTGGAGGATGAGCTCCGTCATGGGGGTTTTACCGGTGCCCCCCACGGTTACGTTTCCAACGCTCACGGAAGGGATTTCCGGAGCCTCGGATTTTTTCCAGCCCTTGTCGTATGCAAGGTGCCTGAGTGAGAGGACCAGCCTGTATATCATATCGTTATCTTTCTTGAAGCCGTACGGAATCTGCGTGTATGGCGTTCATCACTTCTTTAATAAGTTCCCGGGAGAGGCCAAGGGCGTCGGCCCGCTCCAGCATGTTGCCAAGGACGGTTTCCCAGCGGCCGGGCTGGAGAATGCTCACGCCGTGCTCTTTCTTGTAGCGGCCTATGGCGATGCTGGCGTCGGAGCGTTCCCGCAGAAGGGCAAGGAGGTTCTCGTCTATGAGGTCTATCCTTGCGCGAAGCCGGTCAATGGCCTGGAGATAGTCCCCGTCCGCCGACGTGGCGGCGGGCAGCGAAAGGCCTTCCAGAAGGTCTCTCAGCTGCTGCGGGGAGAGCTGCTGGGAGGCATCGGAAAGGGCTTTTTCCGGCTCCGGATGGCTCTCTATCATAAGGCCGTCAAGGCCAAGGTCCAAAGCCCTTTGGGAGAGCTCCCGGACATAGGCCCTATCCCCTGCCATGTGGGAAGGGTCCGCCAGGATAGGAATGTCCTGAAAACGGGTGCGGAGCTCTATCGAGAGGCTCCAGTAGGGCTGGTTGCGGTACTTTTCTCCTCCGGGAACGGGGCAGCCGCGAAGGACGGCGCCCACTTTGCTGACTCCGCTGAGGCGAAGCCGCTCTATTGCTCCGGCCCAGAGGCCGGCATCGGGGCTGATGGGGTTTTTCACCAGGACGGGGATATCGGCCCCGGAAAGGGTGTCGGCAATTTCCTGGACCAGGAAGGGGTTGCCGGAGGTGCGGGCACCTATCCATACCATGTCCACACCGGCGTCCAGACAGGCTTTGACGTGGGCGGCGGAGGCCACTTCCGTGCAGACGGAAAGGCCGTAGAGGCGGCGGACATCGGCCAGGAGGGGAAGACCCTCCGCACCTAATCCTTCAAAACCGCCCGGATGGGTACGCGGCTTCCAGAGCCCGGCACGGAAGTACCTGACTCCGGCAGCTTTTACGGCAGCCGCGGCCTCAAGAACCTGAGAGCGGGATTCCGCACTGCAGGGGCCGGCTATGACAAAGGGACGCTCCTGGGGGAAATCCACCGGATTATACTGTGAGGATGTCCTTTTCCTTGGCGGAAATGAGGGCGTCAACTTCCTTCACCCACTTGTCGGTGAGTTTCTGGAGTTCGTCCTCGCCTTCCTTCTCGCCGTCCTCTGACAGGCCTTCGTTCTTCTGGGCCTTCTTGAGGAGGTCTATGCCGTCACGACGGGCGTTGCGCACCGTGACCTTGGTGGTCTCGCCTGCCGCCTTTGCCTTCTTGATGAGTTCCTTCCTGCGTTCCTCCG
Organism: Bacteroidales bacterium; assembly: GCA_017477335.1. Taxonomy (GTDB): domain Bacteria; phylum Bacteroidota; class Bacteroidia; order Bacteroidales; family UBA932; genus Cryptobacteroides. The sequence goes on from JAFUVY010000016.1 coordinate 12,522, forward strand.
TAAGGGCGGGAACCTGGCAACGGATAATTTCACCGTTGTTGGAGGGAGTGAGACCCACGTTGGCATCCAGGATGGCCTTCTCTATCTTGGCAATGAGGGAACGCTCCCAAGGCTGAATGGCGATGGTCTTTGCATCCGGGGTGGTGACGGAGGCCACCTGGCTCACGGGAGTGGGGGTGCCGTAATAGTCCACAAGGACCGGATTCAGGATGGCGGGCGAGGCCTTGCCTACGCGATAGTTCTTGAGATCCTCTTCCAGATAGTCAACCGCGCCCTTCATCTTGAGGGACATGGCATCTACGATTTCTTTGGCTTTGGGTAACATGGTTAGTATTTTATAAAGGTAGTTGTCTGTTTTTCCCCGGCCATTGACACCGACACCAGGGTGTACACTCCCGGCGAGAGGGGCTGGGTATTGATGCGGATTACCTCGGTGATGCTTCCTTCGCAGTTAAACTGGAGTACCAGGCGACCGGTCTCCGAGTATATGCTTATGGTATAGGACTCGTCATATACCGTGGCGGGCCAGAAGAAGAGCTCCGAGGTGGCCTGGGCGGGATAAATCTCGTTAATCCCCGTAAGGTCAGGGTCCTTTACCACTATGTTGAAGGTGATTTCCGCCTTCTCTCCAAGGCCGTCCGTTGCGGTGATGGTTACGGTAGAGATACCGTAGGAGAGGGACTTTATGGCAAAGCGGTCCGAAAGGAGGCTTACCTTGGCCACATCGTCCCTGGTGTTTTTCCAGCTTACTTCCAGGGCCTCTCCGTCCTCGTCCGTAAACAGAGATGAGAGGGCCGATGTCACCTGCACGTAGTCCGTAACTCCAAGGCTGCTTAGCATTACGGTCTGAATGGTCCTGAGCGCCCTGGGAGCATGGTTGGGGAGAAGAGTATAGGTGAGTTCCACGGTATAGTCTTCCGCTCCGCTGCGGCTGAGGGTGAATTTGGCTTTATATGTGCCTGCCGGGGCTCCGGTGCCGCTTATCTTTACGGTGTTGGTGGTTGCGTTGAAGGAAAGCGCAGCGGAACCCGGGACGCAGGTTACCTTTGCATCGGAAGAGGAAACGTTTACCACCACTTTGATTTCCAGCGTCTCGTGGGCGTGGACAGTCCTTTCTGTGGCCCCGATGGAAAGAGGCGTTGTTTCCACCTTTCCACCGTATTTGAAGGACTCCAGCGCGTCCAGTTTTTTGCCGATGGGCTTGCTGCCGCCGATGGTGCCGCCAAGGCCGGCAAAGAGGATTTCCTTTGCCTTGTCTGCCGTAAATCCCTGCCCGCCGTAGTAGGACACGATGAGCGCGGCCACTCCGCTGGCGTGAGGACAGGCCATGGAGGTTCCGGCCCAGCCGTCACCGCCGTAACCGGAGCTGGCTATGCTGGTGGGGAGGGTGCTCCAGATGCTGTCGGAAGAGGAATCGCCGTCTCCGCCGGGGGCTGCGATATCCACCCAGGCACCGTAGTTGGAGTAGTATGCCCTGCTGCCGTCAAGGCCGAACGATCCTACGCCTATTACGGGTTCATAAGATGCGTAAGGGTCCCAGTCCACGTTGTAGTCTCCCTCGTTGCCGGCAGCAAACAGCACCAGGCCGCCCTTCATGGGGGAATCCGGAAGCTGATTGCCGGCGTTGTCGCAGCCGGCGTATTTTATAAAGTAGTCAATCGCAGCTTTAAGGGTGGGATCGTCATCCATGGTGTAGTTACGGAACTCCCGGAGCTCGGAGTTGGAGATGCGGCCGTCGCCATTGAGGTCCGCGGAAAGGCCCCAACTGTTCTGGGAAATTACCGCGCCGTGATCCGCGCCCCATTTGATAGCGTCTGCCGCGTCGTCGTCATGGCCTTCGGCCGTGCCGGAGAAAATGGCGCAGGACATGAGCTTCACACCAGGCACGCCGTTTTTGTAGTCTCCTCCGGCAATGCCGGCAAGGCCTACACCGTTGTTGTTACGTGCCGCGATGGTGCCGCCCACGTGCGTTCCATGGCCGGAATCGCCGGGATTACGGCTGGTACCGGGATCAATGGCAAGGGAATAGCTGCCTTTTACAAAGTTGTACCCGCCGTGACCGCTGGCGTCTTTCCAGAGGTTGTCCTTGAGGTCCGGATGGGTCTGGTCCACGGGTTCATCCACAACGCAGACTATCACGTTGTCGCCACCGGTGGTATATTCGTCCCACACTCCCTGCACGTTAATATCGGCATTGGAGTAGGAACTGTTGATGTAATGCCACTGGCGGGAAAGCTGGGGGTCGTTGAACTTGCGGCGGGAAAGGTTCCTGGAGGGGGTGACGGATTCCACGCCGGGAAGGCCGACTACGGTCTCCACGGCCTTGGTGAGAGGGGTGCTTTCCGCAAAGCGGACTCTGTAGAAACGGTGGAGTCCTTCCCGGCGGGTGCGCTCCTCAAAGGGACCGGCATCAGGGAACACTCTTTCCAGCGATTCTATGCCAAGGACCTCGGCAACATCGGCAAATCCGCTTGCCTTGGTGGGTATGGTCTCTCCTGTTGCAAGTCCCTGCTCTATGATGGAAGCGGTGCTCTCGTCAAACTGGACCAGCACCTGCCCCTGTACGTACGCGCCTTTAGCCGGAGTTCTTACCTCTGCGGCTTCCTGCACCGGCTGCTCTTTCACCTGACACGCTGTAATCCCTGCTACAGCCAATGCCAGAAATATTATCTCTCTTTTCTGCATAAGTCCACAAAGGTAACAAAAAATGCACGTTAAGCAAAATCCCCGGGGCGTTCTTTCCCCAGGGATTTCGATAGTGTATGCAACAGCTCAGAAACTCTCTTAGCGAAGCTTGGTGTAGCCGTAGCGGGCCTCGTCACCAAGTTCAATCTCAATGCGCATGAGACGGTTGTACTTGGCGATACGGTCTGTACGGGACAGGGAACCGGTCTTGATCTGGCCGCTGTTGGTAGCGACTGCGATGTCGGCGATGGTGGTGTCCTCAGTTTCACCGGAGCGGTGGCTGGTAACGGTGGTGTAACCGTGACGGTGAGCCATCTCAATGGCGTCCAGGGTCTCGGTGAGGGAACCAATCTGGTTAACCTTGATGAGGATGGAGTTGCCGGCACCCATCTGGATACCCTGCTGGAGGTACTTCACATTGGTGACAAAGAGGTCGTCGCCCACGAGCTGGCAGCGGTCGCCGATAGCCTTGGTGAGCTTTACCCAACCTTCCCAGTCTTCCTCGGAGAGACCGTCCTCGATGGAGTCGATAGGATACTTGGTGATGAGCTGCTTGAGGTAGTTGATCTGCTGGTCGGTAGAAAGCTTGCGGCCGCGAGGGTCTTTCTTCTTGCCGTCCTTAAGCTGCTTGTAGTCATAGTAGAACTTGCCGTCCTCGCCCTTGAAGCAGAACTCGGAAGCTGCGCAGTCCATAGCGATGGTAACGTCCTTGCCGGGCTCGAAACCTGCGTTCTTGATAGCCTCGATGATGCAGTCAAGAGCGTCGTTGATACCCTTCAGAGCAGGAGCGAAACCGCCTTCGTCACCAACTGCGGTGGAAAGGCCGCGGCCCTTGAGGACCTTCTGCAGTGCGTGGAAAACTTCTGCGCCCATGCGAACTGCCTCTGCCTCGTTAGAAGCGCCTACGGGACGGATCATGAATTCCTGGAAAGCGATGGGGGCGTCGGAGTGTGCACCGCCGTTGATGATGTTCATCATGGGAACGGGAAGCACGTGGCCGTTGGTGCCGCCAAGGTAGCGGTAAAGGGGAAGACCAAGCTCTGCTGCGGCTGCCTTTGCAACTGCGAGGGAAACACCAAGGATGGCGTTTGCACCCAGCTTGCTCTTGGTAGGAGTGCCGTCCAGTTCAATCATGGCCTTGTCGATAGCCCTCTGCTGAGTGGCGTCCATGCCCACGATTTCGGGAGCGATAACCTTGTTCACATTCTCAACTGCCTTGAGAACGCCCTTGCCGCCGTAGCGCTTCTTGTCGCCGTCACGGAGCTCGAGAGCTTCGTTCTCACCGGTGGATGCACCTGAAGGAACAGCTGCTACACCAACAAACCCGGAATCAAGGGTAACTTCTACTTCAATGGTAGGATTTCCGCGTGAATCAAGGATTTCCCTACCGAAAACGGATACGATTTGCATAATTTTATAAGAATTAGATAGTATTTGCGCTAAAAGCGCTGCAAATTTAGCACAAATCCCCGAATATCCCAAAATATTACACCATCACAGAGCATCGGTACTATGTAAAAAATAACCTATTCCATTTTTCCTGCCGTCGCGGGAGGGCCCGCGACCCCTCCCACTTCGTGGGCCCCTCCCTCTTACACGGCCGAGGGTGGCCATGGGCGATAAAAATGGGACAGGTTATTTTTTATCCAAAAAACCGAGTGATCACTAAAATGCTCCGGGAGGCCGATTTTGCACTTCTTGTGCAATTTAAATTCGGGGAGAAGTGCAAAAACCCTATTCTGTGACGAAAAACGTTCACTCACTTTTTCCCGTATCATCACCTTCCAGGTCACTACTGAAATTTCAGAGGGCAGAAAAAAAGGCCGATGCCCTCTGAAATTCCAGCAGTGCCCTGTCAGACTATATTGTACTTCTTCTTATACAAAAAAACCGAGTGATCACTAAAATGCTCTGGGAGGCCGATTTTGCACTTCTTGTGCAATTTAAATCCGGGGAGAAGTGCAAAAACCCTATTCTGTGACGAAAAACGTTCACTCACTTTCCAGGGGCCCTTCATTTTTGTGATATAGTCGGAAGAGGATGAGACTTCGGTCGGCGTAGCCGCCCATGGCTTCGTGAATGGGAGGGGCCCGCGACCGTCAGGTCGTGGGAGGGATA
>JAFUVY010000017.1 GCA_017477335.1 Bacteroidales bacterium
AAAAAAACCGAGTGATCACTAAAATGCTCTGGGAGGCCGATTTTGCCCTTCTTGTCCAATTTAAATCCGGGGAGAAGTGCAAAAACCCCATCCTGTGACAAAAAACGTACACTCACTTTTTCTTGATCCATTCACTTATGTTTTTTTTGTAATAGCGTCGGAAGAGGATGAGACTTCGGACGGCGTAGCCGCCCGTGGCTTTGTGAACGGGAGGGACCCGCTGCCGGAGGCAGTGGGGGGGATAGGACCGTAGGTCCGTACCAGGCCGAAGTCTTACCTCTTCCGGATGACTCCACACAAAGCCTAGTGAGCACTCGCTTCTCCTTCCAGGGTCACTACTGAAATTTCAGGGGGCAGAAAAAAGGGCCGATACCCTCTGAAATTCCAGCAGTGCCCTGTCAGACTAAATTACTCAGGGAAAAAATTTGTATATTTGTGGTGTTATGGATTGGAAAGACAGACTGGGGGTGGTGTATTCCACTAATCCCGATTTTGAATACAAGACTCAGGAGGTCCGGGAGGGGGAAACGCTTCCGCCCGGGAAGCAGAAACTTATAGTGGGGATTGACCGCCGGAACAGGGGCGGCAAACAGGTCACGTTGGTGAGCGGATTTGTGGGGACGGCAGATGACCTCAAGGAACTTGGAAGGACCCTTAAGACAAAATGCGGAGTGGGAGGAAGCGCAAAGGACGGGGAAATTACCGTTCAGGGAGACTTCCGTGACAAGGTGGTGGAGATTCTCCGCTCCATGGGGTATAACGCAAAGAGAGGGAACTGATGCCATTAGGTTATAGTATAACGGCCCTTGCGGTGGCGGTGTTGGTTCTGGCATATCTGGAATCATTTACACAGATGGTGCCGCTGGTTGTGGACAGCCTTTTACGCGAGAGGAGCAGCAACGAGATAGAAGGGAGCATCAAAAAGAGCAGGGACAGGAATTTCCTCTGTCTGACCATGGTCCTTGCCCTGGTGCTGCTCAGTTACAGATACTCGCTGGTTTCTCCCGCCTTCATTGCAGAATATGAGCCGGAAATTCAATTCCTTATGACGGCGGGCCTGGTGCTGGGATATGCTCTCCTGCACGTTGTCCTATATGTCCTCCTGAAGCCCCGCCGCGGGTCTGAGTATTACAGGAGGTCAAACAACACGGGATACAATTTCTTCATAGTTGCCGCTTTGCTGATGTCCCTCACTGCTGCTGTGATGTCCCTTACTCCTTTATCCGATCTTGCTGTGCGCCGCACCCTGTACATTGAAATGCTGGTGTTTTACGTCCTGATGATAGGTCGTCGTGCACAAATTTTGCGCTTGAATTGCAGACTTTTACCAACTTTTTTGTATCTTTGCGCCCTCGAATTCTTGCCGTTGGCATTGTTGATTTGCACGGCAGTTTTATTGTAACGCGAAGAGAAAAAAATGAGTATAAAGAATATTCTTATTTCCCAGAACGCTCCAAGAGTTCTGACACAGTATCAGGCGGTCAGCGAGAAGTTTGGCACCCAGTTTACCTTCAGGCCGTTTTTCTGCTCCATGCCGCTTTCTTCCAGGGAGTTCAGAGCACAAAGAATCAATATTCCCGATTACACAGCAATAGTATTTTCGTCCCGTCACACAATAGACGCTTTCTTTGCACTTGCGGAGGAACTTCGCTGCAAGATTCCCGAGACAATGAAATACTTCTGCACCACGGAGGCCGTGGCCATGTATCTGCAGAAGCACATAGTTTACCGCAAGAGAAAAATCTTCTACGGAAACGGGACGCCGGAAAGTGTCCTGGACCTTATCGGCCCCAAACACAAGGGGGAGAAATTCCTTGTGACCATGAGCGACACGTCGTCTTCCAAGTCCCTCACAACCCTTATGGAGCAGGCGGGCCTGGACTATGCCAGCGGAATCTTTGTAAAGTCCGTGAGCAATGACATCAAGGATCTGGACCTTCATTCATTTGATATGATTGTCCTTTACAATCCGGCCGATGTGCGTTCCCTCAGGGAAAACTTCCCGGACTTTGTCCAGGGAGACATCAAGATGGTCTCTTACGGCCGCTCCGTGGTCAAAGCCATGGAAGAGGACGGCCTTGTCATTTCCGTGAAGGCTCCCTCTCCGGAGGCCCCCTCCGTCGCCCGTGCCATAGAACTGTATCTGGGATCGCTGTAATGTCCGAGGGCCTTACCAAGCAGGAGAGGCTCTTCGGTAAAACTGCCGTGGGAGCGCTGTTCGTGCAAGGCCAGACCGGCCAGCACGGCTGCATCAGGTACAGGTTTATCCAAAGCGGGGAGGACCGTCTGCCCAGGATAGTGGTTTCCGTTCCCAAGCGAAACTTCAAGCGGGCCGTCAAAAGGAACCTCCTCAAACGCCGGATCAGGGAGTCCTACCGGCGCCTTAAAACCATCCTTCCCCCCGGACTGGACATTCTTTTCATATACACTTCCCGCGAAGTCCTTCCATACGAGGCTGTTTATGCCGATATGGAAGCCACCCTTGGATCAATAGCCGGTAAAGATGAAGGAAACGATTAAGAAAATACTCATCTTCCCCTTTGTCCTGCTGATTAAGTTCTATCAGCTGTGCATAAGCCCGTTCACTCCGCCCAGTTGCCGGTTCACTCCCACCTGCTCTCAGTATGCCCTGGAGGCGTTCCGCAAGCACGGTCCTTTCAAGGGCTTGTATCTTACCGTAAGACGTTTGCTTCGCTGCCATCCCTGGGGCGGCAGCGGTTATGACCCCGTACCATGACAGATACCCGAAAGATGTTTGACGACATCGCACCCTCCTACGATGCCCTCAATCACATAATGTCCGTCAACGTTGACAAATCCTGGCGCAGCAGGGCAATAAAAGAACTTACGGAGGGGGGAGAGCCGCACACTTTCCTTGACGTGGCATGCGGAACTGGAGATTCCACCATAGCCATAGCAAAGGCCGCAGGGCCGGAGGCGAAAGTCACCGGCGTGGACATATCGGCCGGCATGATGGAACTGGTTTCCGGAAAAGCCGCGAAAGAGGGCGTCCTGGACCGTATCACCCTCCGCCTTGCAGACGGCGAAAACCTCCCCTACGCTGACGGCTCCTTCCAAAGGGTTTTCTGCGCCTTTGGAATACGCAATTTTACGCACAAGGACAAAGGTCTGGAGGAGTTCAGAAGAGTGCTTGTCCCCGGCGGCAAGGCGGTTATCCTGGAACTCTCCGTCCCGCAAGGCAAAATTCTCCGCGGACTGTACGACATCTACTTCATGCACGTGCTTCCTTTCATCGGCGGAGTCATTTCCGGCAACAAAAAGGCCTACAGGTACCTTCCGGCGTCCGTCCATGCATTCCCCGCTCCGGAGCGTTTCTGTGCCATGATGAAAGAGGCCGGGTTCGAAAATGTCCGTTACCGTACCATGAGCCTGGGTCTTTGCCGTATGTTCATAGGGGAAAAGTAAGGAAAAATTGCTATCTTTGAAGGCTTATGGATAACAAGACTTTCAAAAAGTGGAATCTGGGCGTTGCCATTGCCGTTTTGGCTGTGTCAGCCTTCACATATCTGTCCACCATAGAACCCACGGCAAGTTTTTGGGACTGTGGGGAATTTATAGCATCGTCATACAAACTTGAGGTGGGTCATCCGCCGGGAAACCCTGTTTTCCAGCTGTTGGCCCGCTTTTTTACCATGCCCTTCGGGGCAGATAAGGCCGCCGTCGCCGTCAATGCCATGAACGGCATCCTGAGCGCCCTCACCATTTTCCTGCTCTACTTTACGATTGTCTTTTTTGCAAAAAGGCTCATCAAAGGCGGGAAGGACGGTGAATACTCGCTGCCCCAGGCAATTGCAATCATGGCAAGCGGAGCCGTAGGCGCTCTGGCTTACTGCTTCTCGGACACCTTCTGGTTCAGTGCGGTGGAGGGCGAAGTCTATGCGATGTCGTCCCTTTTCACGGCCCTTGTATTCTGGGCCATGTGCCAGTGGTATGACCAGGCAGACCGCCCTCACGCCAACCGCTGGATAGTCCTCATCGCCTTCCTGATGGGCCTGTCCATCGGCGTCCATCTTCTGAACCTGCTCACCATCCCGGCCTTCGTGTTCATGTACTATTACCGCATGAATGAGGACAAAAAGCTCAAGCCGGGCAGGCTCGTCGGTATATTTGCCATAGGCGTGGTGATAGAATTCCTCCTGGTTTACATCTTCATTCCTTACCTTCCCAAGCTGGCCGCCTGGTTCGACCGCCTCTTTGTCAACGGCCTGGGCCTTCCCTACAACAGCGGCGCCCTGTTTTTCATGGTCGCTCTCATCGGCCTGTGCTTCTGGGCCCTGTTCCGCACACTCAGGGAGGGAAAGGTGTTCTGGAATACGGTTATCCTCTGTGTGACCACCCTGGTCATGGGCTTTTCGCTCTTTGCCATAGTGATAATCCGCTCCGGCGTAAAAACCCCCACCAACGAGTACCAGCCTGACAACCCCTACACCCTGGTGCGTTACCTGAGCCGCGAACAGTACGGCTCCACGCCCCTCCTTTACGGCCAGTACTTTGACGCCCCCTACGACCTCGCCAGCTCCAAATACTGGGCACCCCTGGACGGCAGGTATGTAAAGGCCGACGGTCCCACGGACGCATCCTACCGCCCGGAAGGAAAGATGCTTTTCCCCAGGATGTGGTCTTCTGCGGATCCCCGCTACATCAAGTTCTATGAGAACTACACCGACGGCAAGGGAACCCGAGTCAAGGGTGCCAGGTACAGAAAGCCCAGCTTTGGGGCCAACCTGTCCTATTTCTTTGACTATCAGCTTAACTGGATGTACTGGAGGTACTTCATGTGGAACTTCGTGGGCCGCCAGAACGACATCCACAGCCCCACTCCCGGGGAACTTTTCTACGGAAACTGGGAGAGCGGAATCGGCCCTCTGGACAAGCTGCGCCTGGGGGACCAGTCCTACGCTCCGGCACCTCTGTCGGAGAACAAAGGCAAGAACCATTACTTTTTCCTGCCCCTGCTGCTTGGCCTCCTGGGCCTGGTGTTCCAGTTTGACAGGGACCGCCGCGGCAGCTGGATAGTTTTCCTGATGTTCTTCATGACGGGAATCGCCATAGTGCTGTACCTCAACCAGCCGCCTTACCAGGTCAGGGAAAGGGATTATGCCTATGCCGGGTCCTTCTATATGTTCTGCATCTGGATAGGCCTTGGAGTTGCGGCCCTTTACGAGTGGCTGGCGGCAAAGTCTTCGCCCGGGGCCAGGAAGATAACGGCCATAGCCGTATCGGCCCTGAGCCTTGGCGTACCGGCTCTCATGGCGGAGGAAAACTGGGACGACCACGATCGCTCCGGCCGTCGCACCGCCGTGGAAATGGCAAAGAACTACCTTAATTCCGTGGGCAGAAACGGTATTCTGATAACCCATGGAGACAACGATACCTTCCCCCTGTGGTATGCCCAGGAGGTGGAGGGAGTCCGGACGGACGTACGTGTCGTGAACACCTCGCTCCTTGGAACCGACTGGTACATAGACCAGATGAAATGGGCCATCAACGAGAGTGCACCGCTCAAGCTTTCCATAGGCCAGCGGCAGTATCTTTACGGCACAAACGAGTATGTGTTCATTGACGAGGAGTACGATACGCCCCGATACCTGTCGGATGTCATGGCGGATTTCCGCAATCCCCGGCACAAACTGCGTATGCAGGACGGATCGGCCCTGGACTATATCGGCTGCCGCAAACTCATAATTCCGGTGAACAGGGAGAACTGCCTTGCAAGCGGAATCGTCCCCGCCTCCATGGCCGACGAAATCCCTTCGGAGATTATCCTCACCATTTCCCCGGACAAGAATTACGTTTCCAAGCCGGAGCTCTTCCTCCTGGACTTCCTTTCCACTTACGAGTGGGACCGTCCGGTGAACATGCTCAGCCTGGGCGGAGACCTTAACATAGGCATCAAGGATTATCTCATGTACGACGGCTTCTCATCGCATCTTACCCCTATCCGGAATACCATCAAGAATACGGATGCAGGCAAGGTGGATGCCCTGGAGCTGTACCGTAAGATGAAGGAGGATTACACCTGGGATGCAGTGAGCAGCACAGGCTGGTTCGTGGATTACCAGAACCTCTATACCTTCATCGGCGTAATATCCCAGCGTCAGCTGTACCTTACCGTAGCCAACGCCCTCATAGATGCCCGGGAGTATGACAAGGCACTTGAAATAATGGAGCTTTGCGGCCGGAATTTCCCGGAAGAGAATTTCCCTCTGGAGAGCATATGCATCGGCTTTGCAGGCAATGACTACATGGTGGCCCAGATGGTGGAGAACTTCTACTACCTTGCCGGGGCTGTCTCCCGGGACGAGGATGCCATGCGTTCCCTGGTGGAGGCCCGCCGGCTTTCCGCCGAGATGGGCAACGCCCTGCTGGACTCCATTGCCTTCTATCTGGGGTGGGGCCGGTACACGAAGAGCGAACTGGAAACCGCAACCAGCGTTTACCTTTATATAGCAGATGTATGCAAGACCTACGGCGACACTGAGATTTCCGAATCCATGGAAGCCGCCCTTGACTCACTTGTAAAACCTCAATAACATCAAAAAATATTATGACATCACAAGAGTATTTTCACAGAATGCTCCCCAAAGAGGAGTTTGAGAGAATCAAGTATGTTCCCGATATGGGACAGTTTGTGGACTGGTTTACTGCGGAGTACGCAGATATGCCTGCAATCTCCGACCAGACTAATACCATCACCTATGCTGAATTTGGCAAACGTATAGCACGCCGCCGTGCATATATCCAGGGCCTGGGCCTTCCCAAGGGCGCTCACATAGCAATCTTCGACCGCAACAGCCAGGATGCTATAGAGCTCTTCCTTGCAGTGACCTCCGCCGGTTACGTGGCAATGAACTTCCCCGCTTCCCTGGTGGAGCAGGCCGTTATCGGCTGCTGCATGAGGTTTGACGTTGCCGCCATCTTCGTGCGTGACGAGTTCAAGCCCCTCACCGAAAAGCTTCAGGGCGTGAAGGTATGCCCCGCATCGGCCATTGCCGATACGGAGGCTCCCACCGCCGCCATCGACCCTGAAAGCCCCGCCGCAATCTTCTTCACCGGCGGCACCACAGGTGCTCCCAAGGGTGCAGTCCTGAGCCACAGGGCCCTTATGAGAGGTAACTACAACGCCATCTTCAAACCTGGAAAGGTTATCGGCGTACACCGTTACATCGCCCTTCTTCCCCTCAGCCATATATTCGGCCTGGTCGCCGGCACCATGGGCTGCTTCTACACCGGAAACCTCCTCTACACCTGCGAGGACATGAAGGCCACCGTGGGCAAACTCCCGGTGCTCAAACCCACCGTTCTGGTCATTGTCCCCGGTATCTGCGACATCCTCGCCGGCCTGGTGAAGATGTACGGTCCCGGCTTCCTTGGCGGAGAACTCCGTCTGATTATCTCCGGTGCCGCCAACGTTCCTCCGCGCCTTGTGGACATCTTCACCAAGCTTGGTGTGGAATTCTGCTTTGGCTACGGCCTCACGGAAGGTGCCAACCTGACTTCGGCCAATGCCGACGCCATCACGCATCCCACCTCCATCGGCAGGATTTATCCCGGCCAGGAGACCAAGATCGTGGACGGCGAACTCTGGATCAAAGGTGACAACGTGTTTTCCGGCTATTACAAGGATCCCGAGAAGACCGCCGAGGCCCTTACGCCCGACGGCTGGTTCCGCACCGGAGACCTCTGCAGCTTTGACGAGGACGGTTTCCTTTATATCACCGGCCGCATCAAGAACCTCATCATCCTCTCCAACGGTGAGAATGTGAGCCCCGAAAGCCTTGAGGCTCCCTTCTATGCCGATCCTTGCGTCCGCGACGCCATGGTCAAGGAGGACGAGGTCAACGGACACCCCGTCATCGCCGTGGAAATCCTTCCCTTTATGCCCGCCTTTGACGGCAAGCCCTGGGAGGAGGTTGAGGCTTACATGAACATCCTGGTGAAGAAGATCAATGCCGACCTTCCTTCCACTCATCAGATTCGTAAGGTAACCGTACGCACTGAGGATTTCAAGCGTACCGGCAGCATGAAAGTTTCACGCGTATGACAAAGGAAGAAGTATTCGCAGGCCTCAAGGAGGTGATTGCCGTCATCAGGCCCCAGACGGACCTGACAAATGTAAATTTCGATACCGAGCTCATCACCGGGCTTGGTATCGATTCACTCACGATGCTTCTCCTCTCACTTGCCGTGGAAGAGAAGTTCCATATGCGCTTCCCGGACGGGCAGGCCGCACCAACTACCGTGGGCGAGGTCTGCGACAGCGTCCTTAAAGCTCTTTAACGTAGGAACGGCGGCGCTGATAGGGCAGCGGATTGTAGTCTCCGAACAGCGTCTGCACCTTGTGATTATCCTCCAGTTGGGGATTCAGGAGAAGTCTCTTGATGCCCAGCCGGAGGTAATTTTCATGCAGGTACTTGAACATCAGAAGGGCTGCTCCCTTGGCCTGATATTCGGGCAGCGTGCCTATCAGAAGGCCTTCGGCCACATGGTTTTTCTTTGCGTTCAGCTCCGGCAGGATGTGAATCCATCCGAAGGGGAAGATACGGCCCTTTGCCTTGCGCACGCCGGCCGAGATGTGCGGCATGGTAACGGTGAAGGCAACCAGCTTGTCCTCGGAGTTCACCACAAAGGCAACCAGGTCCTTGTTCAGAACGGGGACGTACTGCTTTACATATCCGTCAATCTGCTCGTCCGAGAGTTTGGAGTACTCGTACAGCCCGGCGAATGCCTCGTTAAGGACGTAGAACATTTCCTTGCCCCTTTTTGCGAGTTGGGACAGAGTCTTGGGACGCACTACCTTGAGGCCGTAACGCTGCTCCACCAGGGAGGCGTACTTCATCATGGGCGGCAGCTCGCCTGAAAAGTCTATGAAACGCTGGGTCCAGTCCGCGTCCTTGGTAAAGCCCATCTTCTCCAGGAACTCACCGTAGTAGGGGTAGTTGTAGATTACGGTAAAGGGGCTTTCGTTCTCGAACCCTTCCACAAGAAGGCCTTCGCGGTCCATGTCGGAAAAACCAAGGGGACCTTTAATCTTGGTGCAACCCTTTTCACGGCCCCATGCAGCTACGGTTTCCACCAGGTCGCAGGCTACCTGGAAGTCGTCAATGACGTCGAACCAGCCGAAGCGGACCACTTCCTCGCCCCATTTCCGGTTTGCCTTGTGGTTGATGATTGCGGCTATGCGGCCTTTGATTTTACCGTCGTCCCCATAGGCGAGATACAGCTCCCTCTCGCAGAATTCCAGGGAGGGGTTGTCTGGACCGAGGGCCTTGAGCTCGTCGTCTTCGAAGGCGGGCACCCACTTGTCGCAGTCTTTGTAAAGGTCAATGGGGAAGTTTATGAATGTCTTGAGCTCTTTTTTGCTCCGGACGGTCTTGATTTGAGTTTTCATTTGCTGAGTGGTTTAGCGTAATGCGTCTCGGTTTTTTTCACCGGCTTGTTCTCCGGCCTGGTTGCCCTGGCGGGTATCTTTTTGACAAATGCGTATATAAGGAATCCTATTCCCAGCAGGACGAAGGGGATGGATAGCAACTGTCCCATGTTAAGGAGCATCCCTTCCTCAAATTCCACCTGGGGATTCTTTATGAATTCTATGAGTATGCGGCTCCCGAAACAGCCGATAAGGAAAACTCCCACGTAGGTGCCGCGGTATGTCCTGTCAAGGCAGAAGTGGTAGAGGGTAAAGAGGACGATGCCAAGGGCAAGGTAGGTCCCGGCCTCGTAAAGCTGGGTGGGATGGCAGGGGAGAGTCTCTCCGTTACGGAGGAATACAAAGCCCCATGGAAGGTTCGTGGGACCGCCGTAAATCTCTGAGTTGAAGAGGTTTCCAAGCCTTATGAAGCAGGCGGCGAAAGCTACCGGAATAACCAGGTGGTCCAGCAGCCAGACGTAGTCAAAGCCGTTCCTGGGACCGTATTTCTTTGCAAACCACCATATCCCAAGGAGTATGGCAATGGTGCCGCCGTGGCTTGCAAGTCCGCCCTTCCAAGGCATGAAGATTTCCAGGAAGCCTTCCCAGCTGCCAAGATAGTAGTCCGGCTGATAGAAAAGGCAGTGTCCCAGCCTTGCTCCCACGATGGTGCAGATAAGCAGGGTGTAAAGGAGCGGGTCCAGCAGTTTGGTGTCCACTTTTTCCTTCACGAAAAAGTGTTTCATGATATACCAGCCCAGGATGAAGCCGGAAACGAACAGGATGGAGTACCATCTGAGTTCAAATCCGCCGATGCGAAGGATGGCGGGATCTACGTTCCAGTTTACGAAAAGTGTTTCCATTACCTTTTAAGTCTTACGTAAATGCTCAGCGGGAGTACTTTGCCGAAGGAATCCCTGAAGGCCAGTTCCCCTGAGGTCATTTCCTTGAAATTACCTTTGAACGCCTCCCTTGTCACAGTTTCTCCAAGAGCGGCGCTATAACCGTTGGAATACAGGTTCAGGACCATGAAAGAGTCCCTTTCCCCAAGTATTGCGGCAACGTTCTGTAGCAGGCCGAACAGGAGCTGGTCAAGTTTCCATTTCTCTCCGTCCGGGCCGTGTCCGTATGCCGGTGGATCCAGGATGATGCCGTCGTACCTGTTGCCGCGACGGGCTTCCCTTGTCGCAAATTTGAGGGCGTCCTCCACAACCCAGCGTATGCCGTCCTGGAAGCCGCTGCGTTCCATGTTCTCGCGGGCCCAGTTAACCACCTGCCTCACCGAGTCAAGATGTGTCACCTCCGCTCCGGCGCAGCGTGCTGCAAGGGATGCGGCTCCGGTATATGCAAACAGGTTCAGTACGCGGGGAGCGGGAAGTCCGTTGGCTTTGTGGATGCGTGCTATGCGGGATGTCTCCCTGTAGATGAACTCCCAATTCGGAGCCTGCTCCGGAAATACGCCCACGTGTTTGAAGGAGGTGAGCCCCAGGCGCAGGCCGATGTGAAGGTCGCTGGCGGCGTGGGTTTCAGGGTCTTCGGCACCGTTGTAGCTTATGGACCACTGGTCTTCCATCCTTCCCGTCTTTTCCCAGGTGCCGCTGTCTTCCTTTCCGGCTTT
The DNA here is from genome assembly GCA_017477335.1 of Bacteroidales bacterium. Lineage (GTDB taxonomy): Bacteria > Bacteroidota > Bacteroidia > Bacteroidales > UBA932 > Cryptobacteroides. The sequence continues at coordinate 11,049 of JAFUVY010000017.1, forward strand.
GCCGAATCCGCTGCCGGGGCGGAAAACCACGTTGGCGGCTTTCTTCCACTCGTTTTCTGTCATGGACGGCGTCCAGAGGGCTTTGGGCTCCGGTCTCCGGAGTATGTATTTTCCGAACCTTTCAAGCTTCTCTCCGCTTCCGGAATCCAGGAGCTGATAGTCTTTGAAATAGTCCGCAGGAAATTCAACGGCCATTTTTTAGTTTTGATATTTGTGCAAAGATAGTTAAATTTGCGGACTTGTTGAAAACTTATACCTATTAATAATATGCAGCAATTTATTGACAAGTACGACTTCACCGGCAAAAAAGCCATCGTACGCGTAGATTTCAACGTTCCCCTGAACGAAAACTTCGAAATCACTGACGACACCCGTATCCGCAGGGCTATGCCCACCCTCAAGAAGGTTCTCGCAAGCGGCGGCGCCGTCATTATCATGTCCCATCTTGGCCGTCCCAAGAAAGTGGATCCCAAATTCTCCCTCAAGCACATCGTGGCCCACGTGAGCGAATGCCTTGGCGTTCCCGTCCAGTTTGCCGATGACTGCCAGAAGGCCAAGGCCCAGGCCGACGCCCTCAAGCCCGGCGAGGCCCTCCTCCTTGAAAACCTCCGCTTCTATGCAGAGGAAGAAGGCAAACCCCGCGGACTCGCAGAGGATGCAACCGAAGAAGAGAAGAAGGCCGCAAAGGCAGCTGTCAAGGCTTCCCAGAAGGAGTTCGTAAAGACCCTCGCAAGCTATGCGGACTGCTATATCAACGACGCCTTCGGCACCGCACACCGCGCTCATGGTTCAACCGCACTCATTGCTGAGTACTTCCCCAACGACAAGATGTTCGGCTACCTCATGGAAGGTGAGATCAAGGCTATTGACAACGTTCTCAAGAACGCACAGCGTCCCCTTACCGCTATCATCGGCGGTTCCAAGGTCAGCTCCAAGCTCGCAGTCCTGAAAAACCTCGTCGGCAAGGTGGACAACCTCATCATCGGCGGCGGCATGGGTTATACCTTCATCAAGGCCCAGGGCGGCAAAATCGGTCTCTCCCTGCACGAGGACGAACTCATTCCCGATGCACTGGAGATCCTGGAGACTGCGAAGCAGAAGGGCGTAAACGTTTCCCTCTCTGTCCAGACCGTTGCCGGCCAGGCTTTTGACAACGATACGCCCCAGCGTATCTTTGACACCCACAACATCGACCCCGAGTGGGAAGGCATGGACGCAGCTCCCGCATCCCTGGAGAACTGGAAGAAGATCATTCTCAGCTCCAAGACCATCCTCTGGAACGGTCCCGTGGGTGTTTTTGAACTTCCCAACTTTGCAAAGGGCACTCTTCAGATTGCAGAGGACCTTGCAGAGGCTACCAAGAACGGCGCTTATACCCTCGTTGGCGGCGGTGACTCCGTCGCAGCCGTTACCCAGATGGGTTACGCAGACAAGGTGAGCTACGTCTCCACCGGCGGTGGTGCCATGCTCGAGGCCATTGAAGGCAAAGTTCTTCCCGGTATCGCCGCAATTCAGGACTAATTACAAGTTCCTGATTTACAATGAGTAAATCTCTATCCCCGGGGCATGTAAGCCCTGGGGATTATTTTTACCGGCTCGGGGCATGATTTTTGCTAGTAGTCGCAGATTTTGATAGTTAGTTAGTGTATATGTCATTTATTAAAAAAATCCTTCTGCCATTGGCTATTATTGTGCCTATGGCAGCGTCTGCCCAGAGTGCCCCGGATTCCACGCTGGTACTCTCCCTGGACGATGCGCTGAAGATAGCCCTCAGCGAGAACGTCTCCGTGAAGGTGGCCGATCTGGAGGTAAGGCGCAGCCGATACGCAAAAGCCGGCACATACGCCTCCCTTTTCCCGCAGATCAATGCTTCGGGCTCTTTCCAGCACACGATTGAGAAGCAGACCATGTATATGGGAGGCTCTGGCAGCGGCTCTTCCGGCGGAGGTATGTCCTCCATGTTTGCGGCGGCGTTCGAGCCCATTAATTACTATATCACGGAGCTCATGAAGCAGCATCCCGGAGCCATCGCCCCCTATACCCCCGCTCCAGAACCCGAGACGGATGACAGTGACGGCGGCATCAAGGTTGGACGTTCCAACACATGGTCTGCCGGCATCAACGCAAGCATGCCCATCGTGAACGCCCAGCTCTGGCAGAGCCTTGGCCTTTCCGGCGATCAGGTTGAACTTGCAGTGGAAAAGGCAAGGGAATCCCGCCTTGGAATGGTGTCTTCCGTAAAGCAGGCCTACTATTCAGTCCTGATGGCCAAAGAATCCTACAAGGTCTATGAGGCGGTTTTCCAGAATGCGGTGGAAAACTACAAGCTTACCGAGATGCGTTACAACGCCCAGAAAGCTTCCGAACTGGACTTCACCAGGGCCAAATCCTCCCTGGCGTCGGCCATCCCCAACGTTTACAACTCCCTTAACGCCATTCAGCTGGCTCTGTGGCAGCTGAAGGCGGTGATCGGCCTGGACCTGGACAGGGATATAGACGTATCCGGCAGCTTTGATGATTATGCGGACCTGATGTTCCGCGACATCCACGAACTCTCGGACACCGCTTCCCTGGACGGCAATACCCAGCTGCGTCAGCTAAGCGCCCAGGCGGAGATGCTTTCCCGCCAGATCCGCATGCAGCAGGCTGCCTACATCCCTACGCTAAGCCTGGCTTTCGCCTATAACTACAACGCCATGGCGGAGAATTTCGACTTCAGCACCTATCGCTGGACTCCTTATTCCTACGTAGGCCTTCAGCTCAATATCCCCATCTTCTCCGGCGGACAGCGTTTCCACACGATAAAGCAGACCCGCGTCCAGAAGGAAGAGCTTGAGCTTCAGAGGATTAATGCAGAAAGGCAGATTCGCATAGCCATACGTCAGAGCCTTTCCACCATGGATACGGCAATGAAGACTTACGATGCCGCCAAAGACGCCCTTGAGAGCGCGGAAAAGGCTTATGACATTGCCTCCAAGAGCTACCAGGTGGGCAAGAGCACCCTTACGGACCTTAACAACACGGAACTGGTCCTTACCCAGACCCGCATGCAGCTCCTGCAGTCCGTTTACAACTTCCTCAATGCCAAAACCGGTCTTGAGCAGACCCTCGGTTACGATTATAACGAATAAAAATATATGAAATCCGGAATTTACGTAATTCTTGCCGCAGCGTTTCTTGCGGCTTCATGTGCAGGCAACAACTCTGGCGAGAAAACAACTGTCAAGGAAGCACCTGTGCCCAATGTGGAAGTAGCTCAGGCCCAGGCCCGTGCGGTTCCTCAGGAAAGTCTGTATTCCTCTACGGTAGAGGCTTTTGCCGTTAACAATATCATGCCCCAGGCTGGCGGCCGTATCCGCAAGATCAACGTGGAGGTAGGCGACTATGTCCAGGCCGGGCAGGTGCTTGCAGAGATGGACCGCCTCCAGATGGAACAGCTGGAGCTCCAGATAAAGAACGACGAGGACGAGTACCAGCGTCTGAAGACTCTGTATGAACAGGGCGGCGTTGCAAAGAGTGACTTCGAGGCCGCCGAACTGGGCTACAAAGTCCGTAGGTCCAACTACGAGAATGTAAAGGAAAACACCATCCTGCGCAGCCCGGTGACCGGTTTCGTGTCGGCCCGTAACTTTGACCAGGGAGACATGTTCGGCATGTCGGCCCCCATCTTCACCGTCCAGCAGGTGGTTCCCGTGAAACTCCTGGTGGGTATCTCGGAGAGCGAGTATTCCAAGGTTAAGAAAGGCGACGTTGTCACCATCACCGCCGATGCCATCCCCGGCCGCACCTTTACCGGCAAGGTGGAACGCATCTATCCCACCATCGACGCGTCCACCCGCACTTTCAAGGTGGAGGTGAAGGTCCCCAATGCCGACAAGGCCCTCCGCCCCGGCATGTACGCCCGCGTGAAGGTGAACTTTGGCGACCGCAACAGCGTGATTGTCCCGGACCGCGCCATAGTAAAGCAGGAAGGTACCGGAACCCGCTTCATCTATGTGCTCCGTGAGGACGGCACCGTAAGCTATGTGCCCGTTACGGTTGGCCGTCACATCGGCAAGGAATATGAGGTTGTCGACGGCCTTGCAGCCGGCGAGACGGTTGTGGTGAAGGGCCAGGCATCGCTCAAGGACGGCGTTAAGGTGAACGTGCTATGAGTATCTACCGCACATCAGTTGAACATCCGGTAACCACTTGCCTGCTGTTCCTGGCTTTTGCCATCATGGGCGTGTTTGCCCTGACCCGCCTGCCTGTCGATAACCTTCCGGACATTGAGTCCAACACCATCATGGTGATGAGCTCCTATCCCGGGGCGTCGGCAGAAGACGTGGAAAACAACCTTACCAAGGTGCTGGAAAACCAGCTCAATGGTGTCCAGGACCTGAAGAACATCACTTCCAACTCCAGGGAGAACATCTCCATCATCACCCTCGAGTTCCAGTACGGAACGGATATAGACGAGGCCACCAATGACGTCCGTGACAAACTGGACATGGTGTCGCAGCGCCTGCCCGACGGAGCATCGGCCCCTTACCTGTTCAAGTTCAGCGTGGACGACATGCCCATCATGATCATGGCCGCCACGGCAACCCAGAGCGTCAGCGCCCTGGACAAGATTCTGGATGACAAGGTGGCAACCCCGCTTGCCCGTGTTTCCGGCGTCGGCCAGGTTACCATTGCCGGCGCTCCCAAGCGCGAGATTCAGGTTTACTGCGACCCTGCAAAGCTGGAAGCTTACAACCTCTCCATATCGGCCATTGCCGGGGTCATCGCCCAGGAGAACAGGAATGTCCCTTCCGGAAGCATCGACATTGGCTCCGATACCTATACCCTCCGCATCAAAAAGGAATTCCAGGACCCGTCCGAACTCCTTGACGTGGTGCTTGGATACCGCGGCGGATCGGCAATCTACCTCAGGGACGTAGCCCGCGTGGACGACACCCTGGAGGAGAAGTCCCAGGAATCCTTCACCAACGGTGTCCGCGGCGCACAGATCATTATCCAGAAGCAGAGCGGATACAATACCGTGGAGGTTATCGGCAAGATAAAGAAGGAGATGGAAAACATAAGCAGGACGCTGCCTTCCGATATCCAGATTACCCAGGTGGTGGATAACTCGGAGGACATTCTCCTTACCATCAAGTCCCTGAGGGATACAATAGCCATCACCTTCCTGGTGGTCATGCTGGTGGTCTTCCTGTTCCTGGGCCGCCTCAAGGGTACGCTTATCGTCATCCTGTCCATCCCCATCGCGCTGCTGGCTTCGCTGCTGTACCTCTTTGCGACAGGCAACACGCTCAATATCATTTCCATGAGCGCGCTTGCCATTGCCATAGGTATGGTAGTGGACGACGCCATCGTGGTCCTGGAAAACGTGACCACTCACCTGGAAAGGGGAGAGAAGCCCGTCGAGGCCGCAGTGCACGGCACTTCCGAGGTGGGTATTTCCGTTATCGCCTCCACCCTTACCATGCTGTGCGTGTTCCTGCCCCTGACCATGATTTCCGGCATGACCGGCATCATGTTCAAGCAGCTGGGCTGGATTGTCTCCATCATCATGATAGTCTCCACCACGGCGGCTCTGACCCTTGTCCCCACGCTGTGCTCCCTGCTCATGGACAACACGCCGGTGACCAACAAAATCTACAAGGCTGTCTTTGTCCCTGTGAACAAGGTCCTGGATGCCATTTCCCACGGATATTCCCGCCTCATCGCCTGGTGCATGACCAGAAAGAAGTGGATCCTTGCCGGAGCGGCAGTGATTTTTGCAGTCGTGATGTACGTCTTCTTCCCGCACATGCGTACGGAATTCTTCCCGCAGCAGGACGAGGGCCGCATCTCCGCCACCATTGAACTGCCGATAGGAACCGCCCAGGAGGTGACCGGCGACGTAGCAGCCCGCATCTTCGAGCGTCTCAGCGCCGATATCCACGAAATCAAGGTGCTCAGCTACCGCTTTGGCCAGGCCGATTCGGAGAATGCCTTCGCCTCCATGCGTCAGAACGGTACCTACCTCATTACCATGAATATCAACGTAGGTCCCAAGTCTTCCCGCAGCCGCGGAGTGGCCCAGCTGGCCGATATCGTCCGTGCCGACCTCCGCGATTTCCCGGAGCTCAACCGTTTCAATGTTACGGAAGGCGGAATGGGTATGGGCGGCAGGGCCAATGTCCAGGTGGAAATCTACGGTTACGACTTTGAAGAGACCGAGACCGAGGCCCGCCGCGTAAGGGCAGCCCTCATGGAGTCGGGCTACTTTACCCAGGCCATACTTTCCCGTGACCAGTACACCCCCGAGTACGAGGTTGACTTTGACCGCGAGAAACTTGCCCTGAACGGACTCTCGTCCGCATCGGCGGCAGCTGCCGTATCGGCCGCAATGTCCGGAACCGTAGCCTCCTACTTCCGCGAAGACGGTGAGGAATACAATATACGCGTGCGTTACGCCCCTGAATTCCGTGCCGGAACCGAGGATATAGAGAATATCGTTATCTACAACAATTCGGGACGCGGTATCCGCGTGAAGGACCTTGGAAGCATCGTAGAATCCAAAGTTCCTCCCACCATCCAGCGCAAGAACCGCGACAGGTACATTACCGTAACCGGCATGATGGCCTCCGGAAAGGCCCTCAGCGAAGGCGTCCAGGTGGTACAGGAACTCATGGAGTCCGACCCGCTGCCTTCACACATGAGCTGGCGTATAGGCGGTGACTACGAAGAGCAGCAGAAGTCCTTCGGGGACATGCTCCTTCTCATTGTCCTCATCATCATCCTGGTTTACATGGTGATGGCCTCCCAGTTTGAATCCCTGCTCGGACCTTTTGTAATCATGTCTTCCATACCCTTTGCGTTTGTGGGTGTGGCCCTTGGCAGCATGGTCCACGGCTGGATGCCTGTCAGCATGATGGGTATGGTTGGTATCATCATCCTCCTGGGTATCGTGGTTAAGAACGGTATCGTGCTCATAGACTATACCATCCTGTGCCAGGAAAGGGGAATGAGCGTGCGCGATGCATCCGTCACTGCTGCAAAGAGCCGTCTGAGGCCCATCCTCATGACCACCCTCACCACTGTCCTGGGTATGCTGCCCATGGCCTGGGGTACCGGCGAAGGCGCAGAGCTCTGGCGCGGCCTTGGCATTACGGTTGCCTGGGGTCTGTCCATTTCCACAGTCATCACCCTTGTCATCATTCCCGTCCTGTACTGCGGCTTCACCGAGCACCGTGCCCGCCGTAAAGCACGCAGGCAAAAATAAAGTATATAGTATGAAAGCATTGTTTGTAGCTTATAATCAGGCATATAATCAGGAGATAGCGCAGCTCCTGGAGGGACTCGGCCAGACCGGATATACCGTGTGGCAGGAGATTGGCGGAAGGGGAAGCGAAGGCGGAGAACCCCACCTCGGAAACCATGCCTGGCCCACCCAGAATCATGCCATTTTCTCCGTCATGGACGACGCCAGGGCCGCCGAAGCCCTTGAAAAGCTCCGTGCTACGGATGCCGCAAATCCCCTTCTGGGCCTGCGCGCCTACCTGCTCCCGGTTGATGCCGTACTGTAGCATTGCCGGAATGGAGTTGGAATTGTAAAAAATTGTTATATTTGCAATGTTGTATAAAAGTATCTGATTATGGCAAAAGTAGCAACTAACGATAATTTTGACCAACTCATCAAGAGTGACAAACTGGTCATTGTGGATTTTTGGGCAACCTGGTGCGGTCCGTGCCGTATGCTCTCTCCCGTGCTGGATGAGGTTGAGGCGGAACTTTCGGATAAATTAGAGGTTGTGAAGGTGAATGTGGACGATGCAGACGAGGTAGCCGCACGTTACCGCATCATGAGCATTCCCACCCTTCTTTTCTTCAAGAACGGAGAGATCGTGGACAAGACCGTAGGTGCCATGCCCAAGAACGTGCTTCTTGAGAAGATAACCCCTAATCTCTGATATTATGAAAAAGCTGCTAGCCCTCCTGGCTGTCCTTGTTGCAACAACAGGGATTGCCTCTGCTCAGTTCGGTATCATCGCCGGCCTTACTTCTTCTACGGCCGCAATTGACACCAAGGACCTCGTGAGCAATGTCAAAAGCGTAAACCAGTATCACGTAGGTATTGCTTACCAGGCAGATCTTCCGCTGGGATTCGGAATTCAGCCCCAGCTTATGTATCAGGTGAAAGGTGCAAACCTTAATGATGTGGTTCAGCCCGGAGAGTCCGGTGCCACCAACCTGAATCTTCAGACCAAGACGGGATTCATAGAGCTCGGGCTGGGAGTTCAGTGGGGCATAGACCTTATGGTGTTGCGTCCTTTCGCCCTTGTCCAGCCTTTCGTTGGATACAGGCTCAGTGAAAACAGGATTTCAACGGCGGATGGAGATGTGGGCCAGCAGATTAAGGACATTGCCAACGATGTCAAGGACCGTCTTGAGTACGGCTTTGCAATAGGCGCCGGTCTGGAACTCCTGGATTTCCTTCAGCTCTCCGTGAAGTGGTACAAGAACCTTGGTAACGTGGCCGGTTCCAATATTGCGGACAACGTCAGCCAGAACTGGAGCTTCAATACCAATACCTATCAGGGCTGGCAGGTGACTTTGGGTGTGTTCTTTGGCAAATGATGCATTCGGAATCCGAAGTCTCACAGATTAAGCAGTCACTCCATCCGTTTTTGCAGCGGGTGGAGTGCCTTATTGAAGAGTCCCTGCGCAGTGACGTGGGGCTTCTGGACTCTGTAAACCGTTTTCTCCGGGAAAGGCCCGGAAAAATGATGCGCCCGATACTGGCAATCCTTTGTGCCGGGGCATGCGGAAGCGTCGGCGAAGACACCCTGTCCTTTGCGGCGGCCGCGGAGCTGCTTCACAACGCCACGCTCCTTCATGACGACGTGGTGGACGACGCTCCGGAGCGAAGAGGCCGTCCCACAGTGTCTTCAATCCTTGGAGGCAGAGCTTCCGTCCTTATAGGGGACTACTGGCTGGTCCGCTGCATGCAACTCGCCATCAAGGCGGATCACTTCGGGAACCGCGTCATAAATATCTTCGCCAAGACCCTGGCTGATCTTGCCCAGGGCGAAATGCTCCAAATGGAGAAAGCTTCATCGGCCGATACCACCCTGGACGACTACCTGCGGATAATTTACTGCAAGACAGCGTCCCTTTTTGAAACTGCCGCCCTGTCCGGCAGCATATCTGCGGGAGCCTCCGAAGAGGTTTGCAAGGCACTTGCCGGCTATGCCGCAGCCCTTGGAATAGCCTTTCAGATAAAGGACGATATTTTTGATTACGGCACGGGCGGCTCGTCTCTTGGAAAGCCCGTGGGACAGGATATACTTGAGCAGAAAATCACTCTTCCCCTGCTCTGTGCCATGGATGAGGTGCCGGAAAGTGAGCAGACCAAAATCCGCAGCCTTGTGGCCGGAATTGCAGACAACCCTTCCGATGCGGGCAAGATAGTTGAGTTTGTCAGCTCTCACGGGGGAGTGGAAAAGGCCGTCGAATTCCTGGACAGACAGATAGAAAAGGCAGTTTCCTATCTTGACGTGCTTCCGGAATCCAATGAAAAATCGTATCTTGTGACGTTTGCCCGCTATGTGGGTTCAAGGAACAACTGATGATAAAGGTCTATGGTAATACGGAGCTTACTTCCGCCCTCCACTCCATGGTGGAAAGCGGCAGGCTGCACCATGCCATCCTCCTTCATGAGGATGACGGCGGCGGCGCCCTTCCCATAGCCCTTAACTTCCTTGAAGAACTCTACGGCGGCGGTACCCGCGTGGAACGCCTCATTCATCCGGACGTTCACTTTGTGTACCCCGTTGCCGGGCCAAAGGACCCTGTCTCCGTGCAGTTTATCCACGAATTCCGGGATCTGGTGGCCAGGAACCCCTATTTCTACGAGAGCGAACTCTATTCCGCCCTGGGAATCGAGGGCAAGCAGGTGAATATCTCCGTCAGCGAGTCCAGGGGCCTTATAGACAAACTCTCGCTGTCGGCCGTTGAGGGCGGTTACGTGACCGTTGTCATGTACCTTCCGGAGAAGATGAACGCCCAGGCGGCCAACGCCCTTCTGAAACTGGTGGAGGAACCTCCGGCAAAGACTCTGTTCCTCATGATAACCCATGCTCCGGAAAAGGTGCTCACCACCATATCTTCCCGTTGCCTTCACATGAGGGTGCGTCCCCTGTCCCCGGAGGAGGGCCGCCTTGTACATCAGGCGGAAAGCGAAGAGCAGTCCTCCCTGAGGGACCTTTTCCGCGACATGCTGGGGGCCCTCATTCAAAAGGACCTGCTGTCCGCCATACAGTCGGCAGAGGCCGTGGCCGATATCAAAGACCGCGAAAGGCAGAAGAGTTTCTGCGCCCTGGCTTCCGACGACCTCCGCAATATTTTTCTCCTCCAGCAGGGGCTTGACTCCCTGTGTACTTTTCCGCCGGAAGAAGAATCCTGGTTCCGGGGAGCGGCAGGGGGACTGCGCAAATCCTTTCCCCGGCTTGCCCTGGCGGAGCTTTCAACCGCCAAACAGCTCCTGGAGAGAAACGTAAACCAGAAAATCCTTTTCACCGACTTTGTCGGTAAACTATATATGCGAAACCAATGACAGAATACGATAACGAAAACATACAGTTCGACTGCTTCCGAGGCTGCACGGTCTGTACGGACGAGCAGACAGGAGAGAGGGACATCCGCTACCACCGCGGCTGCTGCAAACTGGAGGTCTATGACTATCTGGGAGGCATCCGCCAGGAGCAGTTTGACAATCTTTACGAGGTGCGTTTCAAGAATACCCGCAAGGGAATTTACGAAAATGCGTCGGACCAGAGCATCAAAACCGGGGACATCGTGGTTGTGGAAGCCGCTTCCGGTCACGATGTTGGCATAGTGACTCTGGAAGGCCCCGTGGTGGGACGCCAGATGAAATGCAAGGGCGTGGATCCGGCCAAGCAGCCCCTCAAGAAGATTTACCGCAGGGCCCGTCCCTTTGATATCCAGCGCTGGCAGGAAGCCATTGCCCGCGAGCAGGAAACCATGATCCGTGCCCGCGTTCTGGCCGCCAACCTTGGCCTGGAAATGAAAATAGGCGATGTGGAGTTCCAGGGGGACGGCACCAAGGCCATCTTCTACTATATCGCCGATGGCCGCGTGGACTTCCGCCAGCTCATCAAGGATTTTGCCGAGGAGTTTCACATCCGCGTGGAAATGAAGCAGATAGGCGCCCGTCAGGAGGCCGGTCTCATAGGCGGCCTTGGCGTTTGCGGGCGGGAACTCTGCTGCGCCAACTACATCACCGAGTTCAAATCCATCTCCACCCAGGCGGCCCGCGTCCAGGACCTTTCCCTGAACCCCCAGAAACTTGCAGGCCAGTGCGGCAAACTCAAGTGCTGCCTGAACTACGAAGTGGAAGCCTACCTGGACGCCCAGTCCAAGATCCCCCATGTTCACGAGCCGCTTGAATTCCTGGATGGTCCGGCATGGCTGGTAAAGACAGACATCCTTTCCCGCACCATGTATTTCTCTTACGAGAAGGGTTCCCTTACAAACATCTATGCGCTTTCTGCCGATGAGGTCCGTGACATCCAGGCTCTTAACAGGCGTGGGGAAAAACTTCCCACCCTCAAGAAGGAGGATGTCTCCGTCCCCGAATTCGTGTCCGCGGTAGGGGACGACGCCATAAACCGTTTTGACTCCGAGAAGAAAAAGCACCGCAGAAACCGTAACCGTAACAAGAAGCAGTAATGGGGCACGGAAAACTTAAAAAGTTTGCGGAAAACCTTGGTTTCCATTGCCTTCTCCAACCGTCGGCCGCCGATGTGCTGGTGAAGGAGGAGGGCCAGCGCGAACTTAAACTCCGCTCCCACGCCATACGAGGCAACTGGAACCGCGACATGTTTGAAAAACCGGCCCCCATTGTCCTGGAACTGGGATGCGGAAAGGGAGATTACACCATTGCCCTTGCCAAAAGGCATCCGGAGATGAACTTCATAGGCGTGGACATAAAAGGGGCAAGGCTGTGGAGCGGGGCCAAAACCGCAACCGGGGAAGCCCTTCCCAACGTGGCCTTCCTGCGTACCAGGGTGGAATTCCTGGAAGCCTTCTTCGCTCCCGGGGAAGTGTCGGCCATCTGGCTCACTTTCTCCGACCCCCAGCTTCACGGCTCTGAAAACGCCAGGCTATCCTCCCATATGTTCCTGGAACGCTACCGCAAATTCCTGAGTGAGGACGCCGTGATTCACCTCAAGACGGACTCCCGCTTCCTGCATGAATATACCATGTCCGTGATACGGGCAAACAGGCTCAGGGTGCTTGCGAAAGGAACCGATATTTACGGCACCGGCCTCACCGTCCGTCCTGAAAACGAGGAGGGCTGGGACCTTGACGCCGTGTTCCAGGTGCAGACCTTCTACGAAAAGATGTTCCTTCAGATGGGCCTTCCCATAACCTATCTGGCTTTCTCTCCCGCACACGAGGGCCCTTATGTCCCCGCTGCGGACTTCGATAAAGACTACTGGCTTGAGGCAGAAGGCCCCAGGCGAAGCTTCTCTCATCAATAATTATGGCAAAACTTTTATACACAATCGGCGAGACGGCCGAGATTCTGGGAGAAAACGTATCTGCGGTACGTTACTGGAGCAATTACTTTGAAAAGTTTGTCCACCCGGCCAAGAACGGCAAGGGGAACCGGCTCTTCCATCCGGAAGACATAGAGGCACTCAAGCAGATAAAGTTCCTCCTTAAGGACCAGGGACTCACGCTTGAAGGCGCTGCCCAGAGGCTCAGGGACGACCGCCGCAAAGTATCCGGCAGGGTAAAGGCCCTGGAGTCTCTCCGTGAAATTAAGGCCCAGCTGGAAGCTGTAAGGGATTTGCTATGAAAGTAAAGGATATCGTCTCCGCGATAGAGCGCTTCGCCCCGCTTTCCCTGCAGGAATCCTGGGACAACAGTGGCCTTCTTGTGGGCTCCCCTGAAGACGAGGTGCACGGCGTCCTGGTGGGCTTTGACTGCACCGCAGCCCTGATAGACGAGGCCGTGGAGCGCGGCTGCGACATGGTGGTAACCCATCACCCCCTCATATTCAAGGGCATAAGGAAGATAAATGCCGATGACCCCGTGGGCGCCGCCGTCATGAAAGCTGTCCGCGGCGGGGTGGCCGTATATGCCGCCCACACCAGCGCCGACAAGACTCCCGGCGGAGTCAGCGCCGCAATGGCCGCCCGCCTGGGCCTTACGGACGTGGAGGTCCTCATCCCGGAAGGCGAAGGCTGTGCCGGGCTCGGCTGCGTGGGAAATCTCCCAAGAACGATGGATGGGGAGGAGGCCGTGGCCTACGTGAAGGAAAAATTCGGCCTTGCAGGGCTTCGGGCATCGGCCCCTCTGAAGGAAAAATTTTCCAGGGTGGCGGTCCTTGGAGGCAGCGGCGGAGGAGAAATTGCCGACGCTCTCCGCAGCGGAGCCTCCCTGTATATCAGTGCGGACTTCAGCTACCACAGTTTTTTTACTCCCGCAGGCTTTATGATCATGGACATCGGCCACTTTGAGAGCGAGGTGGAAATCGTGGATATATTATTGGCGGAGATACGGAAAAAATTTCCTAACTTTGCAAGTTGCAAATCCGCCTGTCTCGCACAGGCTAATCCTGTAAGGTATTATTGACAAAAACAATTGATTTATATATGGCAAGTACCAAAAAAAACAGCGCCGCGCAGGCGACCCCTATCGACCAGAGGGAAACCTTCGTCTCCCTTCAGAAGAATTTCGCAGATTCCGAAATCTCTGTAGCGGAGAAGCTAAAAACCCTTTATTCCCTTCAGGAGGCCGATTCGGAAATTGACAAGATAGTTCAGCTTCGTGGCGAACTTCCCGCAGAAGTGGAAGCCCTGGAGCAGGAAATCGCATCCATGAAAGAGCGCAGCGCCGCCCTTACCGCAGAGATTGACCAGCTCAGCCGCAACATTGCAGAGGCAAAGCTCTCCATCGCAGAACACGAGAGCAATGTGGAGCGTTATCAGGGTCAGCTGTCCAATATTTCCAATTCCCGTGAATACGGTTCCCTTGAAAAGGAGATTGAGAACGAGCGCCTGCTTGTTCAGATTTCCGAAAAGGTTATCAACGATACCCGCGTGGAGATAGCCACCAGGAAGGCGGATCTGGAAGACCTCAAGAGCTATCTTGACACCCGCACCGAAGACCTGGCCGCCAAGAAGAGCGAACTGGAGACCATAGTGGAATCCACCGCCAAGGAAGAGCAGGCCCTCAAGGCCCGCAGGGAAGAGTGCGCCGCAAAGATTGACGAACGCACCATGAGCGCTTACGAGCGTATCCGCGCCAGCGTGAACAACCATCTGGCAGTTGTAGGTATCTACAACGGCGACTCCTGCGGAGGCTGCTTCAGCACCATCACTCCCCAGAGGAGAGTGGAGATCTCCGACAACCGCAAGCTCGTCATCTGCGAACACTGCGGCCGTATCATCATCAACCCCGACTTCGAGTAGCAGATGCCTCCCCGCAAGAATTCCGCTAAGAAAGAAGATGCCGCTTCCATAGACGCCCTGATGGGGAAGAAACCCCCGCAGGCCGTGGATGTGGAAGAGGCCGTTCTTGGTGCCATGCTTGTGGAACCAAGTGTCATAGACGAGGCCATGGAGGAACTTTCTCCGGACTGCTTCTATGACCAGCACAACCGTATGGTCTTTGAGGCCATGGCATCCCTTGTCAACGAGCACGTTGCCATAGACCTTATTACCGTGAGCGGCAAGATGCGACAGCAGGGGACTCTGGAAACCATAGGCGGTCCGGTGGTCCTTGCACGTCTGTCGCAGAATATCGGCGCCGCGGCCCATATTGAGTATTACATCAAGATACTCAAACAGAAGACCATACAGAGAGACCTCATCACTGCCTCTTATGACATCCTGAATCAGTCCTATGACGAGTCCACGGACGTAGACGAACTCATAGACAACGCCCAGACCAAGGTCTTTGCGGCCATTCAGAACAATGTGAAAAGGGATGTCCAAGATATAGGCTCCATCATCAACTCCGTATTGGACAACCTGCAGGAACTCCAGAGCATGACCGGTCTTTCGGGCGTTCCTTCCGGTTTCCCTTCCATAGACCGCGTGACACAGGGGTGGCAGAAGAGTGACCTCATTATCCTTGCCGCCCGTCCCTCCGTGGGTAAAACGGCTTTCGCCCTGAACGTTGCAAGAAACGCCGCCGTGGAGGCCAACATGCCGGTTGCCGTCTTCTCCCTGGAAATGTCTGCCGACCAGCTTGGCAAACGTCTGATTACCACCGAGTCCGGCCTCTCCGGAGAAAAGATAAAAGGTGGCGTGAAACTGGAGCAGTACGAGTGGGTTCAGCTTGAAGACACGCTCAAGCGTCTTGCCAAGGCTCCCCTTTACATAGACGACACCCCGGGCATTCCCATCATGGAGTTCAGGACCAAGGCAAAGCGCCTCGTAAAGCAGAAGGGTGTCCGCCTGATAGTAGTGGACTACCTTCAGCTGATGCAGGGTCCTGTGGAGGTAAGGGGTATCCGTGAACAGGAAGTTGCCGCAATCTCCAGAACCCTCAAGGCCACGGCAAAGGAACTGGACATTCCCATCATAGCCCTGTCCCAGCTGTCCAGAAATGCCGTCCAGCGTACAGGCGGCTCCGGAAAGCCCCAGCTGAGCGACCTTCGTGAATCCGGTTCAATCGAGCAGGATGCCGATATGGTAATCTTTATACACAGGCCGGAATTCGTGGGCCTTTCCGACAATCCGGAAGATAAGGAGAAGGCTATCATCGTCATAGCCAAGCACCGTAACGGCGAGGTCTGTGACATAGACATGAAATATAAGGCAGCCCAGGTCAAGTTTGTGGAACCGGACCAGAGCCTGGACGTATATGCGTCGCAGGAACCGGTGGCAAGTTCCATCAATGGTACGGTTTCTGATTCCTCCTACGATTTCGACGCCAACGACAGCTTTTAGTTATGTTCAGGAGGATAGTAGCAGCCCTATTTCTTGCAGGGATTTCCCTGCTTGCACAGGCTCAGGCCTGCATACCCCGTAAAAATGACAATCCCTTCAAACCGGGAGAAACCCTGCAATATGACATCCTGTACAAATGGGGTGCAGTGAACACTGTGGTTGCCAAGGCCAATTTTTCCCTGGATGAGGTGAATTACAACGACAGCCCGGTCTTCCATTCCCTGCTTACTGTGAAGTCCGCGCCCTTTTTTGATATGTTCTTCAAGATGAGGGAGCATTTCGAGGGCTGGATGACAGAGGACGACATCCGTCCGGTAAAGTTTGTCCGCGATACCCACGAGGGAGCCTACGCCGCCACCAACCTCTTCTATTACGACTGGGATCAGCGTATCATTCATGCCGATGTGAATTACGAAAGCCGCGGCCCCGAGCACATAGAGATTCCGCTTAAGGACTGCGTGACGGACATTGGCTCCATACTCTACTATACACGCGGAATGGATACTTCCGCACTGAAGGTTGGAAGCAGCTATCCGCTCCGCTTTGCAATTGACGATACCATCTTTGACATCCATCTTACTTATAAAGGCAAGGAAACGGTGGCTCGCCGCAGGTTCGGATCTTTCCGCTGCCTCAAGTTTTCCTGTTCCGTGGTTGCCGGTGCCATGTTTGACGGCACCGAGGACTTCCTTATCTGGATTTCCGATGACGGGAATCTTCTTCCCGTCACCTTCCGTGTGCCCCTCAGGGTTGGGGCCATGCGTGGATGGATCAATGCGTGGGGTGGCCTCAAATACGATTTCTCATCTTTTACGGAATGAAGGAAAGCGTAAGTCATACAGGCCGGATAGTAAGAATCACACCGCAGACCACAACCGTAGCAATCGAGCAGCACAGCGCCTGCTCACAATGCCACGCGGCCGGCCTTTGCGGGATGTCCGAGGTTAAGGACAAGGCGGTTGAGGTTCCTACCAGTCCCTATTCTTCATATAAGGTAGGGGATACCGTGGAAGTGGTACTCAAGGCCTCCATGGGTATGAAGGCGGTTTACATCGCTTATCTTGGTCCGCTGCTGGTGATGCTGGCAGTAATCCTGGGCCTTGTTGGCCTTGGGGTTGGGGAGGTGGCCGCCGGATTGTCCGGAATTGCCGCCGTGGGTGTATATTACCTGCTGCTATGGCTTTTCCGGGACAAACTCAGGAATGAATATGTATTTACAATAAAGGAATTATGACAGAGACTATTATTTGGACTGTCGCAGTCATTACCGTGCTCGGCCTTGTGCTCTCGCTTGTCCTTTATCTTGTTGCAAAGCGCTTCAAGGTAGAGGAAGACCCGCGTATAGACCTGGTGGAAAAGGCCATGCCCGGTGCCAACTGCGGCGGTTGCGGTTTTGCCGGCTGCCGTGCTTTTGCAGAGGCTGCCGTCAAGGCTCCCAACCTGGACAACAATTACTGCCCGGTGGGAGGTAACGACACCATGTCAAAGGTGGCCGAAATCCTGGGCTATGAAGTCAAGGCCAAGGCCCCGGAAGTGGCTGTGGTACGTTGCAACGGCAGCTGTGCCGCCCGTCCCCGCATAAACAATTACGACGGCTACGCCTCCTGCAAGGTCAAGGCTGCACTGTACAGCGGAGACACCGGATGCTCTTATGGCTGCCTGGGATGCGGAGACTGCGTCGAGGCCTGCCAGTTTGGCGCCATCCACATGGATGCGGAGACCGGACTTCCCGTAGTGGATCAGGACAAGTGCACCGCCTGCGGTGCCTGTGCCAAGGCTTGCCCCAAGAACATCATCGAGCTCAGGCCCAAGGGACCCCGCGGAATGCGTGAGTTCGTATCCTGCGTGAACAAGGACAAGGGCCCCGTTGCAAAGAAGGCCTGTGCTTCCGCCTGCATCGGCTGCGGAATCTGCCTGAGAACCTGCACCCACGGAGCCATAGAGTTCCACGACAATATCGCATACATCGACGTTTCCAAGTGCAAACTCTGCCGCGAATGCGAGGCCGTTTGCCCTACCGGTGCCATCCACGGAGTCAATTTCCCCAAGCCCCTGGACAAGGAGGCCGTCAAGGAGCGTATCAAACTGCGTCAGCAGAAAAAGGAGGACAAGAAAGATGAGTAAAAGGACGTTCTCTATCGGCGGTGTTCATCCGCACGACAATAAAATCTCCCGCGAATGTGCCCTGGAGCAGCTTCCGCTTGCTCCCAAGGTGTACATCCAGCTGTCCCAGCATATTGGCGCTCCCGCAAAGCCTGTAGTGGCAGTCGGGGACAAAGTCAAGGTGGGGCAGCCCATCGCTGAACCCGGAGGCTTTGTATCCGCCTTCATCCACTCTTCCGTGAGCGGAACCGTAAAGGCCATCGGCCCGGTGAAGGACCTTGCCGGTAACAGCCAGATGTGCGTGGAAATAGAGGTGGAAGGCGACGAGTGGGCCGACGGTATCGACACCACCCCCACCCTGGTTACCGAAATTCCCGCCGACAACAAGGCCATCATTGAGAAGATACGCCTGGGCGGTGTCGTGGGTCTTGGCGGAGCTACCTTCCCCACACATGTGAAACTTTCCCCGCCTCCCGGATCCACCTGCGAGAGGGTTATCATAAACGGCTGCGAATGTGAGCCTTACCTCACTTCCGACTTCCGCACTCTCCTGGAAAAAGGCGAGCAGGTGGTAGTTGGAGCGGCTATCCTCCGTCAGGTGATGGGAAATGTCCCCTGCACCATTGCGATAGAGGAGAACAAGCCGGAGGCCATCGCCCATATCCGCGAGGTTATTGCCCGGCTGGGATATCAGGGCATTGAGGTGATGTCCATGAAGATGAGGTATCCCCAGGGCGGTGAAAAGCAGCTTATCGACGCTGTCATGCGCCGTCAGGTAGGTTCCGGAGCCCTTCCCATCAGCGTAGGCGCCGTGGTGCAGAACGTTGCAACCGCACTTGCAGTGTATGAGGCCGTTCAGAAGAACAAGCCCGTGGTGGACAACTCCGTTACCGTGACAGGCGAATGTTTCCCCCGCCAGGCCAACCTCATCGTCCGCGTAGGTACGCCCCTTAAGTACATCATCGACTACCTGGGAGGTGTCCCTGCCGATGCCGTCAAGGTCATCAGCGGCGGCCCCATGATGGGACGTGCCGTGGCAAATCTGGACGCCCCTACGCTCAAGGGTACATCGGCCCTGCTCTTCCTTACGGAAAAGCAGACCAAACGCGCCCCCGCAAGCGCCTGTATCCGCTGTGGAAAATGTGCCGACGCCTGCCCCATGGGTCTGGAACCCTTCCTGCTCAACAGGCTTGCCAAGGCCAGCGACATGGAGGCCCTGGAAAACAACGCAGTGCAGGACTGCATAGAGTGCGGCTGCTGCCTGTACAGCTGCCCGGCAAACATTCCGCTTCTTGATAATATCCGCATCGCCAAAGGCCAGGTGCTGGGAGCCATCCGAGCCCGTGCCGCAGCTGCGCAAGCCAAAAAGTAAAAGACTATGAGTACACTTACAGTTTCTCCGTCTCCCCATATCCATTCCAAGGATTCCACCCGCAGCCTCATGCTGGACGTGGTGATTGCCCTTATTCCGGCGGTCATCTGCTCCTTCGTGTTCTATGGCTGGAGGGAAATCCTCCTTATGGCAGTGAGCGTATGCTCCTGCGTAGTCCTGGAATGGGCCATAACCAAATACATGCTTGGGAAGTCCTCCACCATCGGCGACCTTTCCGCCGTTGTTACGGGTATTCTCCTTGCTCTCAACCTGCCCTATTCCACTCCCGTGTGGGTGGTGTTCATCGGGGCCGTCGTCGCCATCGCCGTCGCAAAAATGACTTTCGGCGGCCTTGGACAGAACATCTGGAATCCCGCCCTTGTGGGCCGAGTGTTCCTTCTGGTGTCCTTCCCCGGCTATATGACCACCTGGGGTGCTCCGCAGGGTGTCGTGGATGCCGTTTCCGGCCCTACGCCCCTTGGTGCAATCCAGGAAGGCCTGGCCCAGGGAGCTTCCGTTTCAGAGATCATGGCCACCCGGGGCTACGACTATTCCCAGATTTTGTTTGCTAACCTTGGCGGCAGCGCCGGTGAAGTCTGCGCCCTGGCTCTCCTTGCAGGCTTTGTGTATCTTTGCGTCCGCAAGGTCATCAAGCCCTGGATTACCCTTTCTATCTTTGCAACCGTGGCCCTTACCTCGCTCGTTTTCTGGGGCATCAACCCTGAGCGTTTTACGGATCCTGCATTCAACCTTCTCACCGGCGGTCTGGTCCTGGGCGCCTGCTTCATGGCTACGGACTATGTGACATCTCCCATGAGCGTATGGGGCGGCGTGGTGTTTGGCGTGGGCATCGGCTTCCTTACCATGATGATCCGTTACTTCGGCTCATATCCGGAAGGCGTTTCCTTTGCCATCCTCATCATGAACTCCCTGGTTCCCCTTATCAACATGGCTTTCAAACAGAAGAAATTCGGGAGGAAATAAATTATGGCTGCTAAATCCAATCTTACAAATATGGTTCTGGTGTTGGGCGTGACCTGCCTTCTTTGCTCAGCAGTCCTGGGCGGAGCTTATGTCCTTACGGAAGAACCTATCGCAAATGCCCAGGTGGAAAAGACCAACAAGGCCATCTCCAAGGTGCTTCCTGAGTTCCAAAGCGTTCAGGAAAAGGAAATTTCAGGAGTCAAGTATTATGAGGCATGGTCCGGTGAGACTCTTGTCGGATATGCCATAGAATCCACTGCGGGCGGCTTTGGCGGTCCCCTTGTACTCCTTGTGGGCATCACTCCGGACAGGATAGTCTGCAACACATCCGTGCTCAGCCACAGTGAAACCCCCGGCCTGGGCGCCAAGTGCACCACTGACGCCAAGTTCATGTCCCAGTGGAAGAACTTCAACCCCAAAGGCAAGAAAATGACTGCCGGCCCCGGCGGAGACATCGACGCAATTACCGCATCCACAATTACGTCCAACGCTTATGCAAAGGCGGTTGACTCCGCCGTGAAGGTGTTTGACACCATCGTGGGCGGGCAGTCATCGGCCGATGCAATTACCGGCGCATCTTACGTAAACAAAAACAACGGAGGACAGGAAGATGGCGAGTAAACTCAAACTTATTACCGACGGACTGGTTAAGAACAATCCCACGTTCGTCCTTCTGCTGGGCATGTGCCCCACGCTGGCAACAACCACATCGGCCATAAACGGCCTGTCCATGGGACTTGCAACGCTGTTTGTGCTGGTGCTTTCCAACATGGCCATTTCCCTCATCGCTCCGGTGGTGCCGGATAAAGTCCATATCCCCGTTTATATTGTTGTGATTGCAACCTTCGTGACTCTTCTGCAGTTCATCATGCAGGCCTATACTCCTGCAATGTACGAGACTTTGGGCCTGTTTATCCCGCTCATCGTGGTTAACTGCATTGTCCTTGGACGTGCAGAGGCTTTTGCCAACAAACACGGAGTCCTGGAGAGCGCATGCGACGGTCTTGGCGTAGGTCTTGGTTTCACCTGCTCCCTCACGGTCCTGGGCCTTGTGCGCGAACTGCTGGGTGCCGGTTCCCTCTTCGGACACAACATCATCGGCGGAAACGACGGCATGCTCCTCTTTGTGCTTGCCCCCGGTGCCTTCCTCTGCCTTGGTTACCTCATGGTTCTGTTTAACAAGTTATTCAAGAAATAGGCTATGGAATACTTCCTTATAATTATATCGGCGATATTTGTCAACAATATTGTCCTTTCACAGTTCCTCGGAATCTGCCCTTTCCTGGGCGTGTCCAACAAACTGTCCACCGCAAGCGGTATGTCCATGGCTGTGTGCTTTGTCATAACCCTGGCAACTCTGGTGACTTATCTCATCAACCAGTATCTGCTGGTTCCCTTCAAGATTGAGTTCCTTCAGACCATTGCCTTCATCCTGGTTATCGCGGCACTTGTGCAGATGGTGGAGATTGTCCTCAAGAAGGTCTCTCCCTCACTGTATCAGGCACTTGGCATCTTCCTTCCGCTTATCACCACCAACTGCGCCGTGCTTGGCGTAGCCCTTAACGTGGTTACCAAGGAGTTCTCTTTCGTGGAGGGAGGTATGCTCAACCTGGGCCAGGCCCTGGTGTATGCATTTGCGACATCGCTCGGCTACGGCCTTGCAATGGTAATCTTTGCCGGCATACGCGAGCACCTTTCCCTGAGTGACGTGCCCAAGTCCTTCAAGGGCGTTCCCATTGCCGTAATCAGCGTGGCCATCCTTGCAATGGCCTTCATGGGATTCTCAGGAATGGTGAAGTAAACTCTACTTGGAAATAAGTTCCGTGAACCGTTGCATCCCCTTGGTTGCAACGGTTTTTATATGTGTGATGCGGCGGTCGCTTACGGGAACGTCGGCCGGGTCTATAATGTAGATCGGGGCCGATTCGGGGGCGTAGCGGTAAAGCCCGGCGGCGGGGTACACTTGGAGGGATGTGCCGACGATGAGGAGGATATCGGCCCGGGAAACCAGGTCTATGGCACGCTCTATTGCGGGGACGGCCTCCTCAAAGAATACGATGTGGGGCCTGAGCTGGCGGCCGTTGGGGGCAAGGTCTCCCAGGGAAACGCTGTCGTAGCCGATGTCAAAGACTTCTTCCTCGCTGCCTGTGATGTCATAAATGCCTTTTTCCGGACGCACTTTGGTGAGTTCTCCGTGGAGATGGAGGACCCTGGTGGATCCGGCCCGCTCGTGCAGATTGTCCACGTTCTGGGTGATTACGTCCACGGAATAATCCTTTTCCAGCGATGCTATGATTTCATGGGCGGCATTGGGCTTTGCGTCTTTAAGCTGGCGCCGACGCTCGTTGTAAAAGTCCAGGACCAGGCCTGGATTCCTTACCCAGCCGCTGTGGGAGGCCACATCCTCCACGTTGAACTGCTCCCAGAGCCCGCCGCTGTCACGGAATGTAGCGAAGCCGCTTTCTGCGCTTACGCCGGCTCCGGTAAGCACCACTATATGCTTTTTCATTTCAGTATCTTTTGAATTCTTTCAAGTTTTCCGTCAACCTTTTCCGGCTTGACTCCAAGCAGTTTGCAGAGCATGGGATATAGGTCCGTATTGTGGAAGGCGCTGTTTTCTCCTTCCGTATAGGGTGCCTCGTATCCGGTCTTGAAGTCAGGTCCAACTGCACGGAATGCCACCATCATGTCTATTTCCCTGGAGTCGAATCCATGTGCTCCATGGTTTTTCCCGGGAGCAAAATTGAACTGCCAGCCAAGTTCGGGGCTCACTATGATGTCTCCCAGTCTGTTGGAGGTGCCGTAGCAGAGTTCCTCGGGAACCTCTCCGTGTCTCCAGACGTTAAGGTGCTCCACGCCTGACAGTTTGTTGTACAGGCTGTCCGCATAGCCTTCCTTGGCCCAGATGCTTGTGGGAAGATTACCCACGATCCTCTCCACCCATTCCTGCGGAACCACGTCCTTCCAGCCGATAAACCTTTCGGGGGAGATCTCTTCCATACCGTGGTCGCCGGCAAGGATGAAGTTCACTTTGCTTCCGTGGGGAAGGGCCTTGATGCGGAGGTACAGGTTGTGCATGAGGGAGTCCATTTTCTCTGCCATGACTTTTGTCTCCGGGGAGATGGGGCCGTGAACGTGCCCCTGATGGTCCGGTTCGTCAAAGTATGCCATCACAAGGCGGGGCCTTTCATCTTCCGGCAGGCTTAGCAAGCGGATCACCTCGTCGCAGCGCTGGGCAAAATTCCAATGCGGCTCCTCATTCCAGTTCCTGTAGTAGGTGGGGTACTCGCCCTTGATTGCGATGTCGGATCCCACCCAGTAAACCACTCCGCACTTGACTCCCTGCTTCTGGGCGGTGATCCATATGGGTTCCCCAAGATAGTAGCGGGGGTCAAAGCGGGATTCGTTGTCCCTGATGCTGTAGCCATGCTGAGTGTCCGGGTTCCAGAAGGAGTTGTTTACCAGCCCGTGATGGTCCGGAACCAGCCCCGTTGCCATGGTATAGTGGTTGGGGAAGGTGGAAGAGGGGAAAGACGGCTCCATCCTGGCCTTTACGCCAACAGTGGCAAGCGAGTCAAAAAACGGCATCTCATAGTACTCCGGATAGTCCCATCGGTTCCCGTCCAGAGATATAATGACAGTGTAGTTCTCCGACTTGCATCCTGAGAGGCAGACCGTTGCAGCCGCCGTGGCCACAACCCATAAGACAAACTTTCGCATATTCGTTTTTATTTCTCCTGCAAATTTAGTAAATATTAAAAAATAACCTGTTCCATTTTTATCGCCCATGGCCACCCTCGGCCGTGTAAGAGGGAGGGGCCCACGAAGTGGGAGGGGTCGCACCTTGTGCGACGGCAGGAAAAATGGAATAGGTTATTTTTTTGTATAAGAAGAAGTACAATATAGTCTGACAGGGCACTGCTGGAATTTCAGAGGGTATCGGCCCTATTTTTTACCCTCTGAAATTTTAGTAGTGACCTGGAAGGAGATGTTATGGGAAAAAGTGAGTGTACGTTTTTCGACACAGAATAGGGTTTTTGCACTTCTCGAGCGATTTAAATTGGGGGAGAAGTGCAAAATCGGCCTCTCAGAGAAAAAAGTGATCACTCGGTTACAAGCTTTCAGCCACCCCCGGGAGTGCCTTCCCATCCTCCTCCCAACTTCAAGGGTGCTACTGACGGACCAAATGATGGGACGATAGTAGCGAAAAAGGGGGTAAAATGACACTGACGGTACATTAAGTGGGACGTTAGTAGCACCTGGGCAGTGATAGAAACAAAAAAAGGGGGGACCGAGATTCCGCCGGCCTGCGGCCGTCGCTATCTCGTGCGCTCCCGCGGGGGCGCTTAAACCCGGAATGGCATTGCGGTCACGACGTTCCCTCTGTGCCTTTTGCTGTCCAGCCCTTACGAAAACAGGGTTTTCGACGGGCCGGACATCAAAAAAGCACCGCAGCTGCGCTGCGATGCCATTCCTTGGTTTGCGGAGAGACCGAGATTCGAACTCGGGATACGCTTTTGGCGTATACACGCTTTCCAGGCGTGCCTCTTAAGCCACTCGAGCATCTCTCCAATAAAAACCCGCCGTAAAACGGGACTGCAAAGGTAGTTATTTTTTGTAAACTTGCAAAAAAATGTACATATTTGTGTATGAAAAAAATTGTGACGTTTCTATGTGCCGTGCTTGCCGGCCTTGCGTTGGGGGCAAGTGAGATCAGAAGCAATTACACTCTCTCCGGCACAACGCATATATCTACGGAATTTGAGCAGGTTCAGCAGGACCTTCCCCTTAGGGCAGGCCTGGAGGAAGTCAGTTTTTCCGACGGTTCCATAATTTACCTCCTGCATCTCAAGACAGGTGATTCAAAGCCGGTTCCAAAGGGCGTGAAGATGGCCGTGAACTTTACGGGAGGCGGTTTTATCAGGCTGGAGCAGATAGGAAAGGATATTCCCGGAAGGCTCAAGTATGCGATGGAGCCTGAGGACCTTGAAAAAATTCTGGGAGAGGTGAGTTCGCTTGATATAATCACCGGCTGGAATCCGGAAGACTATCTTCAGATGTCTTTCAAGGGTAATTCCTTCTCCTCCCTGCTGAAATCCCATCTGGAGACAATACGGAATGCCCATGGCTCTACGGTGACTCTGGAGGCGTCGCTGGCCGGGTATGAGACTACGGCAACTTCCATTATAACTGCGGCAAAACCCATTATTGCAAAGGGGCAAAGCTATATATATAATGTAATCCTCAGCCAGATTCATTACAAAAACGGAAGCGGAGAGGACTTTGACCTGTCTTTCCTGGTAGGCACGGACAGCAAAATCCGCATCCCTTACGATGCTACGGTGCGTTTTACCCTCAGGGACGGCAGCGTGACAGACCTTGTCAGCACCAGGGAAGAGGTGAATTTCGTCTATGTGTATCCGGAAAAGGACCAGCTCCGCCGTATGTCCATGGTTGGTGTGGCTTCACTTGCCGTCATAAGCGAGGGGGAGACAGTTCTGGAAGACGTTTTCCCGGAAGGGAAGGAGGATTTTTCACATGCCTTGAGACAGGAATCGGAACTTCTTTTGAGCCTGGAAGGGAATATATTTTAAAATCCGTCAAATTTATTTAACTTTGCAGTCCCAAATTGGTTTGGTTCCGTAGCTCAGTTGGATAGAGCAACAGCCTTCTAAGCTGTGGGTCTTGGGTTCGAATCCCAACGGGACTACCAATTTAAGGAAAGCGCTGGCCGTCAGCTTCTTACGACGGCCAGCCGACTTCCAACCAGAGGTCATTATCCTCAAAAAAAACCGAAATAATGTCCATTTTCGTCCATTTTTGTCCAATTACGGCCAAAAAGACGTGCAAGTTTCGGTGCAATTTTTCAAGGATATGGCCGTATCATTTTACCTCGACACCAGAGCTTGCCAGAAAGGGAAGCCCGCGCCCCTGAAGGTCGCCATCCGGCGCAAGGGAACAACATCATTCATTCCCACAGAAATCAAGGTCCTGCCTGACGATTGGGACCCGGCCCGCCAGCAGGTCAAGGCCACCAACACCAACGCCAAGCGTATAAACGTCATCCTGAACAAAAAACGCCTCGACGTTGAGACGGCCATCCTCCGGCTCATGGAAGCCCAGGAGCTGACCGGCCTCAACGCGGCCCAGCTCCGCGAGAAGGTGACGGCGCTCATCGACCCGGACGCTGCCAAGAGAGCTGCGGAAGCCCGGCTCTTCCTGGCACGGTTCAAGCGCTTCATGGAGCTGAAGGATAACGACGGCACCAAGGGCCTGTATGCGTTCACGCTCCGCAAGATGGAGGCGTTCGACAAGAAGCTGCACCTGTACACCTTCGAGGACATCACCCGAGACTGGCTCCAGAACTTCGAGAAGCACCTCTCCAAGACCGAAGCGAAGAATACCCGCAACATCCACCTGCGGAATATCCGGGCCGTGTTCAACGACGCGATAGATTCTGGCATCACCACCTGCTATCCCTTCAGGAAGTTTACCGTGAGACCGGAAGCGACGAAGAAGAAGGCCCTGACGGCGGACCGGCTGCACGACCTCGCCACCCGGACCTGCGAGCCCTACCAAGTCCAGTACCGCGACTTGTTCCTGCTGATGTTCATGCTCCGGGGCATCAACATCGGCGACATGCTCAAGCTCAAGAAATCCGATATCAGGGACGGTCGCCTGGACTACCGGCGCTCCAAGGTGGGCACGCTGTTCTCCGTCAAGATAGAGCCGGAGGCGCAGGCCATCATCGACCGCTACAGGGGTAAAAAATACCTCCTGAATCCGCTCGATACATACAAGAACTATCGAGACTACCTCCACCACCTCAACGACGCGCTGAAGGCCATAGGAAGGACCGTAGGGAAGCACGGCAAGGCCGAGGACGACGGCAAGTTTCCTGGGCTGTCCTCAAACTGGGCCCGACATACCTGGGCCACGGTCGCCTCGTACATCGACATTCCCAAGGAGGTAGTGAGCAAGGCGCTGGGGCACGGCATCGGCCTGACGGTGACAGATATCTACATTGATTTCGACAGCTCCAAGGTGGACGAAGCGAACCGGCGCATCATCGACTTCATCCTGTATGGGAAAGATTACCGCAAGAATAGAGATATAAATAAACCTTCGGAATAGTTGTTTATTTATAAATAAATTCTTATATTTGTTAAGCGGTTGAGTTCTTTGAAATAGAAAGGTGAAGGGGTGACACCTCTTTGCAGAAAGTTCACCCCATAAGTTTTACCTTGCAAAAACCCGATTGCCTTATGTATCGCAAGTGCATCTGGAAGGTCTGGAGAATCCGCATAGAGTTTGCCGTCAGGCTCTCTTTTAGGCTTCTTTAGCACCTTGGGTGAGGCTCGCACCCTCACCCCTTTCGGGTTTTGTTTATGCAAAGGTAGCAAAATATCCTGAATCACCAAACAACCGCTGGCGTTCGATTATTACGCTAAAATGTACGATTTCCGCAGGAAATTGTGCCAAAACACCCCATTTTTGTTCTATTCGCCGGAATTTCCGTACAGGTGCCAGAGATTTCCATATCCGCGCGGTTTATTTCCAGAAAGCCCCTGAAAATTTCCATCAGGAATAAAAAGAACCCCGGATGTCTCGCGACAGCCGGGGAGCCATGAACAAGAAATTCAAATTGCAGATTTCGGGACTGCACCCGTTGAAGGCCTCCGCTACTCGTTAGCATATCGCCATCGCATTTTCAAATGTTCGGCGTGGGTACTTTCGCGGAGTGAGATTCTAAACGAAGATTACCTGCTGGCCATAGCCAATGGCAATCCAGACAAAGACCTGCACGACCAGTCCGCCGAGAACTGTCGCCAGAAGGTCTATCCAATCGAAATTGCCGTCCTGCCAAACGTCGATAAACTCCTTGATGAAGGCCAGGAAGAGAACAGGCCAGATGCAGACGTACATCTTCAGTATGATGAGGCAGAATGCAGCTGCAATCATGCCTGCGATGAAGTGATAGAGCCGGTCCCTGCGAATCTTGTTCAGGATGCCGACCAGCCAATTCCAGATTTTGTAGATGAACTGTTTCATACTCTTTACTTTTGGATGATGTTGAACTTGATTTTTGCACCCCCGTAGAATCCCCGCGAGAGCTGATTGTTAGCATAGATAAAGGCATATCCCGCCTCTGGAACAAATCGCCAGCGACCGTTTGCACTGATTGAAATATCCGCTCCGATTCCGGCCATGGCACCAACAGCTCCAGCTCCGGCGAAAACTCCGGCCGTCGGGTACAGGGTCCAGCGGTAAGGCCGGTATTCCACTTGCGGAATGTAGGCTGTCTTCGGGAAAGATTTATGCCAGAGTAAGGATACATTATAGCCGTTCACCGCGAACTCGTAGGTATCGTGGTCAGTGAACGTGAAATCGGACATAGGGACGGCAATGTGGGTTGTGTCGCCAATATCCACAAGCGCCGGAATGCGATTGAGGCTGTCGCGATACAGGGCCACAAGGCCCTCATAGGATTTCAGGCGCTCTTTGGTACCGGCCACTACCAACTCATAGCCCTTCGGAATCGTCGTTTTCTCCCCGCTGGTCGTTGTCACTGTGTCCCGGACCCAAACCGTATCTTTCTGGGGCAAAGCGCTGGCCCCGCCTTTCATGGCCCTTCTTGAGCCAAGGAAGAAACCGCCGAGGAACAGCGCCAGGCAAATGATGCCGAACGCTGCTCCAAGGACGATTCTTTCTATCCGCTGCGTTACCATACGATTTCACTGCCATCGGCTTTATAAAGGCGGTCGTAATGGAATCCTTCCCATTTACGGAGCCAGCCGTCAAGGTACTTTGCGTTATTCCGCTTCTGGGCTGCGGTGAGGTACTGCATCCCGCGCTCGGCCTTGATGTGGTTGAAGACGAAGCGATAACCGTAAAGCCTGTGGCTCTTGTTGAGGGCAGCAAGCGTCACGGAGCCCACCACGCCATCAGCCTTGAGGCCGAGGGCCTTTTGAACGGCCTTGATACCGCTAATGACACCGGCTCCCCATCCCCAATTAACGCAGATATTCGCCACGGCCTGGGACTTGATTTCGTCGGCCCTCCACGGGTCCCAATACATGGTCTTGAAGATGTCCCACCACTCCGCATCGGTCAATTTCTTGAGGTCCTCGACCGTCGGGGCCTTTCGGCCCTTCAGCTTGCAATAGGATGTGTAGGTCCCGATGGTGATGCCGCGCATGGTTGCGCCGCCAGCATCGTCGGGGTCGTTGACGAAACCGCCCTCCCAGCTACGAAGAGCGGTCCCCAGAATCTTGAAATCAGCCATTTTCTTCCGGTTTTACTTGGTTACGTTCGAGAATCTTTTCAAGAATATCCTTGAAATCATCTTTGTTGAGCATCTGGGTAAGAATCTCAACAGCTTCGCGCTGGTGCTTCTTTGTTTTTTCGTCGGCCTTTTCCCGCACGGACATGAACTCCACGACGAGAAGGAACAGTCCGACAACCAGTGCAAAGACAGGGACGCCTACAAGGATTTCAAGGTGAATGAGAGCAAAGAACCGGCTGAAATAGACAATGACATCGGCCATCGTCGCAATCATCAGGCCTCCTTCGTAGGAAATAAACTTCGTGAGTGAGCGACGTAGAGCTTCGCTCCGGCGAGCCTCACCCCTGAGCTTTGCTTTGTAAAGACCAGCTCCGAGGTCAATGCTCATGGCCAGAAGTACAAAAAACATAACCAGGACGGAAATCAGTAACATTCCACTGGCATTGTTAAGCAGAGATTCCATGATAGTGCGCATTTTTGTTCCGCCGATTAGGA
This sequence comes from Bacteroidales bacterium, assembly GCA_017477335.1. Taxonomy (GTDB): domain Bacteria; phylum Bacteroidota; class Bacteroidia; order Bacteroidales; family UBA932; genus Cryptobacteroides. Next base: position 41,248 of record JAFUVY010000017.1, read on the forward strand.
TTCAACTTCTTCCGCAAGAAGAGCATCCGCAATGTCCTTGCAGGCTTCGGCGAAGTCATTGTAAGAATTGAACTCGGCCACCTTTGTGTCGCGCTGGCGCTGGATGGCCAGCTCGTCATCAATGGTAAGGCCCGGCGCGCTCACGTCTTCGCCGTCCTTGGTATAGTCGGCTCCATGCCGAATAATGGCGGTGATGAGGCTGTCGCGCGTCACTTCTCCTGCAACGTCAGCATAGCGGGCGTTCCAGGTAGGGAGGATTTCGGGGTCACCTTCGCTGCCGTCCTCTTTCTGGGTAGGATTGACAAAAGGTTCACCCTCTTTGACATTGTAGTAGAAGCGAGTTCCACCGTTGGGGAGTTTCTCGCACTTTGGCGGCTGTGCGCCCATGAATTTTACTTTGTTGTTCATACAAATAATGGTTTGAAAGTTGCTTTTGTATATTCCTGATTGAAGTCAAAGACGTAGCGAACCGGCGAAGCACGAAGCGTCCTGTCAAGCATCTTCCACTCATTGAAGTGGCTGAAATACCCGAGGTAGGAGTTGAACGTGGAGTGCCAGCCGTTGAAATCGACGTCCGGCCACCTGGCCATGCCCATTTCGCAGCCAGCCACGAAACGGTGGAACCGTGCCACGGTCTTGTTATCAGCGTAGCGCCGGAAGGGCTTGATGGCCGCTCCAAGGAAGCCGTTCGTGTCCCGGGTGGAGGTGATGGTAGTCTTATTGGGGTGGAGCGTCAGCTGGAGCCGTTCTTTCAGGAACTGCGCCGATGCCAACTTCACTTCCTCAAGGAAAGCATAGTCCCTGCTCAAGATTCGGCCATCGTCAACATATCGGTTGGTGTAGCGGCAATGGAGTTCCCGCTTCAAGTATTGGTCGAAGGGATTCAGGTAGATATTGCTGTAGAGCTGGCTCATAACGTCGCCGATGGTCAAGCCCACGCCCGGCGGCATGTTGAACATGCTCTTGTTGGCCGGTAGCGGGTCCCAATCGGACGGGGAGCCGAGAATGGTGCAGTTCTTCACCGGGTCGCGGAAAAGCTGCGCCCGCAGGAGGAAATCAACAAGGTCGAAATCAATGATATCTTCCCAGCGTTCGTGACTTCCCCTGTGCGTCCAGTCGTGGCGGCGCTTCTCTATCTCCGAATGGATATAGTCATAGAGAATCTCTTTGACTATGTGCATAAAGTAGCCGGAGATATCGAGGTTGAGGATGAAAGCCTCATACCTGTAGTTGTCGGTGACGCTCCTGATGTTATGTTCAAATCGGTCTATACCCACCAGAGTACCTTTTCCGAGGCGGCAGGAATAGGTGTCATAGACGAACGTCCGTTCAAAGAACGGGTACAGCATCCCAAACAGGAGGTGGCTCACAACGCGGTCACGAAACCTCGGTGCGAAAACCTCCCTAACTGTCGGCTCGGTGATGATGAAGCATTCTGGCGGCAGTACCACGTAAGTGCGGTTCCATATCTCATCTGTGAGGACGTTTATCTTGCGCTCCGATTCAATCTCAAAGCGCAGCTGGGAGGTCTTGTTACGCTCGTTCTTTCTGGCCTCCAGATAAGCGTCGGTCAGCAGCTCATGGAGCCTGGCCTTTGTTAGTTGCACGTCTGAATAAAAAAAGCGGAAGGAATGACGATGTATAAATGCTTGGACGGGGCGCACGCTGAACCCGTTAGCGCGGTTGTTGTTGTTGAGCGGGTTAACGTTGCCGGAATTGAAGTTCAGGTTGCGGCCATTGGAAGGGCTGTTCGGACCGGCAACCCAGAAGTTGCCGTTGCTGCCGACATTGTTGAACGCCCCAGAACCGTTGTTGCGGTAGCCGCCTGCGGCCCCTGAAAGGAAGGAAGGTAGTGCTCCGTTGCTGAACATCGTAGCGGATGGCACTCCAAACGCAGCGATGGACTGTACTGACAGCATTGCCGCCGCCAGCACATTTATTACCCTATGAAGAAACGATTTCCGCATATCGGTGGAACACTGAATTTATAAATGCACGCCCTCAGTCCGTTACGACTTTACGCAGGACGGTAGAGGCTCTGGCGGTCATTACCTTCCGCTTGCCTGTAGTATCTTCGTCTCCGTATGGATTAGCCAACCAACCCTTCAGCTGGCTCTCAAGGTTCCCCTCGTAGCCGGAAATGGAATTAAGGCCCTTCTTCGTAATGTAGCGGAGGTCATACAGACACCGCACTTGAATCCGAATCCTCGAAAGCTTTTTCAGGGCGCTTTTGAGAAATTCTTCCCGCGTGCCGAAGTTCTCTTCGTTGGCATCTGCGATGTCCACCATAATATCCAGGGCGCTGTTTATCATTTCGGCGACCGTGGTATATTTCACGGTCCTGGGCACCTTCTGGGTGCTCTCGGAAAGTTGCTTAACAAGGTCCCGGGCCTTCTTATAGGATGGCAGCTGATGGTTTTCCATACTATCGTTTCTTGGTAAGGATTCTCTTCAGCCGGGCCAGAAAGTGCATACAATCCACCGGCGTTGCGTTTGCAAGGTCGAACTGTTTCACAAGTTTTTCTGCGGGGCTGTTCTCGCCCACAATCACAATGGAGTTTTTGATTTTGATGTTCACTTTCTGGTCCATGCTAAAGAGGATTTTTTACGCACAAGGCCCTCCCGTCGGGCGCGGGCCTCAAGATGGCCGCGCCCCCTGGAAAGGATAAAAAGATTATTCTTGGACGGGGCGCACGCTGAACCCGTAAGCGCGG
>JAFUVY010000018.1 GCA_017477335.1 Bacteroidales bacterium
CCCTCAGGCAAAAAGAAACTGAGGAAGTGCTCATAGAGCTTTACTTGTGAAGTATCCTTATCCATATACGCAAAGGTACAACCTTAACGCGCAATGGACAAATCTATATCAAACTATACACGGAACTTTGCAGATGACCCAGGATAAGACTTCGGACGGCGTAGCCGCCCATGGCTTCGTGAATGGGAGGGGCCCGCGACCGTCAGGTCGAGGGAGGGATAGGACCGTAGGTCCGTACCAGGCCGAAGTCTTATCCTCTTCCGAAAAACTCAAAATCTGGAGTTGGCTACAGTGACAGGAAGTCGTCTGACTGGTAGAAGGGACGGGATAGGACCGTAGAGAGAGCACTCACTTTCCAGGGCGGTGCAGCGGAAGGATGAGGACGAGGTCTCAAAAGGGCAAAAAGGGGGAAAGTGGAAAAAATTGTAAAAGAGTGTAAGAAAATGGAAAATATTTTTTACCTTTGCGGAAAGCGTGAAAGTTTGAAGTTTAACAATTGCTTATGGTCAGATTCTACGGCAAAGCCAACGGAAAGGTTGATGACAAGGGACGCATGGTGTTCCCTGCCATTTTCCGTGACGCCATGGTGCGCGGCGGAGCCGAGGACATGACCCTGGTGGTCAAGAAGAATGTCCAGCAGCGTTGCCTGGACCTGTTCCCCTACGAGGAGTGGGTTCGCAGGAGCGACATGGTGCTGGAAAAACGCGACCCCGAACTCAATACTGAAGACGCTGCATTCTGGACTAAATACAATGACGGCGTTTTCACTCTGGTCCCGGACGGAAAGCTGGGCCGCCTGAACATCCCGTCAGACCTGCTGGAAAGCGCAGGTATAACCAAAGAGGTAGTATTCGGCGGCGTGGGCTACAAGATTCAAATCTGGGACGCAGATATTCTCAAGGCCCATCTCCTTTCTGACGAGGAGTTCAAACAAACCGCATCGAGACTGTCCGAAAAGAAATAACAGGGAGGTCTCGAAATGTCTGAATATCATATCCCCGTACTGTTGGAGGAGAGCGTCTCCGCCCTGGTACAAAACCCTGAAGGTACATACGCAGATGCCACTTTCGGAGGCGGTGGACACACCGCCGCAATACTTTCACGCTTAAAAAACAGCGGACGGGTCATCGCCTTCGATCGTGACATTGACGCAATAAACGGAGCTCTTAAAGATCCCCGCCTTACACTGGTACACAACAACTTCCGCTTCATTGAGAACTATGCCGCCAGAATACTCCGGGAGGAGGGAAAGGAAGGCTGCCGCCTCTTTGACGGAGTTCTTGCAGACCTTGGCGTGAGTTCCCATCAGTTTGACACTGCAGACCGCGGCTTCAGCTTCCGTTTTGAGGAGGCGCCGCTGGACATGAGGATGAACAGGGAATCGGCCCTTACCGCCGAGGCCATAGTGAACCAGTACACGGAGCAGCAGCTGGAAAGCATCCTGCGTCTGTACGGAGAGGTGGACGGAGCCGGAAACATGGCAAAGCTCATAGTGAAGGCCCGCACGGAAAAGGAGATACTCACTACCGGAGACCTGGACAGGGCCGTTGCAAGGATGCTTCCCAAAATGGCGGAGCACAAGGTCCTGGCAAAGCTTTACCAGGCCCTGAGGATAGAGGTGAACCAGGAAATGCGTTCCCTGGAGAAGTTCCTGGACGGAGCAACCCGCAGCCTTAAGGAAGACGGACTCCTGGTGGTTATAACCTACCACAGCCTGGAAGACCGCATGGTAAAGAACTTCATCAAAGCCGGCAACGTGGAAGGCAGGGAGGAAAGGGATATCTACGGAAAGACGTCCGCGCCTCTGGAAGCCGTAAACAGGAAACCCATCCTGCCACGGGAGGAGGAAATCGCGTCCAACACCAGGGCCAGGAGCGCAAAGCTCAGGATAGCAAGGAAAAGGAGGCAGGCCGATGAGTAAGTTCTTCTCTGCCATAGGCAACACGCTCAGGGCACTCCGCAGAGGAGAGTTCCTACTGAGGATAAGGGCGGACAAGTACTATCTGCACATTGCCTACCTGTTTGTAATCACCTGGATTTCAATCCTTCTGGGACTCAGGGTGGACAAGACCCTGGCACAGTCCGCAGAGAACAGGATAACAATAGAGCAGCTCCGGATAAGGCATTCGGAAAAGCAGGCCGAACTGGTGAAACTCCAGAGTGCATCGGCCACGGAAATACGGCTTAAGAAAATGGGTTCCAAGGCCGCCATGCCCCAGGAACCCCCTACCATATTGAAGTAATGGCAAAAAGGAATACGGAAATACAGGACACCATAGACAACCGTGACCGCATACACGTGGTCATGTTCTTCCTGTCTGTGTTCTTTTTGCTGCTGGGTGGAGCCATCCTGGTAAGGGTGATTGACATCCAGGCAAGGTACGATGTGCCCGAAGAGGTCGTGGACCTTTTCCGCACAACCGTCCACAAGCATACGGATATGCCGGTCCGCGGCAGGATCCTGGCAACGGACGGAAGGCCGCTGGCCATATCGGCCCCGCTGTACGACATCCGCATGGACTGCACCGTAAGGAAGAAGGAATTTGCGGACAAGGAAATGCCGGAAGCGGAGAAGCAGTGGAAAGAGAAGGCGGTGCAGCTGGCGGGGGCCCTGTCCAGGGAATTCGGTGACAAAAGTGCAAAGGAATACGAGCAGGCCATACTGGGAGGACGCGACAAAGGTTCCCGTTACCTCCTGATAAAGAAGAACATAGACCTCACCACACTGAACCGCATCAAGACCTTCCCGCTGTTCTGTGAGGGCAGCAACAAAGGCGGTATCATTGCCGAGGCCCATCCGGAGCGCATCTACCCGTACGACTCCCTTGCAAGAAGGGTCATCGGCTACACCAAATCCGACAAGGCGATAGGCCTGGAAGCCAGTTTTGACGACGTCCTCAGCGGCCGCGAAGGCTACGAATGGAGAAGGGTAACGGACAAGAAGGCATGGATAAGGGACCTGGATTCCGCAAAAGTGAAAGTCAAGGACGGGGCCGATATCCGCACCACCCTGAACATTGATTTCCAGGACATTGCCGACAAAGCCCTCCGCAACCAGATAGCCCAGAACGAGGACGTTAGAGCCGGAATCTGCATAATCATGGAGACCAGTACCGGCGCCGTAAGGGCCATGGTGAACCTCTCCAGGGGCGACACCCCGCAGACCGTTCTCTGGGAAAGGGACAACCTGGTACTGCGTGAAGTGGGCGAACAGGGCTCCGTGATGAAGACCGTCACCCTCCTCTCCCTGGTGGAAGACGGGTACGTAAAATCACTGGAGGAGACCATCCCCACCAACAACGGCCTCTATCCCGGCGGATACCACAGGGACGACCACATCGGCGATTACCAGAGGGAAACCGGCAGAAGGGAGATCTCCGTCATGCACGGATTTGAGATTTCCTCCAACTACGTGTTCACCTACCTCGCGGAGAAGGCCTGGCACAAGAACCCCCAGGAGATGTTTGACCACATCTATTCCTACAGGATGGGCGAAGCCTTTGACTTTGACATAAAGGGAATGGGAACGCCCGTGGTGAACAGGCCCGGCACTCCCGGATGGTCCGGCACCACGCTCGGAACCACCGCATACGGATACGGAATAAGCGTCACGCCGCTGCACGTAGCTACCTTCTACAACGGCATCGCCAACAAGGGAAGGATGATGAAGCCCTACCTCGTGGAGAGCATAGAAAAGGACGGCAAGACATTGAAGCAGTTCAAACCCACCGTCCTGAACAGCAGCATCTGCTCCCCCGCCACTGCCGATACCGTTACACGGGCCCTCAAGGCCGTGGTGAACAGCGGTACAGCCACGAGGCTCAGGAAAGCCAAACTTCCGGTAGCCGGAAAAACCGGCACCGCCAGGGTCGTCCTTTCCCCGGAAGAGCGCAACGGCAGCAGGGACGCCTACCACGACAACGAGGGCAGGAAGCGCAACCAGGGTACCTTCGTAGGATTTTTCCCGGCCGACGAGCCCAAATACACCATCCTGGTGACCGTTTACTCCTACCTGTCCCACAGCAACTTCTACGGCGGAACAATTCCCGCCCTGGCAGTGAGGGACATAGTGGACAGGATCTACGCCATAGACGGCAGCTGGAACGACGCCATCCCCTCCGTGGGGACCCTTCCCGTGACAGCTTCCGTAAGCAGGAAGGCCGATGACGGGATAGTTCCCGGCGTAAAAGGCCTTGGCCTGAAGGACGCCCTCCACGTGCTGGAAGAAGCCGGCTACCGCTGCACCTACGAAGGTACCGGATATACCGTCAGCCAGGAACCCGCCGCCGGCACAAAGGCCGACAAAGGCAGCAAGGTTAAAATTGTATTGAAATGAGACTTAAGGATATAATAAAAAATATCGAGGCGCTGGAGATTGTCGGCAATCCCGACATAGAGATTACCACCCTTGAGCAGGATTCCAGGAAGGTTGTTCCGGGAAGCCTCTTCGTGGCCGTGCGCGGGTATCAGAGCGACGGACACGCATACATCGGCAAAGCCGTGGAAAGCGGCGCGGGGGCCGTCATATGCGAGGAGACCGGCAGCCCTGCCGATGGCGTAACCTACATAAAGGTTGCCAACAGCCGGAAGGCCCTGGCCCTTGCCGCAGACGCATACTTTGGCCACCCTTCGGGACAGCTGAAGCTGGTGGGCATTACCGGAACCAACGGCAAAACCACCACCGTAACGCTCCTGTACAGACTTTTCGGGGCCCTGGGATACAAGTGCGGCCTGCTGTCCACCATAGCCAATTATGTAGGAGACAGAAGGCTGGAAACGGAGAACACCACCGCCGACCCCATAACCATCAACTCCCTGATGAGGGAAATGGTGGAAGAAGGCTGCGAGTTCTGCTTCATGGAGGTAAGCTCCATAGGCATGGAACAGGACAGGGTTACCGGACTGGAGTTCCGCATGGGAATCTTCTCCAACCTTACCCACGACCATCTGGACTACCACAAGACTTTTGCGGAATACATCCGCTGCAAGAAGCTGTTCTTTGACGCCCTTCCCAAGGGAGCCGTTGCGCTCATCAATATGGACGACAAGAACGGCCCCGTGATGGTGCAGAACACGGCCGCAAAGATTGTGGGATACAGCGTCCGCTCACTGGCGGACCACACCGCAAGAGTCATGGAGCAGAGCTTTGACGGAATGCTCCTGAAGCTTGACGGAACGGACGTATGGTGCCGCCTCATAGGCCGTCACAACGCATACAATCTGCTGGCCATCTACGCAGCTGCCGTAAACCTTGGCCTTGACAGGGAGCAGGTGCTGCTGGCCCTGTCCGGTCTGGAATCGGCCCCCGGAAGGCTGGAGAACCTGCCCGGTCCCAGGGGACTGTGCGCCGTGGTTGACTACGCCCACACTCCGGACGCGCTGGAGAACGTACTCACTACCCTCAGGGAGATTGCCCCCGAAAGGAACCTGGTGTGCGTATTCGGCTGCGGCGGAGACAGGGACCGCAGCAAGAGGCCGGAAATGGCACAGGTGGCGGCAAGGCTTGCCGACAGGGTTGTGGTAACATCTGACAACCCCAGGACGGAGAATCCCTCCGACATTATTAAGGAAATAATGACGGGAATCGGCCCGGCGGACCTTGTGAAAACCCTGGTCATAGAAGACCGCACCCAGGCCATCAGGACTGCGATACTAACCGCGCCCGAACAGTCCACCATACTGGTAGCCGGCAAAGGCCATGAAGACTATCAGATTATAGGGAAGGAGAAATTTCCCTTTGACGAAAAAGCTATCATCAACGACACCTTCAAGATTATTCTGAAATGATATATCATCTGATCCAATACCTTGCCCAGGCAGGAGTAGATTTCCCGGGAATGGGCCTTATGAACTACCTCTCGTTCAGGGCCATGATGGCGGCTGTAACCGCCGTGCTCACTTCCCTGTTTGCCGGGAAGCGCATCATCAACTGGCTCAGGAGCAAGCAGATAGGAGAGACCGTAAGGGATCTTGGACTGGAAGGCCAGATTCAGAAAAAGGGTACGCCCACCATGGGAGGAATCATCATCATCCTTTCCATCATGACCGGCGTGCTGCTTTTCTGCGACCTTGGGAACATCTACGTCAAGCTTCTGATAGTGAGCACCTTATGGTGCGGAGCCATAGGCTTTACCGACGACTATATAAAGGTGTTCCGCCACCGCAAGGAAGGCCTCTCGGAAAAGGCCAAGCTCCTGGGACAGATTGGACTGGGCCTGGTTGTCGGCCTTACCGTATGGATGAGTCCGGACATAGTGGTCAGGAAGAACGTGGAGGCTCCCAAGGAGCAGCAGGAGGTTACGGAAAGCCGTTACGTAAAGGAGGATGCGGTAAAGAACACTACCACCACCATCCCCTTTGTGAAGAATCACGAATTTGACTACAAGTGGCTGTCACCTTTCAAGGGAGTATGGGGATGGTATGCGAAATGGGCCATCTACGTGCTCATGATAGTGCTTGTGATAACCGCATGTTCAAACGGGACCAACCTCACCGACGGCCTGGACGGTCTGGCCGCGGGGACATCGGCAGTAGTAGGAGTGGTGCTTGGCATCCTGGCATGGCTGGGGGGCAACCTCATCGACTCCCATTACCTTAATATAATGTACATCCCGGGGTCCGGAGAGATTGCAATCTTCATGAGCGCCTTTGTGGGAGCCCTGATTGGTTTCCTTTGGTACAACTCCTTCCCCGCACAGGTGTTCATGGGAGATACCGGAAGCCTCACTATCGGCGGAATCATAGGCGTAAGCGCGGTCCTTATGAGAAAGGAACTGCTGATTCCGCTCCTTTGCGGGGTATTCTTCGTGGAAAGCGTTTCCGTGCTGGCACAGAGGTTCTACTTCCGATACACCAAAAAGCGCTACGGCCAGGGAAAACGCATCTGGAGCATGACTCCCCTGCACCACCACTATCAGGACAAACCGGCTCCGGAAGGGTCCGTAATCTTCCCCAAGCCCGTCCCCGCACAGCACGAAGCAAAAATAACCGTAAGGTTCTGGATTATAGGTATCATACTGGCAGTCAGCACACTGGCTCTATTAAAGATAAGATAAAATGGAAAGGATTGTAGTTCTTGGAGGTGCAGAATCCGGCGTAGGAGCCGCGGTTCTGGCAAAGGTTAAGGGTTATGACGTTTTCCTGTCCGACTACGGTCAGATAAAGGACGAGTACATAAAGACCCTGACGGATTGGAATATCCCATTTGAGCAGGGGAAGCATTCCGAGGAGCTTATCCTCAATGCCGACGAGGTTGTGAAATCCCCCGGCATTCCCGGCACCGCTCCCATGGTGAAGAAGATCCGCGAAAAGGGCATACGTGTAGTTTCGGAGATTGAATTTGCAAGCCGTTACGACAGCGCAAAGAAGATCTGCATCACCGGATCCAACGGTAAAACCACCACCACCTCGCTCATTTACTACCTGCTCCAGAATGCAGGCCTTAACGTAGGACTTGGCGGAAACATAGGCAAATCCTACGCCTATCAGGTTGCTACCGAGCACTTTGACTACTACGTCCTGGAAATCTCCAGCTTCCAGCTGGACGACATCTACGACTTTCGTCCGGACATTGCCATCATTACCAACATCACTCCGGACCACCTGGACCGTTACGACCACAAGATGGAAAACTACGTGGCCGCAAAGTTCAACATCACCCGCAATCTAAGGGAAGACGACTGCTTTATCTTTGACTCCGACGACGCCATCACCATCGGCCACCTTTCCAAGATAGTGCTGCGCTGCAAGATGCTCCCCTACACCCAGGAAAAAGAAGTGGAAGAGGGCGCGTTTGTAAAGGATAACAAGATTGTCCTGCGCTACGACAAACAGGAGAGCAACATTTTCCTGGAGGAGCTTGCCCTGGGCGGTCGCCACAACGTGTACAACTCCATGGCGGCGGCGCTGGCGGCAAAGGCGGCAGGCGTGGAGAACGAGGTGATACGGCAGTCCCTCTCCAGTTTCCAGGCAATAGAACACCGCCTGGAGCCCGTGATGAGCATAAAAGACGTGCTTTACATCAACGATTCCAAAGCAACCAACGTGGATTCCGCATGGTACGCACTTGAGTGCCAGAAGCGTCCCGTAGTCTGGATCGTTGGCGGCAAGGACAAGGGAAACGACTACAGCGTCCTTGACGACCTTGTACGCGAAAAGGTGAAAGGCATAGTGTGCCTGGGCGTTGACAATGCAAAGATTCACGAAGCCTTCGGCGGCATGGTATCCAGGATGGAAGACGCCTCCAGTGCCGACGAGGCCGTGAAAAAGGCCGCCGCCATGGCGGAAGCCGGTGACGTGGTGCTCCTGAGCCCCTGCTGCGCCAGCTTTGACCTTTTTGACAATTACGAGGACCGCGGACGTAAGTTCAAGGATGCCGTAAGAAACCTGTAAGACAATGGAAAACAAGGAGAAAAGTCTGCTTGGCAGGATAACGGGAGCGATGGACCGCTTCACGGGTGACAAGGTGATATTCCTTATCGCCCTGTTCCTCATGCTCATATCCGTGATATCGGTTTTCTCCTCTACTCCCAGGCTTGCCAACGACACCGGCAGCGACCGCATTTCCATTATGCTGAAGCAGTTGGAGCTGGTTCTGGCCGGCCTTTTCATAATCCTTTCCCTGTACGGCTTCGGAAAAGTGGAATGGTACAGGAAACTGTCCCAATATGGCTTTTTGGTCAGTTTTGTCTGCCTTTTCATAGTTGTGGCGGACCTCAACCTGGGCATAGTGAAAGCCGGAGTCATAAACGGAGCAAGACGTATCATGATGGTAGCCGGCAAACAGGTACACATCTACGAGTTTGTGAAGCCGATGATGATAATGTACCTTGGCTGGGCCCTTGACACCTACAAAAACGGAGACTTCAAATGGGCTCCCCGCCTTGCGGCAAAATACCCCCGTCTGGCCTTCCTTGAAAAGGAAATCTGGCAGAAGATCGTTTACATCTACATCCCCGTGGGAACCATCACGCTGATGGTAATGATGGGGTCCAACTCATCGGCCATCTTCATAGGCGGAATAATGATACTGATGATCCTTATCGGCGGACTGGATTTCAAGGACATAGCCATAGTTGGCGGAGCACTGCTGGTGGCGGTGGGGATAATGTTCGGGGCCTACAAGGCCGGTATCCTCAAGGACAGCCGCCTTGGAACCGCCATTTCCCGTATCATGGCCGATGACGACGAGACCATGCAGGAGCTGCTTCACCTGAAGCGTGGCAGCCTGGAATGGGAAAAGGCAAGGGCAAAGCTGGACCAGCCCGTGGGGGCCCTCCTTGCCATAAAGGAAGGCGGCCCCCTTGGGAAGGGAATAGGCAACAGCACGCAGAAATACCAGGTCCCGGTCATCTTCGGTGACTATATGTTCAGCTTCATCATAGAAGAGACCGGCCTTTGGGGAGCGGCGCTGTTGATTCTGCTCTACTACAGCCTTCTTGCCCGCGGAACCCTGGTTGCAAAGATGTGCGACAAATACTATGACAAGATGATAGTCTCCGGACTCATTATCCTTGTCACGGGCCAGGCCTTCATGCACATGGCGGTGAACGTTCACCTGCCCCTGGTGCCCCAGACCGGCCAGACCCTGCCCCTGGTGAGCCACGGAACCAACGCCTTCCTGGCGTTCAGCGTGGTATTCGGCATACTCCTTTCCATATCCAAGGACGCCAGGGAGAACATAGCAAGGAAAGAGGCGGAAGCAAAACCCATCATAGAACACGACGACAACTGGACTCAAGACACTACAGCATGACAGAATACAGACCCATAAGAGCCATAATAAGCGGCGGAGGTACCGGCGGGCACATTTTCCCGGCCGTATCCATCGCCAACAAACTCCGCGAACTGAATCCCGAAACGGAAATCCTTTTCGTGGGAGCCAGCGGTAAAATGGAAATGGAAAAGGTTCCTGCCGAAGGCTACCGCATAGTTGGCCTGCCCATGGCCGGAATGCAGAGGCAGCTGAGCCTGAAGAACATAATCAACGACATCCAGGTGCCTTTCAAGGTAATCGGAAGCGTTTTCAAGGCCAGGAAGATAGTGAAAGAGTTTCGCCCTGACATTGCAATAGGCGTGGGTGGATACGCAAGCGCTCCCCTCCTGTGGGCAGCCAGCGGCATGGACATTCCCTGCCTTATCCAGGAGCAGAACGGCTTCGCCGGAATGACCAACAAGATACTGGCAAAACGCGTGGGCAAGATATGCGTGGCATACGAGGGAATGGAAAAATTCTTCCCGGCGGACAAGATTGTAATGTCCGGAAATCCCATCAGGGCCGCCGTCTCCGTGCCTCCCACACCGGAGCTCAGGGAAGAAGCCCTGAAACATTTTGGCCTCGACAGCGGGAAAAAGCATATCTTTGTAGTTGGAGGAAGCCTTGGCAGCGGCACGCTTAACAACGCCATGCGAAAGTGGATATCCGACGGCCGTCCCGGCGGAGAGGACATAGAGGTAATATGGCAGTGCGGCCGCTACTACAAGGAAGGCACGGACCGTTTCATGGCCGATGCCGGAAACCCCGCCGGAGTGCAGCATTTTGACTTTATCTCCAGGATGGACCTTGCCTTTGCCGCGGCGGACGTGGTGATTTCCCGCAGCGGGGCAAGCACGGTTTCCGAGATTTGCGCCATGGGCAAGGCCGCCGTCTTTGTGCCCTCCCCCAACGTGGCCGAAGACCACCAGACCCACAACGCAATGGCCCTTGTGCGCAGGAACGCCGCCATGATAGTGAAGGATGCCGATGCGGCCGGGACCCTGATGGACACGGCTATCGGCCTGGCACACGACCAGGATAAAATAAAGACTCTGGAGAGGAACGCCCTTGGCATGGCACTGAGGGATGCGGCTCAGATTATTTGTGACGAGGTATATAAACTGATATGAAATACGTTTACTTCATAGGTATCGGCGGGATTGGCATGAGTGCCATCGCAAGGTATTGGAAATTCAAGGGTTACCAGGTTGCGGGCTACGACAGGACCCCTTCCGAACTCACAGCCCGGCTGGAGAGCGAAGGCATTCCCGTCCACTACGAGGACTGCCCGGACATGCTCCCCCCGGACAAGGAGAACACGCTGGTGATATACACTCCGGCCGTTCCCGAATCCCTGGGAGAGCTCCGTAAGGCAAAGGAGGAAGGTTACCTGCTTGTAAAACGCTCCCGCGCCCTTGGGGAGATCACCCGTGGGCAGCACTGCCTTGCCGTTGCCGGAACTCACGGAAAGACAACCACTTCCACCATGCTTGCACACATAATCACGCGGCATGGCGGCGGCTGTTCCGCCTTCCTTGGCGGCATTTCCCGCAACTACGGCACCAATATGCTGCTCTCGGATTCATCCACCGTAGTTGCCGAGGCCGATGAATTTGACCGTTCCTTCCACCAGCTGCATCCGGAAATCGCGGTTATCACCTCCGTGGATCCGGACCACCTGGACATATACGGAGATTACGGACACGTTGTGGAGGCCTTCAAGGTATTCGCCTCACAGGTAAGCGGCACCCTCATCGCAAAAAAGGGAACGCCGCTGGGCCCGGAAGATACGCCGGCAAGGTTTTACACCTACCATTACACAGATACTGGAGCCGATTTTTACGCAGCCTCCCAGCATGCCGACGAGCTTGGCCGCATACACTACGACCTGCATTATCCCGGAGGTGTCATCAGGGATTTCTACGCCGGAACGCCCGGCTGGATTAACGCTGAGAACGGCCTTGCCGCGGCCGCGGCCGCGATAAGCTTCGGCGTAGAGCCGGAGAATGTGCGTGAGGCCATAAGCACTTTCGAGGGGGTAAAACGCCGCATGGAGGTACACTACAACGTCCCCGGAACGGTGTTCATTGACGACTACGCCCATCACCCGGCGGAGCTGGGGAGCACCATATCGGCCCTCAGGGAAATATACCCCGGACGCAGGATTACCGGCATTTTCCAGCCGCACCTCTATACCCGCACCAGGGACTTTGCCGACGAATTCGCCAAGGTTCTCTCCACCCTTGACAAGCTGATTCTGCTGGACATTTATCCGGCAAGGGAAGAGCCCATCCCGGGAGTGAGTTCGCAGATGATACTGGACAAGGTGACCGCAGCGGAAAAGGTCCTGGTAAAGAAGGAAGAGCTTCTGGATTACCTTTCCCGCGAGCCTTTGGACGTCCTTGTGAGCTTCGGCGCCGGGGACATAGACCGCCTGGTGGAACCCATTGCACAAATGCTTAAAGACAGACAATAAATGAAACCTATTATCCGACGCGGACTTGGCCTGCTTCTCATACTGTCCTTCCTGACAGCGTGGGCGGTGCTGCTTGGCATGTCCTCCAAAGCCCGCCGGATAAAGACCTGCACGGGACGTCAGAGCATTCAGGTCACAGTGACGGACAGCATGGAAAGGAGGTTCGTGGCAAAGGAAGACGTGGAGAGATGGCTGGACACCGAGTACCGTGCCTGGGCCGGCTTGCAGCTTGACAGCGTGGACCTTTACAGGATAGAGAAAATAATAAGCAGCCACAGTGCCGTAAAGACCTGCGAAGCCTGGCTCACTGACGACGGAGCCCTTCACGTGAGACTGAGCCAGAGACAGCCCGTGGTGCGTTTCCAGGACGGCGGCAACGGTTTTTATGCCGATGAGTCCGCCTTCATCTTCCCCCTCCAGGCCCGCGGGAGCGTTGCCGTTCCCATTGTGGACGGGGCCCTTCCCATAAAGGTGGAACGCGGATTCAAGGGCGAACTGACGGAGCGCGCCCAGAAGGAATGGGTGGAAAAGATAGTGACCATGGCGGCTTTCATAAGCTCCAGCCCGTGGAAAGACATCGTGAGCCAGATACATGTGGACGACAACGGGGACCTTACCATTTATCCCTCCACCGGGAAGGAGAAGTTTATCTTCGGCTCTCCCACAAGGGTGGAAGAGAAATTCGGCCTTATGGAAAAATACTACAAGAGCATAGTTCCCGCAAAGGGAGAAGGCCACTACAGGAGTGTTGATGTAAGATACAAAGGACAGATAGTTTGCAAACAATAAAAAGATGGACGAGAAATACATTGCTTCAATAGACCTCGGGAGCTCCAAATTCGGGCTCTGCGTCGCAAAGGTCAGTGGCGACGACATCCAGATAGTTTACTACAAGGAGACACCGTCGGAGGGCATAAAAGCCAGCATGATTCACAATCCCATGAAGGCATCCCAAAAACTTAAGGAAGCCATCAGGGAAGCCGAGCAGGAACTGATGATAACCATCCTGCAGGTGGTGGTTGGCATGCCCCGCAGCGAGGTAGCTCAGCTCACCGCATCGGCCACTATTACAAGGAACAACCCGGACGAATATATAGACCAGGAAGAGGTGAACGCCCTCAAGAGCATAGCCCTGGAGACCTATCCCCTGCCCAATCCGGACAAGGACGTCATGCTGGGCGCGGTGGCGCAGTCCTTCTCCATTGACGACGAGATTCAGCTGGTGGAAAGCGAGGTGGTGGGGACCATCTCCAACACCCTGGAAGGCAATTTCAAGGTGTTCGTTGGCCGCATGAGCGCAACCACGGCACTGGACAAGATTTTCAACGGACTGGGGATAGCCATCGCCAAGAAGTACTTTGTCCCGGACGTGGTGGCAAAGGCCGTCCTGACGGAGGACGAGATGTCCAGCGGTGTAGCCCTGGTGGACTTTGGAGCAGGCGTAACCTCCCTTTCCGTCTATTACGGCGGAATCATGCGCTACTATGCGTCCATCCCCTTCGGAGGAAAATCCATCACCAACGACATACGTACGGAATGCACCATTTCCGATGTCCTTGCAGAAAACATAAAGCTCCGCTTCGGGGCCTGCCAGCCCGGGAAGCTTGCCAGCCTTACGGACAAAGTGTTGCAGCTGAGGATGTACGAACCGGCCAAGGAAGTGCCTGTGCGCTACATTTCTGAGATCATAGACTGCCGCGCACGCGAGATTGTGGAAGCCATACTCTACTACATCCAGGACAGCGGGCTTCAGAACTCCATCAGGAGCGGACTGGTCATTACCGGAGGCGGTGCGGAGCTTGTAAACCTGGTTGGCCTTATTAAGGAGATGTCCGGCTACGAGGTTCGCAAAGGCTATCCCCGATATATGTTCAGCGCCTCGTACGGCAGTGGAGTTTATTCCACGGGGGCGACCGCGGCTATCGGCATGATCCTGGCCGCCAAGGCCGACAGGCTCCCCGACTGCGTATCCGTACCGGAGAAGAAGGATGAAGCCGATATTGAAAACGAGACCGTGGAAGTGGAAGTAAGGGAGACGCTGTTCAACGAAGACGAGATTGAAACCGTCACCCCCCAGGAGACGGAAAAGCCCAAGAAGACCAAGAAAGTAAGGGTGAAGAGGGAGAATGTGGAGCGGTCCGGCATCCTGTCAGTGGTTTGGGACACAGCCATGAAATTATACGACAAAGCAAACATGTAAGCTATGATTATAGACAGCAATAAAGAAATAGCTCCCGCAGGATGGGAAAAGGACAATTCCATCATCAAGGTCATCGGCGTAGGCGGAGGCGGCTGCAACGCAGTCAACTACATGTACAAGAAAAACATCCGCGGATGCAGCTTCATAGTCTGCAATACGGATGCACAGGCCCTTAGGAACAGCGAGGTTCCCCTGAAGATTCAGATGGGAGAAGGCGGGCTTGGCGCAGGAACGGACCCCACTGCCGGCCGCAATGCAGCCCTTGAGTCCCAGGACCAGATTGCCCGTCTTGTGCTGGATTCCGGCACCCAGATGCTCTTTATCACCGCGGGCATGGGCGGCGGTACCGGCACCGGTGCATCGCCCGTCATTGCCAAGATGGCAAAGGACCGCGGAATACTTACCGTAGCCGTTGTCACCATCCCCTTCAAGAACGAGGGCAACGAGTCCCAGTCCAAGGCCATAGACGGCATCCACGAGCTGGAAAAGAACGTGGACGCCCTCCTTATAATAAACAACGAAAAGCTGTACCAGTTCTTTGGCGACACCCTCATCCAGGAGGCTTTCCCCAAGGCCGATGAGGTACTGGCCACCGCCGTACGCGGCATCATTGAGGTGATAAACAGACACGGTTACATTAACGTGGACTTCCAGGATGTGTGCAAGATGATGAGAAACTCCGGGATGGCCCTGATGGGAAGCGGAGAGGGCACCGGGCCCAACCGCCTGCAGGATGCAGTACGCGGGGCATTCGAGAGTCCTCTCCTGAACGACTTTGACCTCAAGACCTCCAAGAACGTCCTGGTGAACATCACAACGGGAAACAACGAGCAGGGAGCCAAGATGAGCGACCTTGAGAAGATAGACGAGATGATATCCTCCTACACAGGTGACGCCAACCGCTTCAAGAAGGGCATCATCTGGGAAGACGACCCCGAGTTTGGCGACAAGATAAGGATAACCGCCATAGTGACGGGCTTTGAGATGGACCTTGGAGAACTGGGTCTGGACAAGAACCTTGGAAACCTTGTCATCATTGACGAGGGCTTCCAGTGGAAGGAGCCCGCGGACCAGCAGGAGATTTCCCTCCCCGCATCCGGAGACACGATAAAGATTGGCTACAACAATTCCGACAACGCCCGTACCTTTAATTTTGAGAGCGACCACAAGCCCGTGCTTTGCGTAGAAGCCGGCGAGAAACTCTCCGACCTTGAAATCATACCCGCAATACGCAGACGACATTAGTATATGGAAAGAAAGACACGCGTAAGATTCGCACCCTCCCCCACCGGACCGCTCCACATGGGCGGAGTCCGCACAGCATTGTATAACTACCTGTACGCCAAGCAGAAAGGCGGAGACTTCATAATCCGCATTGAGGACACGGACAGCCATCGCTTTGTCCCCGGTGCGGAGAAGTACATCATTGAAGCCCTGAACTGGTGCGGTATCATTCCCGACGAGGGAGTGGATGCCAATGGCAACGTGGTTGAGACCGCTTCCGAGCGTCACCCCCACGCCCCTTACAGGCAGAGCCAGAGGCGCCCCATCTACCGCAAATACGCAGAGCAGCTGGTGGATGCAGGCTGGGCCTACTACGCTTTTGACAGTGCCGATGAGCTCAACGATAAAAGGGCCCAGGCGGAAGCGGCCGGGCAGACTTTCATGTACAACGCCGCCAGCAGGATGGGGCTCCGCAACTCCCTGAGCCTCCCGGAAGAAGAGGTCAAAAAGCTTCTGGAGACCACCACGGACTGGACCATACGCTTCAAGATGCCAAAAGACCGCATCGTTAAGATGGACGACCTTATCCGCGGCCACGTGGAAGTCAGCACCGACACCCTGGACGACAAGGTGCTCTGGAAAAGGGCCGATGAGCTTCCCACCTACCACCTTGCCAACATTGTGGACGACCACCTGATGGAAATAACGGAGGTCATCCGCGGCGAGGAGTGGCTTCCTTCCCTGCCCCTGCACTACCTGCTTTACGAGGCCTTCGGCTGGACGGATACCATGCCGCGCTTTGCCCACCTTTCACTGCTTCTGAAGCCGGACGGAAAGGGCAAGCTCTCCAAGAGGGACGGCGACCGCCTGGGCTTCCCTGTATTCCCCCTCCGCTGGGAGAATCCCGAGACAGGCGAAGTATCCCGCGGTTACCGTGAAGACGGCTACTTCCCCGAGGCCTTTGTGAACCTTCTGGCCTTCCTTGGCTGGAATCCCGGCGGAGAAAGGGAACTCTACAGGATAGACGAGCTGGTGCCCGTGTTCTCACTTGAGAGGGTTATCAAATCCGGAGCAAGGTTCAACGTGGAAAAGGCAAAGTGGTTCAACAAGGAATATCTCAGGGAGAAATCCACGGAAGAGCTTACGGAGCTCTTCATTCCCGTGCTTGAGAGCCACGGCATCAAGGTGGCGGAATGCCCCGGAGCGGACTTCAGGAACCATGTTTTCACCAAAGAATACGTACAGGCCGCAGTGGAGCTCATCCGGGAAAGGGCAAGCTTCGTGAAGGACTTCTGGGACATTGCCTCCTATCTGTTTGTATGCCCGGAGGAGTTTGAAGCCTACGGCATCAAGGCCGGCGCCGGCCTGCCCACAAAGCAGGCGGATCCCAACAGGCCCGCAGACCCCCGTGCAAAAGTGTATGACGACGCCGCAACCGCACCCTTCCTGGCCAAGGACGTGGACAAGTTCTGGAAGAGCGAACACTACGAATACTGCTTTGAAGTGTGCCAGTACATAACCGGCGTGAACTTTGGCTTTGACGACCTGGAGCCCTATTCCGGCGCCCTGGACCAGGCCTCGCTGGAAACGGCCATAGAGGAGTACATCAAGATGCGTGAGTACCCTATGGGCAAGGTCATGAACAGCCTCCGCCTGGCACTCACGGGAGCCGCCAGCGGTCTTGGAATCGCCGCCATAATCTCCTTTATCGGGCTCAAGGAATTTGCCCGGAGGATGACCTTCGCGGCAGAAAGGCTGGGCCGTATCTAAAGTCCCTGGAACACGCTCTCCGGGATGAGCCTGAGATTGGCATCCAGGAGCCAGCGGCAGCCTTCAAGGCTCAGGTTCGTATGCATGATTTCCCTCCTGAGATCCCGTGGCAATGAGCCAACGGAAATGCCTTGGGAGGGTTTTTTGTGCGAAGGCGGGAAGATGGAGGCATCTACCTTTTGAAGCTTTACCGGGACGCCGCGGAGAATGGACCTTTTCCCAAGCCTTACGGAGAAAACCTGGGAAAGGATGCGTTTAAGCTCACGCGCATACGGGGCGGGGTTGATGGTTTCTATGACAGCCCGGCAGTCCCGGTCTGTCTGGTAAAAGACAAGTCCTACGTCCGCTCTCAGAGCACAGACACAGATGATTTTTCCCGCGATGTCGCGGTCTTCCTCCGTTTGAAGGAAACTTCCCTCCAGCTGAACAAGATATCTCATACTTGACCATAAGGCAGTCATGGTCAAGGCTCTTCAGCTGCAAAGATAATTATTTTAACAATTCCAGAGCCTGTTCTACGGAAAGAACGTTTCCAAGATTGAAATCTCCGCTGACGCAGCGGATAAGGCCGGCAAGATGGGCTCCCGAGCCTACGGCCTCTCCAAGGTCCCGGGCGAAGGCTCTGATGTAAGTCCCCTTGGAGCAGCGTATCCTGACGCTTGCCTCCGGGAAACCATAGACGGAAGTGTCCGTTACGTTTATCCTGGAGGAAGCATTTAAGGCATCATCCAGGGGAGAGGACGGCAGCGAAATGCCAAAGGAAAGGAGTTCCAGCTGATGGATGGTTATACGGCTGCATTGAAGGAGATTGTCCGGGACGGGCTCCCCGCGGCGATAGTGCCTTCGTGCAATCTCGTAGGCGCGGACTCCGTCTATGGACTTGGCGGAAAAGAGGGGGGCCACCTGCTCCTGCTGTCCAAGGAAGCCCTTAAGTGCCTCGCGGACAGTGTCTTCCGTAATATGTTCGAAGGGATATCTTTCGTCTATATCTTTTTCCAGGTCATAGGAAGGAGTGGTGGCTCCAAAGCGTATGGCCGCAATATACTCCTTGTCATGGTCCTGCAACTCCTGGGCCCTTTTGCACGCCTGCCCTACGCAAACCAGCAGTACGCCCGTTGCCAGCGGGTCCAGCGTTCCGGCGTGGCCCACCTTCAGATTCTTCTTCCCGAAGTGCTTTATGGCAGCGTACTTGAGCTTACGGATTACATCGGCCGATGTCCACCTGTACGGCTTGTTTACCGGCAGGACGATTCCCTCCGGATAATCCTCTATGCTGCGGGACAGGACGGTACCCGGAGCGGGAACCAGAAAACTCATTTGCAGGGGATTTTGTCTATGCGCTTCTGGTGGCGTCCGCCCTCGAAGGGGGTATCCAGCCATGCACGGACGGTAGCGGAAGCCACGGCATAGCTCACGAAACGGGCAGGAAGTACCAGCACGTTGGCGTTGTTGTGCTGGGCCACCAGCTTGCCGATGGCTGTTCCCCATGCCAGTCCTGCACGGATGCCCTGGTGCTTGTTAAGCGTGATTGCCATGCCGTTGCCGGTGCCGCAGAGGGCGATTCCCTTGTCCACCTCTCCCTTTTCCACTGCCAGTGCAAGGGCATGGGCATAATCCGGGTAGTCCACACTGTCAGCTGTGTCCGTACCAAAGCTAACTACTTCTATACCTCTGGTCTCCAACATTTTAACAAGCTTTTTCTTGTACTCCACGCCTGCGTGGTCGTTTGCGATTCCGATTTTCATGATATAGCGTTTTTACAGATTATCACAGCTTCGCGGTCCGGACGGCATTCAAGACGATAGCATGGAACTGACATGGCGACAGTTTCCACTGTCTTAACAATATTGTCCATGAACTCCCTGTCCCAACGCATGGAAGACACGGAGCCTATTACGCTTGCATAAGCCTCCAGACCCTTGAGTTTACTTATTTTGTTGTCAGGTGCCTGCTCCAGCCTCACAAAAGCTCCAGCCGGGGCCGATACATTCCTGTAGCAGAGCGTCTTACCGCTCCACGGGCTGCCATAGACAAGCGGCGTTCCGTCAGGAGAGAGACGAAGGACCGGGTTGTCGTCATTCATAAGGTCACAGCCCGGGACATGCTCATGCCAGAGCCTGCTGTGAGTGCTCTTCCCGGTGCCGCTAACCCCAAAGAACACATTGGCCTTTCCCATATACCTTGTAACCGAAGCATGCATGAGCAGTGTCCCGTACGGGGCCGATGCCACGGTGAACTGTAGCATGATTGCCGTATTGAGGGCATAAAGGACCGGTTCCTGAGTGCCCTTGGCGGCAAAATATTCTCCGCTTCCCGCATGCCTGTCCACAAGCAGCGTCCCGGCTACTCTGTCAGATGAATACTTGATTTGGAAAGCAAGCCTCTCACCTGCCTTAAGGACTCTCACAATTGGATACTGGTCTCCGGATTCCAGAAGGAATTCCCATGAATCCATGCCCGGCAACGGTCCCGTCCAGGGCTTGACCGTCATGGTCATGAGAGGATCCGCCACTTCATCGGCAAAAGGCTCGTACTGGAGGAAATCCAGTTCATAGGGAGATGCACTCCTTGTCGCAGCCATGTGAGAGGCATTCTCCTCCAGAAGTTCCTGCCTGTCCGCCGGCACGGAGACAACACCCACATCGCCTCCGGCAGCCAATTTTGCCACCACCTCCTCCTGCTCCTTTGTAAGCGCCTTAAAACTCCACGGGGCCTCCAGAATCACCCTGATTCCGTGGCCTGCAACGCGGTATGACCTGCTCTGACTCATATCGCAAAAGTATCTCCGTCGGAGGCCGCAAAAGTATCCGGGAAGATTGTGCGGCACTCGGCCTCATAGAGCGCGGAATCCTTGGTGCGGGAGGAATAATGGCCTATGATGAGCTTCCTCGCGCCTGCGTCCAATGCCAGGCGGGCCGCCTGGAGGGTTGTGGAATGATGGCGGAGAGCGCCCTGGTCTGCAAGGGCGTCAAGATAAGTGGTTTCGTGATAAATCACATTGACACCTTTAAGCCACTGAGCCTCTTCCGGGAAGGGAGCGGTGTCCGAGCAGTAGGCGTAACTCCGCGGTTCGTATGGCCTGTAGGCGGCAACGGAGGCGGGGATGACGGAGCCATCGGCACGGAGGACATCCTCTCCCCTTTTCAGAGTGCCTATCTCCGTAAGGCTGAGGCCCATTTCCTCTATGCATTCCTTGCGCACGTTCAGCATGGGTTCTTTTTCGCGGAAGATAAAGCCGAAGGTCTCTATGCCATGATTCAGCGGGAAGGCCTCCACCTGGAAGGCTTTGGCCTGTAACACTACCTCCGGAGACTTCATCCTCAGCGGGGTATAACGGATCTCAAAGCCAAGGCCGTCGCCCCAGTAGCTCAGGAAGAATTTGAGCACGGGGCCAAATGAGTCTGGAGCAAAGATATTCAGCGGGGTCTGACGGCCCTTCATGCCGATTGTGGACAGCAGGCCGAAAATACCAAAAACATGGTCCCCGTGAATGTGGGAAATGAAGATAGAATCCAGTTTCATCATGGGGATGTGCTCCTGTGCCATCCTGTACTGGGTTCCTTCGCCACAATCTATAAGGAATAAGCGCCCATGTACGGACAGTGCCTGGGCGCTTTGATTTCTGTCACTGGTGGGCATGGCGGAAGCCGTACCCAGCATAGTGACTGAAAAGGGATTCTTATTCACCCTTCTCCATTTTGTCCTTGAGGGCTGCAAGAGCGGAGATGTCACCGAGGGTGGTCTTCTCCACGCTGGTCTGAACCTTCTTGATAGCCTTCTTGGCGGACTCTGCTTCGGCGTTCTCGCGGGCGGCCTTCACCTCTTCGTAAGTGCGGACGTGGGAAACGCGGATGCTGCGGGTGCTGCGGCGGAGATCTACAATCTTGACATTGAGAGTCTCACCTACAACTGCTGCCTTACCGTCTTCCTTGACCATCTCACGTGCAAATGCGGTAACCTCTGTTCCGTCTGCAAGGGTGAGGGTGTAGTTCTTGTCGCCGGCTACGGTAACGGTAGCCTCAACTTCGGTACCTACGGGATATTTGGCCTCCAGTTCGTCCCAAGGGTTGGGAGTGAGCTGCTTGTGACCGAGGGAAAGCTTGTGGCTGTTCTCGTCGAAGTCAAGGATGACCACGTCGATAACGTCACCGCTCTGAACCATCTCTGAAGGATGCTTGATCTTGTTCCAGGAGAGGTCGGAGATGTGGATGAGACCTTCCACGCCGTCCTCAAGCTCTGCAAACACGCCGAAGTTGGTGATGTTGCGAACGGTAGCCTTGTGCTGGGAACCAACGGGATACTTCTCACGGATGCTCTCCCAAGGGTTGACGGTGAGCTGCTTGATACCGAGGGACATCTTGCGGGCCTCGCGGTCAAGGGTGAGGATCTGGGCCTCTACCTCGTCACCAACCTTAAGGAATTCCTGTGCGCTGTGCAGGCGGGGGCTCCAGCTCATTTCGCTTACGTGTACGAGGCCTTCCACACCGGGCTCAACCTCTACGAATGCGCCGTAGTCTGCAACTGCGACAACCTTGCCCTTCACAGTGTCACCAACCTTGAGGTCTGCGGAGAGAGCCTCCCAAGGGTGAGCGCTGAGCTGCTTGAGACCAAGGGCGATGCGCTTCTGCTGCTCGTTGAAGTCAAGGACGACAACGTTAATCTTCTGGTCAAGGGCGACAACCTCTTCCGGATGGGAGATGCGGCCCCAGCTGAGGTCTGTGATGTGGATGAGACCGTCCACGCCGCCAAGGTCCACGAACACGCCGTAGTTGGTGATGTTCTTGACCACGCCTTCCAGGACCTGACCCTTCTCCAGACGGGAGATGAGTTCTGCCCTCTTGAGCTCCTGCTCGGCCTCCAGAAGAGCCTTGTGGCTTACTACCACATTGCGGAACTCCTGATTGATCTTGACAATCTTGAAGTCCATGGTGGTGTCCACGAACACGTCGTAGTCACGGATGGGCTTGATGTCAATCTGGGAACCGGGGAGGAAAGCCTCGATTCCAAAGACGTCAACGATCATGCCGCCCTTGGTGCGGGTCTTGACATAACCCTTGACAATTTCACCGCTTTCGTATGCAGCGTTGACCATATCCCAGGATTTGAGCTGACGGGCCTTCTTGTGGGAGATGATGAGCTGTCCCTTGCGGTCCTCTGCGGACTCTACCAGGACTTCTACCTTGTCACCGACCTTGAGGTCAGGGTTGTAGCGGAATTCAGGGGCGGAGATGACACCTTCGCTCTTGGCGCCGATGTTAACCACCACTTCGCGCTTGTTGATGGAAGTGACAACACCCTCCACAACCTCGTTCTCGGTTACTTTGGAGAGAGTCTGCTCATACTTCGCAAGGGTTTCTTCCCTGCTTTCGGAAGTAAGGCCGTCGTTCTCAAATGCATCCCAGTTGAACTCCTCGGGAGCAATGGATGCGTTCTTAATTTCTTCAGACATAATTGGATGAATTGAAAAAACTAGTAGTTAAACATTATTTCTTGTACCCTCCGAAAGCGACAAAAACCCGCCTTCGGGAAAAAGGCGGGCAAATATAGGTATAATTATTTGATTTTACAAGAGTTTCTTCCTACGGAACAGGAACCATACCACTCCGCAGCTGAGCACCATGAGTCCCAGGATGATAAGCCAGTTCCAGATATTGGCATTGGGATCATCGGCCGCTATCATGGGAAGGCGTACGTTCATGCCGTAGAATCCCACAATGAGCGTCGGGGGCATGAGGAAGACCGACACTACAGCCAGAATCTTCATAATCTTGTTCTGCTCCAGGTTGATAAGACCCACTACGGTGTCCTGGAGGTATTCCAGACGCTCGAAGCAGAAGTTGGTGTGGCTCAGGAGGGAACTAATATCCTGCAGAAGGACGTTCAGGCGGTTTTCCAGGCTGCGGGGAACCTTGGAGGAGCGCATGAGATTGGAGATGAGACGCTGCTTGTCCACTACGTTCTCGCGCACCACCATGGTATTCTCCTGCATCTGGGAAATATCTATCAGCAGTTCCTGGTCTATGGTTTCTTCCTCGTTGATACGGCGTGCGTACTGGGAGATTTCCTTTGAAAGGAGCTCAATCATATCCGCATCCAGGTCCACACGCTGATCCAGTATGCTCGTAAAGACGCTGAACCCGGAAGGATACTGCCTGGGATTCACCTGCATCCTCCTCTGGAGCTCCGTAAAGGAGCGCAGCGGGACTTCACGAAGGGTGGTGAGGGTTTCCCCGACAATGGTAAATGAGACGGCCTGTTCCCCGTACTCGTCGGGACCAGGGGTAAGGAAGTTGGTGTTGGCAAAGATAACGTCGTCCGTTTCAAAATAGCGGGACGATGATTCAATCTCTTCCGCCTGTGCTCTTGACTGTATTTCCGTGCCCAGGAAAGCCTCCACAAGACGCTTTTCCTGACCTGTGGGCTGGACAAGGTCTATCCAGACGACGTCCTCGAGCTTGAAGCCGCCGAAACTCCCCACATTCTGGGTAAGCAGGATTTTTCCATCCTCTCTGTAGAAAACGCTGAGCATACCAATCGTGCAAAGGTAAGGATTTTTACTCTTTTTGCAAGAGTGGGAGGACTAAAAAAGATACTCCGTAGGGTCAAAACCCTCCAGAGCCTCCTTTCTCTCCACGCAGGTTCCGCACTTTCCGCAGTGGTGCTCCCCTCCCTTGTAACAGGAATAGGTAAGTGAATAATCCACTCCCAGGTCCCTTCCGCGGAGAGCTATCTGGCGCTTGGTAATGTTGCAGTAGGGCGACACCAGACGGACTCCGCTGCCTGGTTTCCCCACTTTCCCGGTACCGTATTCCACAGCCTTTCCAAAGGCCTGCGTGAATTCCGGAGTGCAGTCCGGGTAAATGCTGTGGTCTCCGCTGTGGTTTGCCATCATGATGGTATCCAGACCGTAGCTTTCTGCAAGTCCGGCCGCTATGGACAGCATGATCCCGTTGCGGAAAGGCACCACGGTGGAACTCATGTTCTCACTGTCGTAAGCCCCCTCGGGAATACCTCCGCCGCTCAGGAGAAGGTCGCTGCGGAAATATCGGCCCATAAAATCCAGGGGAATCACCAGATGGCGGACACCGGCCCTGGCGCAGTTTTTCCGGGCGTACTCTATCTCCCGGGCGTTGTGCTTGGACCCGTAGTCAAAACTTACGGCAAGGGCTATGCTCTCACGGAACTCGTAGAGGAGGGTGGTGCTGTCCAGCCCACCGGAATATATAAGGACGGCTTTCATGCTTCAAGTATGTTTTTTACCGCCGTGCGGGCGGACTCTACCGCCTCCACCACGGTTCTGGGACCAAGGAGGAAGTCTCCGGCCCTGAACACATTGGGAAGGCCTTCCGTCCCTTCCATAATGGACAGATCCGGCTTTTCGCTTATGGCTGTCACAAGCGTGTCGCATTCCACAAAGTGTTCCGTACCTTTGATAATACGGGTAACTACGCGGCCCCCATCCTCGGGAACTAAGTTCTCGCAGTCGCAGAAGACTACGCCGCCGTCCTGCACCTCCACCGGAGCCTGGAAAACGGCAAATTTAACTCCGTCTTCCCGGGCCTGGTCTACCTCCAGGGGATTTGCCGGCATGTTCTCGAAGGTCTTGCGGTAGTACACCCAGGTATCGGCCCCGCTACGGACTGCCGTGCGGCAGGCGTCCATGGCAACGTTTCCGCCGCCTATCACGATAACTTTCTTTCCAAGGTCAAATGCCTCCGGCTGCCTGAGGTACTCCAGCGCCTGGACGGCCCTTTCTTCCCCGGGGATGCCCAGGGTGACGGGTTTTTCCGCCCCGGCACAGATGAGCACATAGTCGTACTCAGAGGCAAGCGATGCCGCGGACAAAACCTTGCTGCCGCCGCGGAATTCTATCCCGGGGACATCAAGGATGCGGCTGTACTGAGCCACCAGGTCGCGGTCCAGGCGGAAGGGAGGGATGCCGTAGCGGAGCACTCCGCCTATTTCGGGGTTGGCATCGTAGAGAACTATATCGGCCCCTTCCCCGTAAAGCCATACGCTGGCGGCGATTCCTGCGGGACCGGCGCCAACCACGGCCACCTTTTTACCCACCAGGCGGTTACCGCTGCGGGAAAGGGTGACGGTGCGGAGGTATCGGCCCGATATTTCCTGCTCCACCTTGTACCAGTGGACGGGGGCCTGCTTCACATTGAGGACGCAGTTGCCAAAGCAGAACTGCTTCCAGTCGCACACCAGGGAGGTAACGGCGGAAAGGGGGTTGTTCTCCCATAGGAGGGCGGCGGCCTCGTCTTCCCTGCCCTCGCGGTAGAGGGCCATGCATTCCGGAACCGGCGTATGCACCGGGCATCCCTGAAGGGAGCACTTGGGTTTCTTGCACAGGAGGCATCGGCGTGCCTCGCTCATGTTTTGCTCTGTCATACCTTGAAAATCTGACGGTTAACTATTGATCGGCCCAGCGTCAGGGAATCTGCGTACTCCAGGGAATCCCCAAATCCGAGTCCCCTTGCAAGGGAGGTAAGCGTAACCCCGAAGGGTTGCAGGCGCCGATAGATATAAAAGGCGGTGGTCTCCCCCTCCACATCCCCGTCCAGGGCCAGTATCACCTCCCGGCATCCTCCACCTTTCACCCTTTCTTCCAGGGCCGATATGGTGAGGTCCGAGGGACCCACGCCCGCTATGGGGGAAATGATACCTCCCAGCACGTGGTAAACGCCGTTGAACTGGCCTGTAGCCTCTATGCTCATGACGTCACGGACGCTTTCCACCACGCAAATAATGCCGTGGTCCCGCTTGGAGTCAGAGCATATAGCGCATTGCTCCGTATCCGAAATCATGCTGCACGTGCGGCAATACTGCACCCCATCCCTGAGGCGGTTCACCGCTTCCGTAAAGTGGTGGACGTTCTCCACAGGCTGCCTCAGAAGGTGCAGGGCCAGGCGAAGGGCGCTGCGGCGGCCCACTCCGGGAAGCGAGCTGATTGCCTCCACCGCGTCGGAGAGCAGTCTGGAGGGGTATTCTTCCTTATATGCCATTGCCTTTGGTTTTCCAGTGTATATATCCGATTGCGGCCGATGCCATATAGGCCAGGTACATCAGCGCCATGGCGTATTGGCCTGTATAGACACACAGGGCCGATGTCACAGCGTCCGCCACTATCCAAAGCAGCCACTGCTGAAGGTAAGATTTTGCCAGCCACCATGTTGCAATGGCACTGAGCACTGTCACAAAAGCATCCGGGAGCGGTGCGGGATCTCCGGTACGGGCAAGGAGCGGGGAAAGCAGTGCGACGCCGCATACAAGA
Source organism: Bacteroidales bacterium (assembly GCA_017477335.1). Lineage (GTDB taxonomy): Bacteria > Bacteroidota > Bacteroidia > Bacteroidales > UBA932 > Cryptobacteroides. The sequence continues at coordinate 26,705 of JAFUVY010000018.1, forward strand.
AGGGCCAGGCTCGCCAGGATGACTTTTAAGGACGGCCTTCGGTAGCGGATTTCCAGCTCCGGAGACACCTCGGCATCCTTTTTCCACTGCCAAAGGCCCACCACGGACATACCCACGTAATAGATGTTAAGGGCCATGGAAGCCCATACCTGGGTCACGGCAAAACTGAAGGCACACGCGGCACCCGTGAGTATTCCCACGTACCACATGGCATTCTTCTGCAGGATTTCCAGCACCACGTAGGCGACGCCGGTAAGCGCAGCAAAAATCTCTATTGCCCGGACAAGGGTTTCCACTTGCTGGATTATCTGACCTCTATGAGTTCCACCACAAATTTAAGGGCGCTGTAGGGAGGAATTCCGCCGGTGCCGGTTTCTCCGTATGCAAGGTGGTAAGGCAGATAGAGTTCGTACTTGGAGCCCTCGCTCATGAGCTGAAGGCCTTCCGTCCAACCCTTGATAACCTGATTGAGGCCAAACTCTATGGGCTCCCCCCTCTTATAGGAGCTGTCAAAAATCTGTCCGTTGGGGAAAGTGCCCTCATAGTGGCAGTAAACCTTGTCGGTGGCCTTGGGCTTGCGGCCGCTGCCTTCTGTGACAACTTTGTAAAGAAGTCCGCTCTTTGTTGCTTTCACTGCGGGGTCCTTCATCATGGAAGCGAGGAACTTCTCCCCTTCTTCCTTTGCGGCTGCTCCTGCCGCGGCATTGCGCTCTGCGGCCTCGTCTTCCAGTTCTTTATAGAAAGCTTCCAGGGCCTCTCCCGCCTCTTCCATGGAGATGGCGGGTTTCTGACCGGTAAGCATAGCCTTGAGGCCTGCGATAAAGTCTTCTACGGATGCTACACGTATGCCCTGCTGATAGAAGCTGGAGGCAACGCTCATTCCGAATGCGTAAGATTTTTTGTCCATATATTATATTAAAGTGCTTTAGCGGCCGATTCCCCAGCGAGGAAGCCCGTGGCAAAGGCGCACTGGAGGTTGTAGCCTCCCGTGTCGCAGTCCATGTCCAGGACTTCTCCGGCAAAGTAAAGGCCGGGTTGTTTTTTGGATTCAAGTGTTTTGGCCACAACATCCTGCGTGCTTACGCCGCCTGCCGTGACTACGCTCCTTTCAAAACCTACGAAGCCGGCAATGGGGAGATTCCAATCCTTGAGGGCCCGGGCTAGGGTGTCCACGCTTACGCTTTGGTTGGTGTCAAGGAAAGCAAGGGTAAGGTCCCAGGGGATGAGCTTGCCAAGGAGGATGCGGAAAAGTCTCCTGAAGCTCTGTCCCTTGGAGCGGGGATCATCTATGATCTCCTGCCAGCGGCCGTGGATATCGGCATCCAGCTTATCCAGTTCTACGGAGGGCTTCAGGTCTATGGAAACTGCCACCTTCTGCCCGTCGTTAAGGGCCTTGACGGCTCTGCGGCTTACGGTAAAGCCGATGGGGCCTTCCAGGCCGCCGTCGGTGAACTCTATGTCTCCGAACTCCGTCTGCACGGGAGAGCCGTTGACCATTAGGGTAAGCTGGACGTTTTCAAGCGTGTTGCCGTTGAAAAGAGCACCCTGCTCCGAGAGCGGAGTCACCCTTTCTATGTGTTTGGGGAATTTGGGGTACCATGAGGGCAGCGGAGCAATCTTGCGTTCTTTGGTTTTGCCGTAAACGGTACGCCCGCGGAAGGCATTTTTGATTTCCGAAGCCAAAGGGTTATCTGATTTGTAACCTGCGGGAACAAGGGCCGTGAGTGAAGGGAAGCAGGGCTTGATGGCGTGTCCCATTTCCTCCGCCCACATGTAGCCGTCGCCGGTGGAACCGGTTCCGGGATAGGACAGGCCGCCGGTTGCTATGATGAGTTTCCGGCAGCTGTGCTCTACGGGCTCTATGGTTACTTCTTCCTTGAATTTGAGCTGTTTGCGCGTGGTCTGAACGCAGTCCAGACTGAATCCACGCGGGGTCACGTCAACGGTTTTCACCTCGCAGTCCGTGACCAGTTTGACGCCGTTCAGGGTACAGGCGCGCTTGAGGGCGTCCACCACGTCGCCGGCGTTCATGGTTGCAGGGAAAGCCCTGTCACCCCTTTCCACCACGCTCCTGAGGCCGTTTTCCCGGAAAAAATCAATCAAACCTTCCGGGGTAAGAGTATGCCACGCGGGGTTTACCGCAGCGGGGTCTGACTGAATGTGGGCGGAAAAGTCCTGCCAGGGTTTGACGTTGGTAAAATTGCAACGGCCCTTTCCGGTAATCATTATCTTCCGTCCGGGCCTGGGCATCTTTTCCAGGACGGTCACGGTTCCGCCATTTTCACTAAGGGTCAATTGCCTTGCCGCTCCTATCGCAGCCATGAGGCCGGCTGCACCGCCGCCTACAACAATGATGTCAGATTTCATAAATACTATAATTCCCGCAAAATTACACTTTTTGACGTGCGGATGCAAATCTTCCGAAAAAAAGTTTTAACTTTGCAATCCCGGCTCATGTAGCCGGCATGCCACTTTAGCTCAGTCGGTAGAGCAGCGCATTCGTAACGCGCAGGTCGTCAGTTCGAGCCTGATGAGTGGCTCCGCCAAACGCCCCCTCCGTTCCCTGGGGGCGTTTGCTGTTTTTCCCTGATGCTCGGTATCAGAAGTGTTCGGACTGGGACAGAAGTGCAGACTGGGACGGACATTCGGAAGGGGATAAGGCTTCGGCCTGGTACGGACCTACGGTCCTATCCCCCCCACTGCCTCCGGCAGCGGGTCCCTCCCGTTCACAAAGCCACGGGCGGCTATGCCGTCCGAAACCTTATCCCCTTCCTACTACAATATACCTCTAATTGTTCCGTACCGGGGTAGTGAATCCATGCTCTGCGGAAGGGAGTACCCTCCAGGAGGCTTGTCCACCCTCGGACAAGTATAGAGGGAGGGGCCCGTTGGATACAAGTTCCCGCCCTCGGGCGGGGAC
>JAFUVY010000001.1 GCA_017477335.1 Bacteroidales bacterium
GCTTACGCATTTCTATCAGTCCATGGGAAGACAGTACTTCGGCCCCGTCTGGGATACGCCTGAGCACAAGGAGAAGATGTACCGCATTGCCCAGATCATGGCCGGAAAGGCCATCTGCATGTGGCCGCAGTCCTACCACGTCAACCTGCCCTATCTCCAGGGAAAGAAATTCCTGGCCGCTGTCAACCTCTTTATCGGAGACCGGATTTAAACCGCCGCCTTGATGGGGTGTAATGGACTTCAAGGGTGCTACTAACGTCCCAATCACTGGACCGATAGTAGCGATAATGGGGGTAAAATGACACTGACGGTCCATTAAGTGGGACGTTAGTAGCACCTGGGCAGTGATAGAAACAAAAAAAAGAGGCTGTATTCCTTGGAAAAGTCTTAGAATACAGCCCCTTTTGTATTTGTCTGCGGGTAGAACTACCAGCGGTCTTCGTCGGAAACAGTGAGTTTCTTGCGGGCGTGGCGGCGGCGTGCGTTAAGAACGCGGCGGCCGTTGGCGGTAGCCATGCGGGCGCGGAAGCCGTGCTTGTTCACGCGCTTGCGACGGGAAGGTTGAAATGTTCTTTTCATAATATCTTATTTTTTATTTTTTCGCGTAATGGACTGCAAAGGTAGTAATTCCCGCCAACTTTACAAAATTATTTTTCAACTTTTCCAACAAACCGTCTTCAGGAGCGAATGTGAAGGAGGAGTTTGCCGTCGTAGTAGGGGTCTGGGAGCCAGGAGGAAACGGGCCAGGTGGTGACGGAGCCTTTGGCAAGGCGGTATTTTTCCATGATGGCCGATATTTCCGGGTTCACGTCACCGCCCTTGAGATAGAGTATTCCTTCGCGGAATTTACCCCGGACCCAGGGGTAGAAGTCCTGCAGGGATGCTACAGCCCGGGATACAACAAAGTCAAACTGTCCGGGCAGGGATTCGGCTCTGGCGTTCACCACATGGGTGTTTTCCAGCGCCAGGGCTTTCACTACGGCGTCGGCCACGATGGTCTTTTTCCCGACGGAATCGCAGAGGGTGAAGCCGGCTTCCGGGAAGAGGATGGCAAGGGGGATTCCGGGAAAGCCACCGCCTGTACCAAGGTCCAGGACAGTGCCCTTGGAGAACCTCTCCAAAAGACCGGGCACATTATATATATATCGGCCGATGGCAAGGGAATGCAGGACGTGATGGCTGTACACGGAATCTATGTCCTTTCGCGAGATTACGTTTATCTGTGCGTTCCACTCCCGGTAGAGGGCGTCAAGGGCAAGGAAACGCTCTTTCTGCAACTGCGAAAGCGGAAAGTCTTTCCCTATGAATGTCAAAAAATCCTGTCCGTTCATATTTCTCCTCTCAACATCATTTCTGCAAGGTGCTGCTTGCCGCGGCGTATGCGGGTGCGTACCGTGTTCAGCTCCAGGTCCAGCTCCTTTGCAATCTCTTCGTATTCAAGCTCTTCTATCATGTATTTTATCATCACGTCCTTGTACAGTGAAGGGAGTTCGTCTATGAAAGCCATAAGACGCTGATGTACCTCGTCGTGGATTATCTCCTCTTCCGGAGTCTGCTCCGTGAGCGGAGTTTCCACCTTTCCGGAATCCGAGTTCTTCTGGAGTATCCCTTCTTTCTTCTTGTCCTCCCGCTTGATGGCGTCCAGGTGGTCAAGGGCGGTGCGGGTGGCTATGGTGAGCAGCCATGGGCGGAAACTCCTTTCCATGTCAAATCCGTCCAGAGCGGAAAACGCCTTCTGGAAGGTTTCGGATACGACGTCGTCCACATCGGCCTTCCATTTGAAATAACCGCTTACACGGCCACGGACGGCCTTTTCATGCTCCTGATAGAGCATGCGATAGGCTGTCTGGTCACCGCCGGCTGCGGCAAGTATGAGCTCTTTTTCTTCCATGTCTCAATGGGCTTCCAGCCAGTTTTGTCCGGAAGAGCATTCCACCGTCAGCGGGACGCTCAGCGTGACAATATTTTCCATTACTTCCTTTACCATGGCCTGAAGGGCCGGGACCTCTTCCGGGAATGCGTCAAAGAGCAGTTCGTCGTGAATCTGCAGCACCATGCGGGAGCGGAATCCCTGGCTATGAAGTCTGTCGGCAACCCCAATCATGGCCAGCTTTATTATATCGGCCGATGTCCCCTGGATGGGGGCGTTTACCGCATTTCGTTCTGCCAGCGACCGAACGTTGGCGTTTCTCTGAAGGATGTCGGGAAGGTATCGGCGACGGCCGAAAAGGGTCTCCACATAGCCGTGGGTGCGGGCAAATTCCACGGAGGAATCTATGAATCCGCGTATGGCGGGGAAAGAGGTAAAGTATTCCTCGATAAGCTGTTTGGCCGCTCCTCGTGGCAGGCCCAGCCTCTGTGCCAGGCCGAAGGAGGATATGCCGTACATGATTCCAAAGTTGGCGGTCTTGGCCATGGAGCGCTGCTCGCGGGTGACATCGGCAACGGGGATGCCGAAAATCTTGGCGGCGGTGGCGGCGTGAACATCCTCGCCTGCCTTGAACGCCTCTATAAGGTGCGAGTCCCCGCTCAGGTGGGCCATTATACGCAGCTCTATCTGGGAGTAGTCGGCAGAGACTACCACTCCGCCGTCGGCCACGAAGGCTTTGCGTATTTCCTTGCCGCGCTCTGTCCTTACGGGAATGTTCTGGAGGTTTGGATTGGAACTGGAAAGCCTTCCTGTTGCCGTAAGGGCCTGATTGAAAGTGGTATGCACCCGTCCGTCAAGCTCTGAAACGTATGAGGGGAAAGGTTCAATATAAGTGGAGAGCAGCTTCTTTACGCCCCTGTATTCCAGAATCTCGTTTATTATGGGATGCCTGTGTGCAAGAGCTTGCAGGGTGGCCTCGTCCGTGGAGTAAGTCCCCTTGGAGCCGCTCTTTTTGGCTTTGGGGTCAAGCTGCATTTTGTCAAACAGAAGCTCTCCGATCTGCTTGGGCGAGGATATGTTGAGTGACGGCTCCCCGGCCATCTCCCGTATGAGCTGCTCCCGTTGGGTAAGCTCAGTGCGGAGTTTGTCGGCAAAGGACCGCAGCTGGCCGATATCCACTTTCACCCCGTCCTTTTCCATGCCGGCAAGTACCTTTGACAGAGGCTCTTCCATGTTGTCGTAAAAAGCCGGAAGAGATTCCCTGAGCTTTTCTCCAAGAAGGACCATCACCGCCGCCTCAAGGCTGTGTGAAGACTCCTCCTCCAGAGGAATATCGTCAAACAGGGAGCCGGTGGACGCCTTTTCCGGGGCCTGCTCCAGGTCTATCCCAAGGAGGGATTTTGCCAGCTGCGAAGGGTCGTGGCTCCGCTCAGGGTCCAGAACGTAATGCATGAGGCGCACGTCGTTCCATTTCCCGGCCAGGAGAATCCCGCGCCCGTCCAGAATCCGGGAGGCTTTCTTAAGGTCCTCCCCGAATTTTTCCACGGATGCGTCTTCCAGAATGCCTTTTACCCCGGGGCCGATATCCTCCACCGCCGCTACCTTCCCGTCAGAGAGCGTAATCCTGTCTCCGGAAATCACAAGGCCAAGTTTTGCGGGATGCAATCCTATAAGCTCCTCCAGGGAAACGTCCTTTATGTTTACTTCATTTTGGGGAGTGACTTCCGCAGATGCCGGCGTCACGGCACTCCCTTCCAGGAGATGTCCCGTGAGATATTTTTTCAGAGAGCCAAACTCGTAAAAGTCAAAAAGCCGGGCCAGATTGCTGCGGAACATGCCGCTGTAGGCCGTATCCTTCACGGAAACCGGGAGCTCCATGTCCGTCTTGATGGTGACCAGGGCTTTGGAAAGGGCCATGTGCGGCCGGGCATCGGCAAAAAGGGCCTGCTGTTTGGCGGAGAGCTCTCCCAGATTGGCGTAAATGTTTTCCAGAGAACCGTATTTGCCGATAAGCTTGGCGGCCCCCACCTCCCCGACGCCTTTCACTCCGGGGACATTGTCGGCGGTGTCACCGCAGATGGCAAGCATGTCGATGACCTGGGAAGGCTCCTTGATGCCCCACTTTTCGCATAGCTGGGCCGTGCCCCAGATTTCCGCATCGGCTCCCGCTTTGCCGGGTTTGTACTGGAACACGTGCGGGCCGATGAGCTGCCCGTAGTCCTTGTCCGGAGTGACCATGTAAACGTCCATTGACTCCGAGGCGAACTGGCTTGCTGCGGAGCCTATGACGTCATCGGCCTCGAATCCAGGGACCATGAGGACGGGAATATTCATATTCTCCAGCAGTTCCGTCAGGGGCTCCAGGGCGTCAATCACCAGCTGCGGGGTAGGCGGCCGCGTCCCCTTGTACTGCGGATACATCTGATTGCGGAAGGTGCCGCCCGGAGGGTCGAACGCCACCGCCAGATGAGTCGGATGCTCCCTGCCCACAAGTTCCAGCAGGTATTTAGTGAATCCGTACAGGATGGACATGTCCGCGCCTTTGGAATTAATCATCGGCCGGTGCAGGAACGCATAGTACATCTTGAATACCAGTGCGTGTCCGTCTATAAGGAAAAGTTTGTCCATTACATCAGCTTTTTGTACTTGAACCGCTTGGGAGCGGCGTCGGGGCCCAGACGCATTTTACGATTCTCCTCGTATTCGGCGTAGTTGCCTTCAAAGAAGACCACCTTGCCGTCGCCTTCATAGGCCAGGATGTGGGTGGCGATGCGGTCCAGGAACCAGCGGTCGTGGCTCACCACGACGGCGCAGCCTGCAAAGCTGTCCAGACCTTCTTCCAGGGCGCGGATGGTGTTTACGTCCACGTCGTTGGTGGGTTCGTCCAGAAGGAGGACATTGCCCTCGTCCTTGAGGGTCAGGGCCAGGTGCAGGCGGTTGCGTTCACCTCCGGAGAGCACTCCGCAGAGTTTTTCCTGATCGGCCCCGGAGAAGTTGAACCGGGACACCCAGGCGCGGGCGTTCACGTCCTTCCCGCCCATGCGTACCCACTCGGAATTGCCGGCGATGGTCTGGTACACCGTCTTGTCCGGGTCTATGGAGCGGTGCTGCTGGTCCACGTAGGAGATCTTCACAGTTTCGCCAATCTCTATGCTTCCGCTGTCCGGTTTCTCTATCCCCATAATCAGGCGGAAGAGCGTGGTCTTGCCTGCTCCGTTGGGGCCGATGACGCCAACGATTCCTGCCGGCGGCAGCTCAAAGCTGAGGTGCTCGAACAGCAGCTTGTCCCCGTAGGCCTTGGATACGTCGTCAAAACGTATGACCTTGTTGCCAAGGTGCGGTCCGTTGGGAATGTATATTTCCAGGGAGGCCTCTTTCTGTCTGGCATCGGCCGACGCCATCTTCTCGTAGGCTCCCAGACGGGCTTTCTGCTTGGCCTGGCGGGCCCTTGGTGCCATACGTACCCATTCCAGTTCCCGCTCCAGGGTTTTCCTGCGTTTGGATTCGGCCTTTTCCTCCGCGGCCAGGCGTTTGGTCTTCTGGTCCAGCCAGGAGGAGTAGTTGCCCTTCCAGGGGATGCCCTCTCCGCGGTCCAGTTCCAGTATCCATCCGGCTACGTTGTCCAGGAAGTAACGGTCATGCGTGACGGCAATCACGGTTCCCTTGTAACGCTGCAAGTGTGCTTCCAGCCACTGGATACTCTCTGTGTCCAGGTGGTTGGTGGGTTCGTCCAGAAGAAGGACATCCGGCTCCTGCAAAAGCAGGCGGCACAGTGCCACGCGGCGTTTTTCACCACCGGAGAGATTCTTTATAAGCGCATCCGACGGAGGGCACTGGAGGGCGTCCATGGCCCTTTCCAGCTTGGATTCAATCTCCCATCCGTCCAGGGCGTCAATCTTTTCCGTGAGCTGGGCCTGCTCGTCAAAGAGGGCGTACATCTGTGTGTCGTCAGTGATTTCGCCCAGCTTGGCGCAAACCTCGTTGTATCTCTCAAGAAGGTGCATCACTTCTGCAACACCTTCTTCAACCACTTCCTGTACCGTCTTTTCAGGGTCCATTTGGGGCTCTTGTTCCAGGTAGCCTACGCTGTATCCCGGTGCCCAGACCACTTCTCCGCGGTAGGATTTTTCCACCCCCGCTATTATTTTGAGCAGCGTGGATTTACCGGATCCGTTGAGGCCGATGATTCCAATTTTTGCACCGTAAAAGAAAGACAGGTAAATATCCTTCAGAATAACTCTGTTGTTGTGCGGGAGGACCTTTCCCACTCCATTCATGGAGAAAATAATCTTCTCGTCTGCCATAAGAATTCGTTTAGTCTGCTAAGTTAACTCTTTTTCTTTAAAAAGCGTATATTTGCAGCCAAAAGGAAAACACATGCACACAAGACAGGAAAAGTTGGAGGCTTTTGGCCGTCTCCTTGACATAATGGACGCACTGCGGGAAAAATGCCCATGGAATGCTGCCCAGACCTTTGATACCATAAGGCCCATGACAGAGGAAGAGGTGTACGAACTCAGCGACGCCATCCTTTGCGGAGACCGTGCCGCCACGGCCAAGGAAATAGGCGACCTGCTCTACCATATGGTATTCTATGCCCGCATGGGGCAGGAGGAAGGCAGCTTTGACATTGCCGACAGCCTGAACAAAGTCTGCGACAAGATGGTTTTCCGCCATCCGCACGTGTTTGGCCCGGACGCGGGAAAACCAACCTCGGCCAAGGAAATCGCCGATACCTGGGAACTTGTGAAAGCAAAGGAAAAAGACGGCAACAAACGTGTCATGGACGGGATTCCGCGAGCCATGCCGGCCATGCTCAAAGCCCTTTCCATGCAGGAGAAGGCCCGCGGCTGCGGCTTTGACTGGGAAAAGCGTGAAGACGTGTGGGAAAAGGTGAATGAGGAGTGCACGGAGGTTGCCGACGCCATGAAGGATGCCTCCCGGGCCCATCTTGAGGAAGAATTCGGCGACCTGCTATTTGCCGTCATAAACGCTGCCAGGCTGTATGGCGTGGATCCGGAAGCCGCCCTTGGCGGTTCTGCGGAAAAATTCCGCCGCCGTTTCAATTATGTAGAGCAGAAGACCCTGGAAAGCGGCCGCACCCTTGCTCAGATGAGCCTTTCCGACATGGACGCCTACTGGGACCAGGCCAAGTCAATCGGCCTGTAGGAAAAGGTCCCGGGAGGGGAGGGACGCGGAAAAACGCCCGCGCAGCTTCTTGAACAGGAAGGCTATGTTTTTTGTAAAGCGGGAGCCTCTCCAGGCCGACGTGTTGGAAACCATTATCCAGCATTCCCCGTCGGGATAAACCTTTATTATTGCCGATGTCCCGGAAAAAGAGCCTGTCCTTGTCCATTCCCCGTCCGGCTTGCAGTCCACCCAGCCAAGGGCAAAGGTGTCGTCGTCGTACCACGTGGTCATCTGTTTCACGGAAGATGGCTCCAGTATATCCTCCACCCAGGGGCGGCCGTCTATTGAAGCCACCAGCCTTGCAAGTTCCACGGAGGACCCGGTCCATGCACCCGCTCCCATCAGGCTGCGGACGTTGTTCCCGCCATAGCATTTTTCCACGTTGAAGCGTTTTCCGTCGTAGGACGTGACGGGCTCGCTGTCCGGCTGCATGTAATAGACGGATTCTCCCGGGTGCCTGTCTTCAAGATAGTTGCCCGCTATCCGGAAGTCGTGGCAGCCTGCGGGTAGGAACACTTCCTCCTGCATGAACTCATCATATGGCATTCCGGATACTTTTTCTATAATCAGGGAAAGCAGGAGGTAGCCGAAATTGGAGTAGTCCTGCCAGGTCCCGGGGACAAAGGCCAGACGCCTGCCCAGCTCCCGGCGAACCAGCTCATCGGCCGACGGGGCCTCGTCGAGCCCGTGGCTCCGCATGAAAGTGAGGGTGTTGAACATCACGTCCCCGCCCCTTGTGGAAAAGCCTCCCTGGTGACGCAGCAGGTGCTCCACCGTCATGAGGTAGTAATTGTCGTCCCGGATGCAGGAATCGTATTCTCCAAGTACCCCGTAAGGGCCGAATACCGGCGTGTCCAAAAACAGCTTTCCCTGTTCCTGGAGCCGCATTATCCCCACTGCCGTGAGAAGTTTGGAAACGGAAGCCAGCCTCATGGTGGTGCCGGGAGTCATGGGAGTGGAGGAATCGGCCTTGCCGTAGCCCTTGGCGTAGAGCAGGGAATCGTTTCTCATAACGGCGAGCGACACCCCGTGGAGCGCCCAGAAGTTCATGAAAGAGTCTATGGAGTGGTCCATGGCCTGCAGCTCCGGGATGTCGGAGAGGGAGTTGGTGATGCTTTCCCCAAGCCTTTCCACCCTTTTGGGGGCGGGCTCATCCACCATGTCGGCGGGTACGGCACGCCCGTGCAGAAGAAAAGCTCCTGCCGCCACAGCCGCTACAACAAGCGCTATTAAGGCCGCCCGCTTCACAGAGTCACCAAACCGGCACGCCTGCCGAAGTCTATGATGTAATCGGCCGTGGCTTCAATGCCCAGGACGGAACTGTCCACACAGAGATTGTAATTGGAGGCTTCTCCCCACGCGCCGAAGGTATAATAATTATAATAGGTGCTGCGGGTCTTGTCCTTGCGGCGAATCAGGGTTTCCGCCTGGTCCGGGGTCATGTTCTCGTTTTCCACCAGGCGCTTGATGCGGAATTCCATGGGTGCACATACAAAGACGTTCAGGCAGGGGAGTTCCCGGAGGATGTAGTCCGCGCATCGGCCTATTATGATGGCGTGGTCCTTGGCCGCTATGCTGCGGATAACCTCGCTCTGGATCTTGAACATCACGTTGTCGTTCACGTAGCCGCTGTCCATGTAGCTCAGCCGGCCGGATGCAAAGAAGCTTGAAACGGAAAACAGGCTGTGTTCCTCCGCCTTTGCAAAGAGGCTTTTGGAGTAGCCCTCCTCTTCCGCCACGCGGGAGATAAGTTCGTTGTCGTAAACCGGGATGCCAAGTTTTTTGCCGATGGCCTTGCCCACGAAGCCTCCGCCGCTGCCGAAGCTTCTGCCGATGTTGATGATAGTGTTCATATCTGTCCTCCGAGTATGGACGGGTCGTCGCCGTCCTTGAGTTTGCCGAGTTTAACTATGAGTCCCCACCCAATTATGCCCGTGATTACGGAGGCGATGGTGTCCGATACGGGGAAACTGTACCATACGCCGGCCTCAGACTGAAGGATGTCCGGCAGTATGTAAATGCAGGGGAGAAGGAAGATAAGCTGCCTGGAAAGTGACAGGAATACGGATTTTTTCACCATCCCAAGGCACTGGAAAAGATTGGTGGTGACCATCTGGAATCCCACTATGGGGAATACTATGTTCATCTGCCTGATGCCCTTCGCGGCAATCTCCTGCAGCACGGGATCTGACGTGAATACCGCAACTGCAGGCCGGCTCAGGAATACGGATACCAGCCAGCCTGCACTTGTTACTATGGTTCCCCACATGGCCGTCCTTACATATACTTCCCGGACACGGGAAAACTGCCTGGCTCCGTAGTTGTATCCGGCTATGGGTTGCATCCCCTGGTTGAACCCCATCACCACCATCACGAACAGGAAGGTGATCCTGTTGACGATTCCGTATGCTCCGAGGGCCAGGTCTCCGCCCCATTTCACCAGCTGCTGGTTTATGAACAGAACCACTATGCAGCTTGCAAGGTTCATCAGGAAAGGCCCCATGCCTATGGCCAGCGAATCCTTCGCGATGCGCCAGTCCACGCGGAAAATCCGGAGCGAGCGAGGCAGGTGAAGGAATTTCTTCTGGTCCATGAAATACCATAGAGTATAAATAAGGGACATCAGCTGGCAAAGCACCGTGGCGATTGCAGCTCCCTTAATTCCAAGCCCCAGGACGAATATGAAAATAGGGTCCAGAACCGCGTTGGAGCCCACTGTGAACAGCGTCAGACCCATTGCAAGCCGCGGGTTCCCGGAGGACCTTACGATGGCGTTGAGGCCAAAGTAAAGGTGCGTTACGGCATTGCCTATTGCTATCCAGGTCATGTAAGCCCTGGCGTAGGGGAGAGTGGCATCGGATGCCCCGAAGAATCTGAGGATGGGGTCCATCCACACCAGGGATACCACCGTGAAGATGAGTCCCGTTATTATGTTCAGGGTGACGTCGTTGCAAAGGACCTTCTCCGCGGCCTTGTAGTTTTTCTGCCCCAGAAGGACGGAAATCATTGTGGCAGCGCCTACTCCCACCAGAGTGCCGAAGGCGGTGGAAATATTCATCAGCGGGAAGGTTACGGCAAGTCCGGACATGGAAAGCGAGCCGGCTCCGGGAATATGGCCGATGTAAATGCTGTCCACCATGTTGTACAGGGACGACGCCGTCATGGCTATAATGCCCGGCACCGCGTACTGCCTCAGAAGGCTGCGGACCGGCTTTGTCCCAAGTTCGGTAGGGACCGCGTTTCCTGTACTCATAGGCTTGCTATCTCCAGTTCAAAGCACAGGGGCATGTATCCGGGAATTGTGCCGGACTGTCCGGAAGAGGTGTAGCCGTGGTCGGAAGTAAAGTAAACAAAAGCCTTCTGCCCTACCTTTGTCATTTTGGCAAGCCCGGCCTTGAAGCCCTCTATCAGGGAGCTGCTGCCGCTCATGGTTACCGAGCTGTAGGTGGGGGACCAGTTGCAGGTGACGGTGGAGTAAGTCTTTGAAGATGAATTTATTCCGGCATCAATGGCCCTGTCCTCCACGGTGGTGTCAAACACCTTTCCGCCCAGCATGGTTCCGGTGTAGTTAATATTGATGGAAGTGCCGTCGGCAAGGTCGTCGCCGGAACCCTCGGCCGTAGTTATGAACCAGAATGTCCCGTCCGCTTCCGCACCCTCGTAAATGGCGGTGCTCTCCGCTGCGGCTCCGTGGACGGATTTTACCCAGGAGGCCAGCTTCTGTTTTTCCCATTCCGATATGTCGGAAGTCTGATCGAACACCTTTATCGTATAGTCCAGATGCGTAGATGACGTGGCTGCGGCTATGTACTCCGCCTGAGTGCCGTAACGGCTTGCCGTCAGAAGCCAGGAAGGGATGATGGCCCGGCGGGTGTCGCCTACGTTCATTCCGGAGAGTAGGGCGTCAACTCCTGCATAGGAGACGTTTTCCTCTATGGTCATGAACCTTGGGCCGAAATAGGACGTTGCGGCGTACTTTCCCAGCTGCTTTGCCAGCTCCTCATTGTCCGTGGAGGCAACGGCGCCGGAAAGGGAACGGATTGTAATCTCTGAGTAAACGTACTTTTCCGTCACGGGGACAGTGCCTTCCACGGTGTTTTCCAGGATGTAGATGCCGGAGGGTTCCGCAATTATTCCAGGATGGTTTCTGGTCATCCACTTGGTCAGGTATTCCTGTGCCTGCTGTCCCTTGGAGGGGCTGTTGTCAACCACGCATCCGGCCAGGAGTATGGTGGTGGCGGCAAGGGCCGATGCTATTCTGCTATTCATTTGAGATACTTTTAATCCAAACATGATATACAAGCCCGCTCAGGGAAGGAATGGCTCCCTGCTGGGTTTTTCCGTAAGCGTATTTCCCGGTAAAGAGGATGTAGGCCTCGTCGTCCGGCTGCACTCCGAAAAGGCCGTCCCTGAGGCCTTCCAGCATATTGGAATCCAGGGTTTTCGTGACCGTGCCGAACTGGCTTTCGTCCGACAGCGTCCATCCCGCGGCCGATGCGATATCGGCATTGGAGGTAGCCACCAGGTTGGAGGCCGATACGGAAGACCCGCTGAGGGTGTAAAGGGCATAGTCAAAGGTTACCGTCCCTCCGTAGTTGAGGGAATCCCTGGCGGGGTCCAGGGTGTCGTTCATGGTAACCCGGTAGGCCCCGCCGGTGCGGGTCAGGGTGGCGGTTTCATCGGCCTTCAGGCGGGCCGATACAAAACTCTCTATCGTGGTGGTCTGCTTGTCGTAGGTGGTCTGCAGCAGCTGCTTTTCGCAGGAGACCAGGGTAAGCGTGAGAGCTGCCGCTATAAGAAGCCTTCTCATTTCAAATACTCTTTAATGGCCTGTTCCACATAGGCGGAGGCGGCCCCTGCATTGGCAATATCCGTACCAAAGTCAAGCTTGCCGCCGGATGCGTTTTCGTGCCCGCCGCCGTGGAAACTGCGTACGGCAAGTTCCCGGGCCGACGTTCCCCTGCGGGAGCGTATGGACACGCGGAATCCCTTCTCCGTCTGCTTGAGCATGACGCTCAGCTTGACCCCGGCTATGCCAAGGGGAATGTTCACCAGCCCTTCGGAATCGCCTTCCTTATAGTCAAAGCGCTTTTGCGTATCGGCGTCCAGTATCATGTAGGCGGCTCCACAGGGGAGTACCACCATGTTGCTGCTCTGCATCCAGCCCATGAGGCGGATGCGGTTTTCCCGGTACTGCTGATATATGGAACTCAGGATGTAATCCCTGTCCGTGCCGGCCTCTATCAGCTCTGAAGCCATGGCAAAGGTTGAGGGAAATACGGAATTTGCGAAATTGTTGGTGTCCGTGGTCATGCCGGCCATGAGGGCGGTACGTGTTGCCTGCGGCAGGGTTCCTCCCTCCATATCCCTGAGTATCCAGTAGATAAGCTCGGAGGCCGACGATATCTCCGTCTTGGAGAATACCATCCCGAAGTCCCCGGTCTCCGGTGACACGTGGTGGTCCATCAGCACCTTGAAGGCAGTGGATTTGCGCAGGTGCTCCTCCAGGAAATCCGTACGGGAAAGTCCGCTGCAGTCCAGGACCATCAGAAGGTCGCATCCTTTGATGATGTCAAGGGCTGCGGGAGTATCGTCCTCCGCTATGGACAGCGGGAATCCCTCCGGTACCATGAACATGAGATTGTCCGCGGGAGCCGTAGGCAGGATGCATTTTACGCTTTTGCCCTTTCTCTCAATGAGATATGAGCCCAGACCCACCACGGAGCCAAGGGCGTCGCCGTCCGGATGGGTGTGGGAGACCAGGCAGATTTGCCTTGCCCCGGATATGACTTTTTCCAGTTCTGTCATTTCAAGTGGCAAATTTACAAAAGTTATTGCTTTTGAAAAATCATTTTTATAACTTTGTCGGGACTTTGCAAATAATAAAAACTAACCAAATAATGAAAAAAGTAGTAATCGTAATCATCGAGATTGTCCTTGCCGCCGCGGCCGTCGGTCTTACAGTGGCTCTCGTGTCCAGCATCCAGAAGCCGGTAAAATTCAAGGAAGAGGTTAAAGCGCGTGAAGCCGTGGGTATTCAGCGTCTCAAAGACATCCGTACCCTCCAGGAAGCTTTCAAGAGCTCCTACGGCAGGTTCTCTCCCACCGTTGACTCCCTCAAGCTTTTCTATGAAACCGGTTCCATGGACATCGTCCTCCAGATTGGTTCCCAAGACGACTCCGTAGCCGTAGCCAACACCGACGCCATCAAGAAGGCAAACAAGAGGCTCAAACCCGATCAGATTACCGCCAAACTCCGTGAAGCTTACGAGAACGGCCAGAAGGTCGTGTTCTCCACCGTTACCAAGATTCCGGTACGCGACACCCTGTTCCGTTCCCGCAGCGGTTTCGTGGTTGACTCCCTCAAGTACATCCCCTTCTCCGGCGGAAAGGAAGTCGAAATGGAATCCACCATCAAGAAGGTTTCCGGCGTTCAGGTTCCTCTGTTCGAGGCCCGCATGCCTTACAAGGACCTCTGCAAAGGCCTTGATAATCAGGAACGCATCAACCTGGATGCGGAATGCCGTGCCAAGAACCGCTTCGAGGGTCTTCAGGTAGGTAACATCACCACTCCTAACAACAACGCAGGTAACTGGGAGTAATGGACGGCGTCCATACAGAAAATCAGAGGATATCCATTCAAGTTTCCTTGAGTGGATATTCTTTTAATGGCCGATGGTTTGCCCCCGAGGAACTCTTCCGCGAGGAAGAATTCCGCCGCAGGCATGACAGCGTGGAGTTGTCGCTCCTGACACCCAAGGTGGCGCTGGTGCCGTCGGCTTTTTTCCGCGAGTCCACCGCACGTGACTCCCTCATGGAGGTGGCTCCCGCATCGGCCTCGGATAATGTGGAGTGGGTGGAAGTCCCGGAATTCGGGGCCGTCCTGGTGTACTCCCTGGACATAGGGGAAACCCTTTCCCGGGTGCTGGCCCAGACAGTCCTTCCCGTTTCCGGCGTTCCCGTCCGGGTGCTTCCGGAACTCTATTACCTTCTCAAGGCGCTGCCTGGGATAGAGGATTACAACAAGATAGCCGCCTCCTGGAAAGACGGCTGGCTGCACCTTGCCGTGGCCCAGGGCAAAACCCTGTGCCTTGCCAACGTATTCCCGGCTCCGGACTTTACCACCGCGCAGTACTATCTGTTCCTCTCCATGAAGCAGCTGCAGCTTAATCCTGAAATCTCCACGGCCTGCTTCCGCACACCCCTTGACATGGACCAGACCATGTCCCTTTACCGTTATTTCAAGAGCGTCAGTTCCCTATGAGGATAATAGGAGGCATCCTTAAGGGGAAGCAGTTTTTCCCTCCCGCAGGCTACAAGGCAAGGCCGACTACGGACTTTGCCAAGGAAGGACTGTTCAATGTGCTGGATAACGAGTATGAATTCCGGGACCTCAAGGTCCTGGACCTTTTTGGCGGCACCGGCTCCATAGCCTTCGAGTTCGCCTCCCGCGGCGCCGCACGTGTTTACAGCGTGGAAATGGCAAGGGAAAACGCCTCGTTCATCAAGACGGAGGCGGCCCGCCTGGGCCTTTCCAACGTGACCATGGTCCGCGACAACGTCTTTGACTTCCTCCCCATCTGCAGGGAGAAGTTCGATATCATCTTTGCAGACCCGCCCTACGCCCTTGAGGCGCTGGACACCCTTCCGGACCGCATCTTCGGCCTGGATCTTCTTCATCCGGACTGCTACTTCATTCTGGAGCACGGAGGGGAGTACTCTTTTGCCTCGCATCCCCGCTTCTTTAAGGAAAAAACATACGGCCGCGTCCACTTCTCTTTCTTCAAGTGATAAATTTTATTTAACTTTGTAGGTTAAATATTATTTTATGGCAGAAAACACATTGCTGGAGAAGGTTTTGTCCCTCCAGGATAAATACAAGAAGCTGGAACAGCAGCTCTCTGACCCGGAGGTGATTGCAGACATGAAGAAGTTCGTCCAGCTTAACAAGGACTACAAGGAGCTTCAGCCCATCATAGCGGCAGGCCTTGAGTACAAGCGTCTTTTGGACGAACTCTCCCAGGCCAAGGACATCCTCATGAACGAGAAAGACGAGGACCTCAGGGAAATGGCCCGCGAAGAGGTTGCGGACATAGAACCCCGTCTCCCGGAAATGGAGCAGAACATCAAGCTGCTCCTCATCCCCGCCGATCCGGACGACAGCAAGAACGCCATGGTGGAAATCCGCGGCGGTACCGGCGGCGACGAGGCGGCAATCTTTGCCGGAGACCTCTTCCGCATGTATCAGCATTTCGCAGAGCGCCGCGGCTGGAAGCTCGAAGTTACGGACCAGGCTCCGGGCACATCCGGCGGTTACAAGCAGATAGTGTTCAAACTTTCCAGTTCCCAGGACGGTGTTTACGGCGTAATGAAGTACGAGTCCGGCGTCCACCGCGTGCAGCGCGTCCCCCAGACGGAGACCCAGGGCCGCATCCAGACATCGGCGGCATCCGTAGCCGTTTTCCCGGAGGCCGGCGAATTTGATATCGAGCTTAATCCGGCCGATATCCGCAAGGACCTCTTCTGTGCATCCGGCCCCGGCGGACAGGGTGTCAACACCACATACAGTGCAGTCCGTCTCACCCACATCCCTTCCGGAATCGTGGTCCAGTGCCAGGAAGAGCGTTCCCAGCTCAAGAACCTGGACAGGGCAATGGAAGAACTCCGTACCCGCCTGTACAACATGGAGCACCAGAAGTATCTGGACGGTATTGCAGCAAAGCGCAAAACAATGGTTTCCACCGGAGACCGCAGTGCAAAAATCCGCACATACAACTATCCCCAGGGCCGTGTTACGGACCATCGCATAGGCTGGAGCATGTACAACCTTCCCGTCTTCATGGACGGAGACATCCAGGAGTGCATAGACCAGCTCCAGATTGCAGAAAACGCAGAACGCCTCAAGGAGGCGGGTGAGGAGGAATAATCCATGGCAAGAAATCCCGAAAGCCTCAAGAACCTGGGCCACAATGTGGCTTACAGCCAAAACTACGCTCCCGAGGTGCTGGAAACTTTTGAGAACCAGCATCAGGACAACGATTACTGGGTACGTTTCAACTGCCCGGAATTCACCACGCTCTGCCCCATCACCGGGCAGCCGGACTTTGCGGAAATCCGCATAAGCTACATCCCGGATGTGAAAATGGTGGAGTCCAAGAGCCTGAAGCTTTACCTTTTCAGCTTCCGCAGCCACGGAGACTTCCATGAAGATGTGGTGAACACCATCATGAAGGACCTCATCAAGCTCATGGACCCCAAATACATAGAGGTTACCGGCCTGTTTACTCCCCGCGGGGGCATCTCAATTTTCCCTTACGCCAATTACGGCCGTCCCGGCACCAGATGGGAAGAACTGGCCCGGCAACGTTTTGCAACACACGAATAAAACTTATAACGCCATGTCACTGAATAAAGTAATGCTTATCGGTAACGTTGGAAAAGACCCTGAAGTCCGTTACCTTGACAACAACCCCCAGAATGCGGGTCAGAATCCCAAAGTTGCGTCATTTACACTGGCTACGTCGGAGCGCTATCGCGACCGCTCCGGCGAACTCCGTGAAAACACGGAATGGCACAACATCGTAGCATGGAGGAATTCGGCGGACATTGCGGAAAAATACATCCGTAAGGGCAGTCAGATTTACGTGGAAGGCAGGCTCCGTACCCGCCAGTGGACAGACCAGAACGGTACCACCCGTTACACCACGGAGGTGGTAGTAGACAACCTCCAGCTTCTGGGCCGCCGTCCCGATGCTCCTGCTGCTGCACCCGCTCCCTCGGCAAGCGCACCAGCACCGGCAGCACCCGCCGTAAATCCTGCCGCCCAGGCCGAATCCGACGACCTCCCGTTCTGATATGCCTGAAAAAGGAGCTACGCTTGCCAGTATCGCCCCCCACCAGGTAACAGATCCGGAAAGCGGCAAGCAGTTTCCGGTTCTTGCGGCACTTGTGGACAAGCAGGTGAAAAGCCTCAATTATCAGGTTTTCAATCCGCACATAATAGAGTTTATCGGCTTTAACCATACGGAAGGCCGAAGGGTATATATCAGGTCCTTGTCCTTCCTTCTGCAGAGGGCTGTCCGTAAGCTTTTCCCGGACGATATCCTCAAGATAAACCACTCGCTTCCAAGCGGATACTATTGTAAATTCAGGGCCCGCAGGATAAGCGACGACGAGATTCGCGCCCTCCGGGAAGAGATGCGGCGCCTTGTGGACGCGGACCTGCCCTTTACGGAAAAGACCATCCCTTCCGGCGAGGCCGTGGAACTTTTCCGCTCACAGAAGCAGGCACTTAAGGCAAATCTCATAGAGTCCATAGGAAGTTTTTTCACTACTGTCAACTGCCTGGACGGGGTGACGGACAACTTCTACGGCCCCATGGTGCCCTCTACGGGCTATTTGAAGGTATTTGACCTCATGCCCTATCATCACGGCTTCTGCCTCCAGTATCCTTCCTCGGAAGACCCCTCGCACACCATCCCGCGCCAGAAGCAGGTCAAGCTCAACGAAACCCTGAAGGACTACGGCAAATGGTGCAAAACCACAGGTGTGGTAAGCGTGGCAGCCCTGAACAAAAGGCTCATGGAATCCAGGGCTGTGGAACTGATCAACCTTTGCGAAGCCCGTCAGGAGCGTGCCTATGCCGCCCTGGCCGATAAGATTTATGCCGACAGAGAAAGGATCCGAATAGTTTTCATTGCCGGACCTTCATCCAGCGGAAAGACTTCTTCTTCCCTCAGGCTGGCTCAGCAGTGCAAGGTGCTCGGCCTCAATCCCAAGGTTATAGAGCTGGACAATTACTTTGTTTCCAGGGAACTTACGCCCAGGGACAGCAAGGGGGAGTACGACTTTGAGGCCCTGGAGGCTATGGATCTCAAACTGCTGGGAGAGCATCTCAACTCACTTCTTGCAGGGGAACAGGTAGAGGTCCCCCGTTACGACTTCAAGCTGGGCCGCCCCTTCTTCGAGGGCGACACCCTGAGACTGGAGCAGGACGACATCCTCATAATGGAAGGCATCCATGCCCTTGACCCTAAGATGGTTCCCACGGTGGACCAGAGCAGGATTTTCAGGGTGTATGCATCGGCCCTGACCTCCCTTAAGCTGGACGAAAACTGCTGCATCTCCACAACGGACAACCGCCTTCTGCGCCGCATGGTCCGGGACAACCGGGTACGCGGCATATCCCCGGAGCAGACCATCCTTCGCTGGCCGTCCGTCAGGCGCGGAGAATCCCGGCATATCTTCCCCTTCCAGGAGAATGCCGACGCCCAGTTCAACACGGCTCTCCTTTACGAACTTCCGCTGCTCAGGTACTATGCAGAACCGCTTCTGCGCAGGATTAACCCCACGTCCGACGCCTACCCGGAGGCTCTGAGACTGCTCAGATTCCTGGAATTCATAACCCCCCTCCAGCCTTCGGAAATAGAATCCATACCGCCCACCTCCATCCTCAGGGAATTCATAGGAGGACAAACGCTGTGAGTGACAAGTATATACAGATAAAAGGCGCCCGTGCCAACAACCTCCGGAATGTCAACGTGGATATTCCAAGGGGGAAGTTTGTGGTGGTTACCGGCCTTAGCGGCAGCGGCAAATCGTCCCTTGCCTTTGACACCATCTATGCCGAGGGTCAGCGCCGGTACATGGATACCCTTTCCACCTATGCCAAGCATTTCATGGGCATTCTGGAAAAGCCTGAGGTGGAAGAGATAAAGGGCCTTAGCCCCATTATCGCCATAGAGCAGAAGACCACCGGCAACAATCCCCGCTCCACCGTGGGCACCATAACGGAAATATACGATTTCCTGCGTCTTCTGTATGCCAAGGGTTCCAGAGCCATATCCCCGGAATCCGGCAAGGAGATGGTAAGGTACACGGACGGTCAGATAGTGGACCTTATCATGGAGGTTTACAGCGGCCGAAAGTGCTATCTGCTTGCTCCGCTCGTGAGGGGAAGGAAGGGTCATTACCGCGACCTTTTTGACCAGCTTCGCCGCCGCGGCTTTTCCGAGGTCAGGATAGACGGTCAGATTCACGAACTTCAGGGACTTGACGCCCTGGACCGCTACAAAGTGCATTTTATAGAGCTGGTTGTGGACCGCTTGCGTCCGGAGGCCGGTGACGACCGCCGCATCCGCGAGTCCGTTACCAGGGCTATCGGCCTGGGAAAAGGTTCCGTGTCCGTAATGGATGCAGAAAGCGGAAAACTCACCCACTATTCCAAGCACCTGGTGGACCCGGACAGCGGGCTTTCCCTTCAGGAGCCTCAGCCACACAGTTTTTCCTTTAATTCCCCTCAGGGATACTGCCCCCATTGCAAGGGACTCGGCACCATCGTGGACGTGGACATGGATACCATCATCCCGGACCGCGGCAAAAGCATCGCGGATGGGGCCATCGTTCCGCTGGGCAAGGTGAGGGAAGGCAGGAAATTTGATATAATCCGTTCAATAGCAAGGCAGTATAACTTCAGCCTTTATGACCCCATTGCCGCAATTCCGGACGAGGCCGTCACCCTTCTGGTGTATGGCTCGGAGGACCTTTTCCGCGTAGGGGAGGGCAATCTTTCCGAGATGGAAAGCTGGGGAGGCGTCATAAAGGAGATTGACGATACTGTTGTCTGTCCTGTCTGCAAGGGGTCCCGCCTTCGCCCCGAAGCACAGATTTTCCGCGTGGACGGAAAGACTATCACGGAGGTATCGGCAATGGAAATGTCGGAGCTGCGTGCCTGGCTGGACAAAGCCCCGGAAAGCTTCAACCAGAGGGAAAAGAAGGTATCCGGAGATATCCTCAAAGAGCTCCGCGAGAGGGTGCAGTTCATGCTGGATGTGGGTCTGGATTACCTTTCACTGGACCGTCCCACCGGCTCCCTTTCCGGAGGCGAAAGCCAGCGCATCCGTCTTGCAACGCAGATTGGGACCAAACTGGTGAATGTGCTGTATATCCTGGACGAACCCTCTATCGGCCTTCACCAGAAGGACAACCGCAAACTTATCAATTCCCTCAAGACGCTCCGCGACGAGGGCAACTCCGTCATGGTTGTGGAGCACGACGCGGAAACCATGTTCAGTGCCGATTGGCTGGTGGACGTGGGCCCCGCTGCAGGAGAAAACGGCGGGCGGATTTGCGTCAGTGCCCCCATGGAAGTCATCCTTGGAAAGAGGCGTCCCACCCCGGAGGAATCGGCGCATTCCGTTATAGGAGAATCAGTTACCCTGGACTATCTCCAGGGCAGGAATTCCATTCCTGTTCCGCCTGTGCGCAGTGCCGGCATCGGCAAGTACATCACTGTCCGCGGCGCTTCCGGGAACAATCTCAAGCATATAGACGTATCCTTCCCCCTTGGCTGTCTTGTGGGCGTTGCCGGCCTTTCGGGCTCGGGCAAATCGTCGCTTGTGAACGAGACCCTGATGCCCGTGCTCAAGCACCGATTCTATCGTTCCAAGGAGCGTCCGCTTCCTTACGACAGCATAGAGGGAGTGGAAAACATAGACAAACTCATAGAGATAGACCAGTCCCCGATTGGCCGTACTCCAAGGTCCAACCCCGCCACATTCACGGCGGTTTTCAACGACATCCGCACCCTCTTTGAAGAAACCCGTGACGCCAAGGTCCGCGGCTTCAAGGCCGGACGTTTCTCCTTCAACGTGGCAGGAGGCCGATGCGAGGAGTGCAAGGGGGCCGGTATCAAGCTCATCGAGATGAATTTCCTGCCTTCCGTACACGTTCCCTGCGAAGTGTGCGGCGGCAAGCGTTACAAGGAAGACACCCTGGCGGTGCGTTACAAGGGCAAGAACATAAACGATGTGCTGGAAATGCCCATCAGCGAGGCTTACGAATTCTTCAAGCCCGTTCCCAAGATTGCCGCCAAGCTGAAAGCCCTTGTAGATGTAGGACTTGGCTACGTCCGCCTTGGCCAAAGTGCCGTCACCCTTTCCGGCGGAGAGAGCCAGCGCATGAAGTTGGCGGCCGAACTGTCCCGTCCTTCCACCGGCAACACCCTCTATATCCTTGACGAACCCACCACCGGACTTCACTTCGAGGACATTAAGATTCTCCTTGGAGTACTCCGCCGCCTTGTGGAAGCCGGCAACAGCGTCATAATCATAGAGCACAACCTGGACGTCCTCAAGTGCTGCGACTACATCATAGACATGGGTCCCGGCGGCGGCAGACGCGGCGGCACCGTAGTGGCCCGGGGTACCCCCGAGCAGCTTGCCTCCAACCCCTCCTCCGTCACCGGCCCCTTCCTCAAGGAAATCCTGTGATTATTCTTCCGGAAGGTTGAAGGGTTCAAGGAAGGGGTTGGTCTGCGCTTCGCGGCCGATGGAGGTGGGGTGGCCGTGGCCGGGGATGACGTCCGTGTCGCCGGGAAGGACCATTACTTTTTGGAGGATGGAATCCATAAGGACGTCATAGTCCCCCCCTGCAAGGTCTGTTCTGCCGATGGCTCCGGCAAAAAGGGTGTCTCCGCTTAGCAGAAGGCTGTTTTCCTGATTGTAGTAGCATACTCCGCCCGGAGTGTGGCCGGGTGTGTGAATCACCTTCCACGAGGTTCCGGCAAGGGAGAGGACGTCTCCGTCTGCGATGTCCTTCGTTTTGAAGGAGTGCTTGAGGAAGCCAAAGGCGTGCTCCATGCCGCGGAAGCCGTCCGTGATGCGGGACATGATGTCGGAATCTGCCGGGTGCATGTACACCGGTACTGTAAACTGTTCAAGCAGGGCGTCCACGCCCCAGACGTGGTCAAAATGCCCGTGGGTGAGAATTATCGCCTCCGGGGAGAGTTCTTTTTCCCGTATAAAATCCGTAAGTGCCGATATTTCCTCTTCCCTGGCCATGCCCGGGTCGGCTATGATGCAGGCTCCCGCTCCGTCACTCCATGCGACGATGCAGTTGGTCCCCAGGGGGTTGAAAGTAAAGATTCTTGTGTGCAGCATAATTTGGATTGCAAAATTAAGAAACTTTTGCCAACTTTGTAAGTCATGCATATAGGAATTGCGGGAAATATAGGCAGTGGCAAAACCACTCTAACCACCATGCTGGCCAATCACTACGGATGGACGCCGAAATTTGAATCGGTGACTTACAATCCGTATCTGGAAGACTATTACAAAGACATCAAACGCTGGTCCTTTGCCCTGGAAATGTATTTCCTGCAGCAGAGGCTTCACGACGTACTGGAAATTTCGCGTTCCAAGGATGTCGTAATCCAGGACAGGACCCTCATGGAGGGCGTCCATATTTTTGTGGCCAACAACTACGCCCAGGGCAATCTGTCCGAACGGGACTACAACACCTATATGGACACATACAACGTCATGATGTCCGTGGCCCGCGAACCGGACCTCATGATTTACCTCAAAAGCAGTATTCCTCACCTTGTGGCCCAGATCCAAAAGCGCGGCAGGGATTACGAGCAGTCCATTTCCATCGAGTACCTCTCCGGCCTGAACCAGCGTTACGAAGAGTGGATAGCCTCTTACAAAGGCCGCCTGATAGTCCTGGAAGCGGACACTCTGGACTTCCTTAACCGCCCGGAGGATTTTTCGGCCATCACGGACCGGATAGATGCGGAACTTTACGGATTATTTTAAAAAACAGATATTTATGCACATAGCTATTGCAGGAAACATCGGCAGTGGAAAAACCACGCTCACCAGGATGCTGGCCGCACATTATGGCTGGACCCCCAGGTTTGAGTCCGTGGACTTCAATCCCTATCTGGCCGATTTTTACGAGGATATGGAACGCTGGTCGTTCAACCTCCAGATTTATTTCCTTAACAAGCGTTTCCAGGACGTGGTGGAGATATCCCGCCAGAAAGACGTTATCATCCAGGACCGTACCATCTACGAGGACGCCCGCATATTTGCCCCCAACCTCCACGCAATGGGACTTATGTCCACCCGTGACTTTGAGAACTATTCGGACCTGTTTGACCTCATGATGTCCCTGGTGAACCCGCCGGACCTTATGATTTACCTCCGCTCCGGGATTCCCAACCTCATAGCCCAAATCCAGAAACGCGGCCGGGAATACGAACGCAGTATCCGCATAGACTACATTACGGGCCTGAATCAGCGTTACGAGGATTGGATTGCAGGCTACAAGTCCCGCCTGCTCATAGTTGACGTGGATAAAATCAAGTTTGAGAGTTCCCCCGAGGACTTCCAGTATATCACGGACAAAATAGACGCCGAACTCTTCGGCCTTTTCCCGAATCAGCAGTAATAAATATCATATCATGGCAGAAAGAACTACTATAATTGATTTTGTAGAGCATTATTCGTCCGTATTCCCGGACCATACCTATATCCGGGAGAAAGTTGACGGCAAGTGGAAAGAAATAACCCAGAAGCAGACCAGGGAGGAAGCCTACCGCATAGGCGCCGGCCTCATGTCCCTCGGCCTCAAGAAGGGTGACAAGATAGCCCTCCTTTCCGAGAGCCGTGCAATGTGGGTTATAGCGGAACTGGGAGCTCTTTATGCAGGCGCTACGGACGTTCCGCTTTCCGTCAACCTTGGAGAGGGCAAGGACCTTGTATTCCGTATCAACCACTCGGAGTCCAAATGGATTATGGTTTCCGGCAACCACCTTCCCAAGATTCGTGCAATCCTTCCGGAGTGCCCCGGCGTGGAGAAGGTCATCGTCTTTGACGACACCGCCTTTGACTACGACACCCTTCAGGCAAAGGAAATCCGGATGAGCGAAATCCAGAAGATGGGTGACGAGTTCATGAAGGCCCACAAGGATGAATTCGTGGCCCGTTACAAGAGCATCGGCCCGGACGACTACGCAAACATCTCCTATACCTCCGGAACCACGGCAGACCCTAAGGGCATCCTCCTTACCCACCGCAACTATACCGCCAACGTGGAGCAGGGAAGTTCCGTCATCTCCATTAAGGAGCACGGCGTGCTGCTTATCATCCTGCCTCTGGACCACTGCTTCGCCCACGTGGCCGGCATGTACACCCTTATGTCCTACGGCGGCTCCATAGCCTTTGTCCCCATCGGCAAAAACGCCCTTGCAACCCTCAAGAACGTTCCCATTGCAATCAGCGAGGTCCGGCCCCACGTGATGCTTTCCGTACCCGCCCTTGCCCGCAACTTCAAGAAGAACATAGAAAACGGCATCAAGAAAAAGGGTGGCTTTACGGAGAAGCTCTTCTACTTTGCCCTTAACAACGCAATCAAGTACAACAAGGAATATTACAACCGCGGAACCGGCGGCACCTTCTGGCGCAAACCGCTTGTGGACCTGTTTGACAAGCTGGTGTTCTCCAAGGTACGTGAAAGCTTCGGCGGCCGCATGCAGTTCTTTGTAGGCGGCGGAGCCCTTCTGGACATCGAACTCCAGAGGTTCTTCTGTGCCGTAGGCATGCCCATGTTCCAGGGTTACGGCCTTACCGAGGCAACCCCCATCATCTGCGCCAACTCCGAGGGTCACGCACGCTTCGGCTCCAGCGGCCGCATCGTCAAACCCATGGACTGTGTCATCCTGGATGCCGAGGGCAACAAAGTCCCCAACGGTGAGAAGGGAGAGATTGTCGTCCGCGGAGAGAATGTCATGGCAGGCTATTGGAAGAATCCCAAGGCTACTGCCGATACCGTGGTGGACGGCTGGCTGCACACCGGCGATATGGGCTACATCTGCCCCGAGGACCCCGAATTCCTGTATGTGGTAGGCCGCTTCAAGAGCCTCCTTATCTCTTCCGACGGCGAAAAGTATTCCCCGGAAGGCTTCGAGGACAACATCACCGAAACCTCCAAATGGATTAGCGCCTGCATCCTCCACAATAACCAGAAGCCATTCTGCGTAGCCCTGGTAGTCCCGGACAAGATAGCCTTGGCAGAAGCCTGCAAGGCCAAGGGCCTGGATCCCGCAAGCGACCAGGGCAAGAAGTACATGCTTGGCCTCATCCAGGCTGATGTCAACTCCTACAGGAAAGGCGGCAAGCACGAGGGCGTATTCCCGGAGCGCTGGCTTCCTTCCACCATCGGCATCTGCGATGAGGAGTTCACCATTGCCAACAAGATGATGAACTCTACCATGAAGATAGTCCGCGGCAAGGTTGAGGAACACTATGCCGACCTTCTTGACTACCTTTACACCGCTGAGGCCAAGGATATCTGCAATCCCCGTAATCTCAAGGCATTGTAGTGTCCGTCACCTGGCTTGAAAAGGTGGATTCCACCAATACTTATGCCCTGGAGCACCTGGCGTCTCTGGGGCATCTTGACGTAATTGCGGCAAAGGAGCAGACGGCGGGAAGGGGACAGAGGGGCAACAGCTGGCTCACTGAGGCCGGGAAGAACCTTACTTTTTCCATAGTTTTAAAATTCGCGCCGGGGAAGCTGGCGGCCTCGGAGGCGCATTGGCTCAATTACGTCGCTTCCGACGCGGTGGGCTCCTGGCTCCGGAGCCTTGGCGTGAATGCCCTTGTTAAATGGCCCAATGACGTGTATGTGGGACGCGGCAAAATCTGCGGCATCCTTGTGGAAAACCGCCTTGTGGGAGAGTGGGTGGCATCTTCCGTGGTAGGGGTAGGAGTAAACGTGAACCAGAGGGAATTCTCCAGCCTTGCCAATGCAACCTCGCTGTGCCTCTGCACGGGCCGGGAACACTCCCTGCATGAGTGCCTGGACGGCCTCATGGAAGTCTTCTCTGAAGACATGGATAAGTTGTCTGGAAAAGATTCCAGGG
The DNA here is from genome assembly GCA_017477335.1 of Bacteroidales bacterium. Lineage (GTDB taxonomy): Bacteria > Bacteroidota > Bacteroidia > Bacteroidales > UBA932 > Cryptobacteroides. The sequence goes on from JAFUVY010000001.1 coordinate 25,770, forward strand.
CGCAGCTTTTCCATTCTTACTCCGGCTTCCTTTTCCAAAAAGGCGTGACTGCCCGTTATCACGACTACCTTCAGGAGCGCGAATTCGCCGGCATAATCCGCGGAGTTGAGCCGGACGGACGCCTCAGAATAACAGACATGGACACCCGGACGGACCGCCTCTATTCCTTCAAAGAGGTGGGATATATACTGTAAACCTATGCTTATAACCTTATGTGGCTTCATGGCCGCCGGCAAGACCACGGTTGGGAGCCTTCTTGCCCAGTCCCTCGGCTGCCCCTTCCTGGATTTGGACGCCCTGGTGGAGAAAAAAGCCGGCAAGACTATCGCGCAGATCTTTGCCGATGACGGCGAGCCTGCCTTCCGCACGGCAGAGGCCGCCTGCCTCAAATGGGCCCTTTCCAAATATGAGGGCGCTGCCGCGGTGCTTGCCCTTGGCGGGGGGACGCTGGAGAATGCGGCATCGGCACGGGCGGTAAAGGAAAAGTCCCTTTGCATTTATCTGGAGGCGCCGGCCGATGTCCTGGAGGAAAGGATTGCATCCGGCGGCCCTTCCCGTCCCCTTGCCTCCCGTACCCGGGAACTGCTGCCGCTTCGCATCCCGGTTTATGAATCAACAGCCCATATCACGCTTGACACCCAGGGTATCACTCCGCAGCAGATTGTGGACGAAATAATAATAGATTGTTTGTAAAAGAAGGGATTTTTGATTAGTTTTGTAAGACTATGGGCACCCCGGAGAAAATATGGACACTCAAAAGCCCCGGAGATCCGGAGAAGATTTCCCGGCTTTCTGCAGAACTTGGTATAGACCAGGTTCTTGCGCAGCTTCTTGTCCAGAGGGGTGTAGAGACCTTTGATCAGGCCCGTACATTTTTCCGTCCCCGCCTTGAAGACCTTCACGACCCCTTCCTCATGAAGGACATGGACAAGGCCGTGGAAAGGCTCTACAAGGCCGTAAGGGGCGGAGAAAAAATCCTGGTTTACGGAGACTATGACGTTGACGGCACCACCGCCGTCGCCCAGGTTTACGGCTTCCTGAAGCAGTTTACCCAGAAGGTGGAATTCTATATTCCGGACCGCTATGACGAAGGCTACGGCCTCTCCTACAAAGCCCTTGACTGGGCCGGCGACAACTCCGTTTCCCTTCTGATAACCCTGGACTGCGGCATCAAGGCCATAGAGAAGGTGGAGTATGCAAGGTCCAAGGGAATAGACGTTATCATCTGCGACCATCACCTCCCGGAAGACAGGATCCCTGCCGCCGTCGCGGTGCTGGATCCCAAGCGGGAAGACTGCAACTATCCCTTCGACGACCTCTGCGGCTGCGGAGTCGGCTTCAAACTGGTTCAGGGCTATGTATGCCGATACAAACTGGACCCCGCCCTCCTGGAACCGCTGCTGGACCTCCAGGTGGTATCCATTGCATCGGACCTTGTGTCCATGACGGGGGAGAACCGCATCCTGGCCCACTTCGGGCTCAAGCGTCTCAATGAGAATCCCCGCCGCGGCCTCATGGCCATGATAAACCTCTCCAAGCTGGAGCCCGGCCATATAACCATAGACGACATAGTTTTCAAAATCGGCCCCCGCATCAACGCGGCGGGACGTATGGAAAGCGGCCGCCTGGCAGTGGAGCTTCTCACCGCCCAGGACGACAAGACAGCCATCCGCATCGGCGAGCAGATAAACGACAACAACAACGAGCGCAAATCCATCGACAGGGAAATTACCCAGGAGGCCATAGAAATGGTCCAGAACGGCACGGCCCTGGAGTCGGAAAACGTTACCATCGTGTATAATCCCACCTGGAACAAGGGAGTTGTCGGGATTGTGGCTTCAAGGCTGGTGGAGGCCTATTACAAGCCTACGGTAGTGCTTACAAAGAGCAACGGATTCATAACCGGAAGCGCCCGCAGCGTTCAGGGATTTGACCTTTACTCCTCCATAGAAAGCTGTGCGGACCTTCTGGAAAACTTTGGCGGTCACGTGTATGCGGCCGGCCTTACGATGAAGGAAGAGAATCTGGAAGAGTTCTGCCGCAGGATGAATTCCTTTGTCTCCGGCAATATTACCAGGGAGGAACTCACCCCCGTGGTGGAACTGGATGCGACGCTCAACTTCTCGCAGATCACCCCCAAATTCACCCGTATTCTCAAGCAGTTCCAGCCCTTCGGCCCCGGCAACACCAACCCGGTTTTCCTTACGGAAGACGTCTATGACGCCGGGAACGGGCGCAAAGTGGGAGCAGGCGGCGTGCACCTCAAGCTGGACCTCATGCAGGAGAACCAGCCATACAGACAGATTGCCGCCATCGGATTTAACATGGCCGATTACTTTGACCACATCCGCAGCGGCAATCCCATCGATGTCTGTTATTCAATAGTGGAGAATTTCTACCGTGGTTCTTCCACCGTTCAGCTTCGTCTTAAAGATATACGGGAGCGGGACGAACTCATCTAAAAGAGAGTCCATTCTCCGTCCCCGTCTTCCTTGGTGTCTTCTTCCTCTTCCCAAGAAACTTCCGGCTCCTCAGTGGGAACTTCTTCTTCCGGGGCGGGATTGTCAAACCTGAGCGGATCCGTGAACTCCACGCTCTTGAGGTCCAGGGGAGAGCACTTCTTGCCCTTTGCCCCTATGCCTTTCTTTGCAATGAAGTCTTCTACCTCTATGGCCTCCGGCTCCTTGTGCTCGTACTTCTTTCCGTAAGTGAGGAGCATGCGGGGATAGGTGTCGCAGCTTATGTCCACAAGCTTTGAGCCCTTTGTGTCCGATATGAACAGGACCGGAGTGTTGTTGCTTTCCGTAAAGCTGAAACGCTTCACGTAGAAAGCCTTGGCGCCGTTGTCCCAGTATAGTACTGTCCAGATCTTTGAACTGTCAAACTTCTCTATCCGGATTACGTCTCCCTGGTACTTGTTTACAAGGTCGTAGGAGGTGGTGTAATAGGTGCCGTCGGCAAAGATGGCCAGCACGCGGTCTTCTCCGCTGAACTTGCCAAGATGCTCTCCGCGGCCGTCCTCGTTCAGGCGCTGGATGTCCGGGTCGTACCAGATGTCCTTGCCCTCCAGGGTTGTTACGCCCTTGGATTTGAGCTGGATGCGGGCGATGGGGAATTTGCTCACCTGATTGCCCCTGGAGCTCCTGCCCTTGATAGCAAGCGTGGAGAAATCCCATTCCAGGGAGCTTTTCTTGAGCCCCTTCCTGGGCCTTAGGCCGATTTTTACGGTCTCCGCCTCGCCGTTATGGTTTACGGTGAACCAGAGTATGGTGCTGCCCGGGTTTCCGGTAGTTATGTCGTAGTCCTTGTCTCTGGTTACGGACGTGATGTTGAAACGCTTTGCGTAGCTCACGGCGCCGTTGCCGTCGCGGTAGATGACATTGTAGATGGTGCGCTCGTCACCGCGGTTGAACACGCCGACATAGATGAGGTCCTTCCAGAAAAAGGCCTTGTCGCTCACCTTTGTGACCTTGAATTTTCCGTCCCTTGCAATGACGATGATTTCCGACAGGTCGGAGCATTCGGAGATGAACTGGCCGCCGTCGTCCTTCTTCAGGCCAATGCCCACAAAGCCTTCCTCCAGGTTTGCATAGAGTTTGGCATTGTTTGAGACCACCTTGGTGACGGTAATACTTTCCAGGGACGATATTTCCGTGAGCCTGGGCCACTGGGCACCGTATTTTTTCTTGAGGGACTTGAACCAGTCTATAGTGAAGCGGGTGATGTTGGCAAGGTTGTCCCTTACCTGGGCCATCTGGTCCTCCAGGGCGTAGATCTTTTCGTCCAGCGCCTTGGTGTCAAACTTGGAGATCTTCCTTACCGGCTTTTCCACCAGGCGGTTGATGTCCTCCATGACGATGGGCCTGTGAAGCAGGTCCTGATACTGGAGCATCTGGTTCATGATGTCCTGCAGCTGCTCTTCCCAGCTCATCTGGTTCTGTTCCAGGACCTTGTAGATGCGGTTTTCAAAGAAGATACGCTCCAGGGAACTGTAGTGCCAGTCGTCTTCCAACTGTCCCAGCTTGTATTCCAACTGAGCCTGCAGGATATCACGGGTGTGGTAAGTGTCATACTCCAGAATCTCGTCCACGGTGAGGAACACAGGTTTGTTGTCCCTGATGACGCAGGCGTTGGGGCTTATCTTGGTCTCGCAGTCCGTGAATGCATAAAGGGCGTCGATGGTCTTGTCCGGAGATACGTCGGCAGGAAGATGAATTACGATTTCCACCTTGTCGGTGGTCATGTCCTCTATCTTCTTGATGTTTATCTTCTTCTTGTCCTTTGCCTTCAGTATGCTGTCTATAATGGCGTGGGAGGTCTTTCCGTAAGGGATTTCGGTAATGGTGATGGTGGATTTGTCCACTTTGTTTATGCGCGCCCTCACCTTTACCATGCCGCCGCGTTTGCCCTTGTTGTACTTGGAGCAGTCCGCGATGCCTCCGGTGGGGAAGTCAGGAAGAATCTCAAAAGGTTCGCCCTTGAGTATGGCGATGGAAGCGTCCAGCAGCTCGTTGAAGTTGTGGGGGAGTATCTTGGAGCTGAGGCCGGCTGCAATGCCTTCCGTTCCCTGAGCAAGCAGCAGGGGGAAGCGTACGGGAAGTTCCGTGGGCTCCTGGTTGCGGCCGTCGTAGGAGGTCATCCAGGGCGTTACGGTTTTGTCAAAGACCACTTCCTTGGCAAACTTGGAGAGCCTTGCCTCTATGTATCTGGGAGCCGCGTTGGAGTCTCCGGTAAGGATGTTGCCCCAGTTTCCCTGGCAGTCAATCAGGAGGCCTTTCTGTCCCAGCGTTACCAGCGCTCCCAGGATGGAGGCGTCTCCGTGGGGATGGTACTGCATGGCCTGGCCCACGATGTTCGCCACCTTGGTGTACCTGCCGTCGTCCATCTCTCCCATAGTGTGCAGCACCCTGCGCTGAACAGGCTTGAAACCGTCCACGATGTGTGGAACGGCCCTGTCCAGAATGGTATAGGACGCATAGTCCAGATACCACTCGCGGAACATCCCGGAGAGTTTGTATTTGCCGCTGTCGTGGCCCAGGAGTTTTTCAAATTTCCCGGAAGCGACAGCGTCTTCAGAAAGTTCTTCGTCCTGTCCTTCAATGTCTTCCCAATCTTCTGCCATATCCCTGTATTTTTAGAATTCATAACCGAAGCGGCGCAGTTCCTTGCGGGATTCACGCCAATCCGGATCCACTTTCACAAAGGTAGTAAGAAATACTTTTTTCTGGAAGAAGTCTTCCATCTCCAACCTGGCCTCGGTCCCCACTTTTTTGAGCATCGCTCCCTTTTTGCCTATGATTATTCCCTTTTGGGATTCCCTCATGACATAGATGACGGCGCTTATGTCGTATCTGTCCTCTCCCTCGTGGAAAGCTTCAATTTCCACCTGGCAGGAGTAGGGAATCTCCTCGGAATAGTTGAGGAAAATCTTTTCCCTGATTATCTCGGAGGCAAAAAAACGCAGGTTCTTGTCTGTAAACTGGTCTTTGTCAAACCATGCCGGAGCCTCGGGCAGCCGGCTGGAAACGGCCTCCAGCACGCTCTCCAGATTGAATTTCTCCCGGGCCGAAACGGGGATGATCTCCGCCTCCGGCAGTTTCTCCTTCCACCATGCCATCAGTTCCACCACCTTTTCCTGGGAGGAAATGTCAATCTTGTTTATGACCACAACCACGGGGCACTCCAACTTGGAGAGCTTCTGCACGTAGGCGTCGTTCTTGTCCCCTTTTTCCACGGTGTCCGTGACGTAGAGGATGATATCGGCGTCGCCTATTGCGGTATCCACAAAGGCAAGCATGTTTTCCTGAAGCCTGTAATTGGGCTTCAGGATGCCGGGAGTGTCTGAATAGACAATCTGGAAGTCCTCTCCGCTCACTATGCCCATGATACGGTGGCGGGTTGTCTGTGCCTTTGCCGTAACTATGGAGAGCTTCTCTCCCACCAGGGCGTTCATGAGCGTGGATTTACCCACATTCGGATTGCCGATGATATTTACAAAACCTGCCCTGTGTGCCATTATACGTAAGCTCCCATTTTGAGGATATTGACCTCACCCTCAGTGAGATAACGCCAGTCGCTCTTCTTGAGGCCCTTCTTTGTGAGACCTGCAAAATAAACGCGGTCAAGAGCACGGACCTCGTAACCCAGGGACTCGAACATACGCCTTACGATGCGGTTCTTCCCGGAGTGGATCTCAATGCCCAGCTGACGGTGGTCGTGAGCGTCGATGTACTCCAGTTCGTCAGCTGCGGTTACTCCGTCGCTGAGTTCGATTCCGGCAAGTATTTTGGCCTTGTCCTCCTCCGTGAGGGGAGCGTCCAGCACAACCTGATAAATCTTCTTCTTGTTGTAGGACGGGTGGGTGAGCTTTTCGGCCATCTCTCCGTCATTGGTGAACATAAGTACGCCGGTAGTGTTCTTGTCCAGGCGTCCTACCGGGAAAACCCTTGTGGGGCAGCCCTTCAGGAGGTCCATCACGGTCTTTTCCGCATGGGGGTCGCCTGCGGTGGTAACGTAGCCCTTGGGCTTGTTCATAAGGATGTAAACCTTCTCCTCACCTTTGAGACGCTGGCCGTTGAAGCGGATGTCGTCCTTGAGGATATTCACCTTTACGCCAAGTTCGGTCACAACCTCTCCGTTCACGGTAACTACGCCGCTCTGGATCAGAGTGTCGGCCTCCCTGCGGGAGCATACGCCGGAGTTGGCTATGAATTTGTTGAGGCGCACGACCTCCTGGATTCCGCTTTTTGCCTGGTCGTTGTCGCTATATGCCGATATGCTCCTGCCGCTCACCTGCGGTTTGCGGCTGAGCATGGCCTTCATGCCGTCGTCGGCCGGTCTGCGTTTGAAAGTCTTCTTCTCTCCGTAAGGTTTTCCGAAAGATTTCTTGTCTCCAAAGGACTTCTTGTCTCCAAAGGACTTCTTGTCTCCGAAGGACTTTTTGTCTCCGAAAGACTTCTTCTCTCCGAAGGATTTCTTCTCTCCGAAGGATTTGCGTTCTCCGGAGGAGTAGCTGCGGGAAGTGGAGTAATCAATTTTTTCAGCGCGGCTCTCGCCGGGCTTCCTTGCGATACGCTGTCTGGTACCTTTCTTAGAATTTTCCATAAAAATCTGCGACGTCACGTCGCTTTACTTGAGTTTGAATATATAGGTTATGGTGCCCGTCTGTAAGGCCGGGGCATCTGCGGCCATATTAAAGTGCGCTTTCATGGCGGCATTCCTTGCCGCTGTCCAGAGTGACTTGTCAGTCACCGTGGTTCCTTCCGCTCCGGGAACGGCTTCCACTACGTTTCCGTACTGGTCCACCTTGATTGTGACAACCACTGTTCCGGCAACCTGGCTGTTGTAGGCCGGATGGGGAAGTTTGCCGATTACGCTTCTCCCCTGGACATGTGCGTTGGGAGCGCCGTCGGTCTTGCCTTTGGTAACGTTGCCCTCGGCCTGGCCGGCTTTGAAGGAAGGAGACGCCTGGTCGGCGGCCGTGTGGGGCGTTGTTGCATTGTTGTCCTTTTGGGCCATTCCGGGGAAGGAGGCCCTGGGGTCCAGTTCCGGCTCTTTCTCCGGCTCCGGGGTGGGGACGTCCACGTCTCCGTGCGGGTCCGGCCTGGTGGCGGGCGTCACGTTGGGCAGATTGTCCACGTGGGGGGATTCCGACTTCTGGACCAGCTCCACCTCCCGTTCCGGGTCTATTTCCCTGGCCTGGGGCTGGGTGCCGCTGTTGCTTCTTTCCAGCCTGATCTTCTCCTGAGGAGGGTCTTCCTCAAATTCTATCAGGAGCGATGTCCTTTCCGGCGGCGGGGGGTCCAGGTAGGTGAACCCGCTTGTGAGGAAAAACACCAGGACAAGGGCGTGCGCAAGGAGCGTGGCGGTGATTCCCGTCACTATAGAGTTCCTTTCCCTCTTTTCCCTTGTACGCTGGTACTGTTCCATTATTCGGGCTGTGTTGCAAGTATGACCTTGTAGTGGTTACGCTTGGCAATGTTCATAATCTGCACCACCTCTCCAACGGGGACGCTCTGGTCCGAGTAGATGGAGAACGTGGGATCTTCCTCCGAGGCCAGAAGGCCTATGAGCTGGTCTTCCACCTCTTCGTAGGAGACGGGATCCTGGCTGCCGTTCACGTGATAGGTGTAGGTGTCGTCTCCCCAGTCCTTGATGCTCACGCTCACACTGGCCTTGGCGCTTACCTGTCCGGTGCTCTTTGGAAGCAGGAGCTTGAGCGCGTTGGGGTTGATGAGCGTGGATGTCACCAGGAAGAAGATCAGAAGCAGGAACACGATGTCCGTCATGGAGGACACCGCAAATCCTGACTCTACCTTGGTGTTTCTCTTGAGTGCCATGGGCTTACTCCTTTTCTTCGGGTTCGTTTATCACGATGTCCAGGAACTCCATGGTGGAACTTTCCATCTTGTACACCAGGTCGCCCACTTTGGAGGTGAGCCAGTTGTAGCCGAAGTATGCGATGATACCCACGACCAGACCGCCTACGGTGGTGAGCATCGCGGTGTAGATACCGTCGCTCAGGAGGGTGATGTCAATATTGTTTCCGGCCTTGGACATGTTGAAAAAGGCCTTTACCATACCGGTGACGGTTCCAAGGAAACCAATCATGGGAGCGCCGCCGGCGATGGTTGCCAGAAGCGGCAGACCCTTTTCCAGACGGGCGACTTCCACATTGCCGATGTTCTCTATGGCTCCCTGGATGTCAGAGGCGGGCCTGTCCTTCCTGCGGATGCCGGTCTCCACCATGCGGGCAACGGGGTTGTCGTATTTGGAGCACAGCGTGAGGGCACTCTTTACCTTTCCGTCCTGCATGTAGTCACGGATGTCTTTCATGAAGGAGGGGTCAATCTTGGAGGCGTTGTTTATAACCCACCACTTGCGGCCGATAAGGTAGATGGCCAGCACGGACAGTGCCAGGAGCACCCACATCAGGGGCCCGCCCATCAGGAACATGGACCAAAGGCTCTGGGACATTTCCTGCGGCTGCTGTGCCGCCAGGGACTGAACGGCCAAAGTGTCTGCTTGTAAAAGATTGATAGTCATATACTGTGTATTTTTATTTTAAACCTTTAACCCGCAAAGGTACGAAGCCATTTTGAATTCCGCAAATTTACTTTTACGCTAAACCTGTCCCCAGGTGGCATCCACGGCAATTCTGGCGGCGGTGTCGTCTATCCCGGCCAGCAGGCCGCGGTAGGGCTGGGGGGAATCGGCCAAAACCTTCCTCCTTGCCTCAATGGCATCCTCGCATCCGGTGTTCAGGGGGCCAAGGACGCCCACCAGGTAGTCTTCCAGTCCAATCACGTTGATGGCCTGCACCCGGCCGTCGCTTACTACAAAACTCAGGGAACCGGCATATTGGAGCGTCTCCCCGTCCTTATATATTATAAACGAAGGTTCTGCAAAAAGGGTGGATATGGTCTTGGCTTCAAAGACAAGGTTGTCGTACAGGACTCCGCCGTAGTCTATCCTCCCTTCCCTGTAGGATACTTTTTGCGGACCGGCACCGTCCGATATCACCTCAAAGACAATCTCCTCTCCGGAGGCTATGCAAACCTCCAGCCGGGGCTGGGTGCGGACAAGTCTCCAGAGGAGCGTCTTCTGGTCTCCTTCCACCTTTACCACGGCCCTGTATTCTCCTTCCGTGCAGTAGGCGAGAGTGTAGAACCCGGGTTCCTGCTGCTCTGCAAACAGGTTCAGGCAGTCCAGGAGGCGGTAGAAGGCCTTTGCCAGGGATTTTGAAGTCTGGGCCCGCAGCATGAAAACCCCTTCCGCGGAACTGTTGTAGTGGTACATGCGCGCGTCCCTGACTGTGAGCACAAGCTCCAGTTGCGAGGGTAGGGAGGGGCTTCTGAACAGATTGTCCGCCGTCCTTTCCATGGGAATGTAACCCTTGGGCCAGGCATGGAAATGGGCGTGGCCCGGAACGCTGGTTCCGGCGGGGGAACTGTAATAAACCACGTAATTCGGAAGCTGCTCTGCCAGGTCCAGCATGTCCGGGAAGCGGTGCCAGATGGTCTGGGGGGAGTGGATGTCCCTTGCTATGACAAGGTGATTCAGAAAAACCGGGTCGCGGTTTACCAGGATGTCGTACTTACGGCCCTTGCGTCCCTCAAAGGGGAGGGTGTGCTGCATGGGCATGTGGTTTTCCCGGCAAAGCGGACAGGGGCCGGATTCGGGCAGGCTTCCGAAAGGGATGCTGCCCGGACTTAAATGCTTAAGCTCACGGTATCTGGCCGCAACCTGCGGCCAGACCGAGAGCTGATCGTGTACGAACTTGTCTATGTCCGTCATCTGTAAATATTGTACTGGTTGTACAGGGAACCATACATCTGACCCAGCACCTCAAGGTAAGGCTGCCCCTCGAATACCGTGGTGCGGTAAACGGTGTTGTCCACCAGATAGTACTCTATGCCGTTCATCACTATAATCTCATAGTCGTCGGGCAGGGAAACCACCAGGGCTCCGGCGGGAGGTATGATGGTGGAGTATGCTCCGGAAGGGCTTATGGTGTAGAACACGCCGTCCTGGTAGAAGTACTCGGAGCCTGCGTAGGCGTAGCTCTGTACCAGTCCCAGCCTGTTGGCCAGCTCGTATGCGGTGAGGGCTCTGCCGGAATTGAGCGCGTAGCTGCTGTAACGGGCGGCGTTGCGTGCGTTCTGCTGAGCAATCTGGAGGTTCTGCCTTGCGATGGAGTTGTAGTAGTCAAACACCGCATTGTAGGTCCTGTAGGTGTCGCAGTAGTAGGCAAAAGTCACGGCCCTGAGGAAAGCCCTGTCGATGGCCGCCTCCAGGGGAGTGCCGAACGGAGGCCTGCAAACCACGTAGGAAGTGCCGAAGGGGCGGTAGTAGATGCCGTTGTAGTAGTAATAGGTAATGCCCCAGTGGCTTATCCTGCGCCAGTGCGGAGGAATGCTGTGGATGCGGTAGCCGTAGTAGTGAGGATGGTCTCCCCAGAAGTGGCCGGGACGGTCCCAGGGCATGGGGTCGCGGTGGCGGGGAGGTATGCGCTGGAGGTTGTGGTGGTCGTCCAGGCGGAAGTCGTTGCTGTAGCGATAGTTGTAGCTTTCATCGCGATATGCTCCGCTGTTTCCGCCGTTGGCGTCCTGTTTGTTCTCCTGGGGCGTTGCGCTGAGGCCGCTTCTGGAAATGTTGGTGGCCCTTGCAGCCCCTGCCGTACTCCTCTGCTGTGCCGATGCTGACTCCCTCGCCGCAGAACCGGAAGCGGTAGAACCGGCAGAACTGGCAGAACTGCTCCTTGTGGCAGAAGAGCCTGAAGAACTTCTGGTCGCAGAGCTCGAACTCCTGGTTGCAGAGCTTGAAGAACTTCTGGTCGCAGAGCTTGAAGAACTCCTGGTTGCAGAGCCTGAAGAACTTCTGGTCGCAGAGCTGGAACTCCTGGTTGCAGAGCTGGAGCTGCTGCTTCTGGTAGCGGAGTTGCTGCTACGTCTGTTATCCTGTGATGCACTGGAAGAGCTCCTGGTAGCGGAGCTGGAGCTTCTTGTTGCCGAAGAGCTTGAACTCCTGGTGGATGAACCGCTGCTGTTACGGGTCTGGGCCGATACTGCTGAGGCTGAAACCAGCGACAAGGCAAGTGCCGCGGCCGCTGCGGCCAGTGTAAATCTTCTCATAACCTTTATTGATATATGTAATACTTTTTGGAAATTTCCCTGAAATTCTCTGCGTCCTTATTCCAGAATTCCAGGATGTCTTCTACTTTAAGGCGCTTGGCAAAAGTCTCCCTGACATAATCCGTGCCACAAACAATGTCAAACATCCTGGTTTTGGTCATGGGGAAGGGATTATGGTCGGGGTAAAGCTCCTGCACCGCCTGCACCACGTAGAACTGGGTGAGGCTCAGGGTAGCGGCGTCGTAGTCGTTGAACCCGAACTCCACCCCATGCAGAAGCACGCCTTCCTTGGCTCCGGCCATGGGCTTGTAGTGGATGGTCCTGAAAACGGTGCCGGGGATGTTGTAGCTGTCCAGCTTTTCCTTAAGGGCATCGGCATCAATCCAGGTGTTGGCAAAGGTCTGGAACGGAATGGTGTATCCTACGCCTATGTTCAGGTGGCCGAATTCCCCGCCTATCCCGCTTGCCGGGTAGCAGACTGCGCTGTGTACGGAGGGGATGTTGGGCGAGGGGAGTATCCAGGGGAGCCCGGTATCGGCATAAAGCATATCCCTTTTCCAACCGTGCATGGGGATTACGCTCAGGCGGCATTTCAGATGCGGCTGGTCCCCCTTCTGGCCGCAGTTGAGGCCTTCCTCGTTTATGAGGGCCGCAAGTTCCCCGACGGTGAGCCCGTAAACAAACGGTATGCGGTACTGGCTCACGAACGAATGGAAGCCTGGTTCCACGCAGGGACCTTCTATCTTGTTGCCTCCCAGTGGATTGGGACGGTCCAGCACCATCACTTCTATGTCCGCCCTGGCACATGCGCGCATGACCAGGCCGAGGGTGGAAATGAAAGTATAGCATCTTACTCCCACGTCCTGGATGTCATATACCATCACGTCTATACCCTGGAGCATTTCCGGGGTGGGCTCGCGGGTTTCTCCGTAAAGGGAATATACGGGAAGGCCTGTCCGGGGGTCCGTGCTGCCGGTTACTTTGTCACCTGCGTAGGCGTCTCCGCGGACTCCGTGCTCCGGGCCGAAGAGCGCCACCAGATTGACGCCCGGCGCCTCGTGGAGTATGTCTATTGTAGAACGGAAATTCCTATCCACGCCGCTGGGGTTGGTTACAAGTCCCACTCGTTTTCCCTGAAGCTCTTCAAAACCAAACAGTTCCAGTACTTCCAGGCCGGTAAGGACCTGCCCCGCAGCGGGGAGTATGCCCAAAAGTATGCCTGCGATAATTGCGGTAAGGCGTCTTGTCATAACAATGCAAAAATTCTGTTCAGTGATTCCGGACTTCCGGAAGAGCACAGTTCAATTGAAAAAACTCCCTGTCCGGTCTGTTTCCCGCTTTCCTGCAGCACCTTCACAGTCTGCCTTGCCACGGCGGGGGCCGGGTCTATTACGCGGACTCCATCTCCCGCAATCTTTTCTATGGTGCCCCTCAGGAAGGGGTAGTGGGTGCAGCCCAGGACAATGGTGTCCGCGTTCCTGCGCAGCAGCGGCTCCAGCGAGGCCCTGACTGTCTTTTCCGCCTCCGGACCTTCCAGGATGCCTTTTTCCACCAGCTCCACAAAGCCTTCCCCCACGTGTTCCTCAATCTTTACGTTGTCCTCGTATAAACCTCTGGTGGAAAGGTATTTGGAGCCCTTGAGCGTACCCGCCGTTGCAAGTACTCCTATCACTCCGCTGCGGGTTCCCAGGGCCGCCGGCTTTACGGCCGGTTCCATTCCCACAAATGGCACGCCCGGATAATCCCGTCGAAGGTCTGCGATTGCGGCCGCGGTTGCGGTGTTGCAGGCGAGGACTATTACATCGGCCCCCTTGGAAAGGAGGAAATCCGTAATGGCGTGGGCCCTTTCGCTTATGAATGAGGCCAATTTTTCCCCGTACGGGCAGAAGGCGTTGTCTGCAAAATAGACATAACTTTCCCGGGGAAGGACCTTTACGATCTCCCTATAGACGGAAAGGCCTCCGCTTCCGGAGTCAAATATGCCTATAACTGCCATCAGTGAACAAATTTAATACAATTTCCCGGATTTTTTACTAAGTTTGTGGGAATTATCCCGATTTGACCATATAAAGCCATGAAAAAACTAATCCTTTTCCTTTCCGCAGCACTTGCCCTTGTGGCATGTTCCCAGCCCGCTCCCAAGTTTGCAAACAGGGCAGAAGCCATCGCCGCCCAGATCAACGACCCCGCATCCCGATATGTAACCGTTGCATGCCACCGCGGTGACTGGAGAAACTACCCGGAAAATTCCATCCCCGCCATAGAGAGCGTCATCCGCATGGGGGCCGATATAGTGGAAATTGATATCCACATGACTGCCGATTCCGTCCTTATCCTCTGTCACGACGGCGACGTCCTCCGTACCACCAACTTCAGCAAAGTATTCCGCGGTGTGGAAGGCAAGAGCCCCAAGATCAAGGACCTTACCCTGGAAGAAATAAAGAGTCTCAAGCTGAAGAGGGGCCACGGCGTCGCCACGGATTCCCTCCGCGTTCCCACCCTGCGTGAAGCCCTCCTGTGCACCAAAGACCGCATCTGCGTCAATATAGACAAGGGTTATGACTACTATGACCAGGTGCTTGCCCTTACGGAAGAACTGGGCGTGACGGACCAGGTACTCATCAAGAGCGGCCGCTCTCTGGAAACTGTGAAGGAAAAGCTTTCCCAGTATGGCCACAACATGATGTACATGCCCATCATCAATGTAAAGAATGATAAGGAATGTGCCCTTCTGAACTCCTATCTGGAGGCGGGCGAGGTTCCTCCCGCATACGAAATCTGCTGGAGTAAAGGCAACGGCCAGGCTTTTGACAGCGCCTGCGAAACCGTGATAGCTCAGGGCTCCAAGGCATGGGTGAACACCATCTGGTCTTCCCTTTGCGGAGGTCCCGGAAACGACGACGACGCCGCCTTCGAGCTGGAAGACCCCGGTCAGGTGTATCAGCAGTACCTGGACAAGGGCGTTTCCATGTTCCAGACAGACCGTCCGGAACTTCTGATAGGATGGCTCAAGGCCCGGGGCCGCCATACTCTCCCCGCCTACGCAAAATAATATACTCTTTTTCCATAAAAATGCTTACCTTTGCAGGCTATGGGTAAAAAATATACCATATACGCGGTTGCGGCTGTCGCATTGCTCCTTGCGGGGATAGCGATTTCTCTGTGGAAACTCTACGGAGACGTCCCTGCCGGAGACAAGCGTCAGAAGGTTTCAGTTTCCTGGGACGTACTCAGGGCCGTGCCTTCGGATGCATCGGCCGTGCTGGTTCTGGACGGGTCCCGCCATGCCCGCAATGTGGTGGCAGATTCCACCGGAATCATCTCGGCGGTTCTAGCCCAGGGCAACCCGGAACTCATGGAATACCTTTCCGCCGTTTCCGGCAACCGCATGGCCGTATCTCTCCACAACAGCGGCACCCTTGTTCCCCTTGTGGTGACGTCAACGGCCAAACTGGATTCCGCAAAGCTTGCATCGTACATAAAGGAAGCAAAAAAAGCCGGTCTCAATACGGCTGTGTCGGAGAATTTCCTCCTTGCATCCCGTTCCATGACCTTTGTGAACTCTTCCGTAAGGCATCTGGAAGAGGGAGCGTCTGTACTAGGAAGCATCGGCCCCCTGGCAGACAGGGTCTCCGGAAGCGCCGTGTTTTTTGTTTGCCACAGTTCCGCTCCAAGGCTCATGCAGCAGTATTTCTCCCCGGAACTCAGGCGTGAGGTATCCGCGGTTCGTGCCCTTACGCCCTGGAGCGCCTATGTGCTTGAGGAAATGGATTCCAGGAATATAGTCCTGGAGGGTGTGGCTCTTCCCGCAGAAGACTCCGGAAGTTACTTCTACAGACATTCCGGACAGCCGGCTTCGCAGGCACAGTTCCCGGAGGTCCTGCCCTTCTTTGCAGAATATGCCTATTCGGTCCCGGTAGGGGAAATAAAGTCCGGGAAGTCCGGTTCCGCGCAGGAGTGGCTCCGCGCTTTCCTCCCCAGGGAACTTGCAAGGACTGCATTCCGTATGGATGACGGCGTCCTTCGTGAAGTCCTCCTCCTTCGTGGAGACAAAGTTTCAAAACCGTCCGCCCCGGCTGCCAATCCCCATCCAGGGTTCCTGGCAGAGGTCCTGGGAGAAAGGTTCGCGCTTGCCGACAGCGTCTGTGCTTCCATAGGCGGTGGCTGGACTGTTTTTGGCGACGCCACTTCCGTAGAGGTATATGCGGACAAAGGCTTTCTGGATTACAACCTCAAGTCAAGGCTGGCGGATTCGTCCGTGGAAGTGCCTCAGGGTTACGTGGCCTATCTGTCCCTTACGGACGCTCCGCAGCGCGTGAAGGGTATCTTCGCTCCCGGCATTACGGATGCCCTTGCCTCTTTTGCCAAGGGTGCAGGTTTCGCTCCCGCTTTCGTGAGCCTGGATTTGCACGAAGAGTATCCTGCCATCTCCGTCCGGGCGGAAAAACATCCCCTGAAGGGCAACAAGGTGGTGCTTGTCGCTCAAAGGGATACCACCGTGGTTGTCCCTTCCGGCCCCTTCCCGGTTACCAACTGCGCCACCGGCAAGACAAACATGTTTTATCAGAACTCGGCCCTTGCCCTCTGCCTTAACGACGAAAACGGCAAAGGCCTGTGGGGCATCCCCTTCGGCAAGCCCCTTTGCGGCCGCGTAAAGAACATAGACTATCTGAGGAACGGAAAAATCCAGTTCCTGTTTGCCTCCGGCAGCAAGCTCTACATCCTGGACCGCCTGGGCCGATGGGTGGGCAACTTCTCCCAGCCTTCCCTGGGCAAGGAAATCCTCCTGGGTCCGGACCTGTACGACTTCCCGGAAGACGGCGGATACACAGTGATGGTCCTGCACAAAGACAATACGCTTGAACGGTACAGGATGGACGGCAGGAAGCCGGCCGGATGGAAGGGCATTTCGGCCCCGGAAACCGTGAAAGACCTTCCGGAACTTGTCCGGGATGGAAACAACAGATACTGGGTCGTGAAGACATCGGCCCGCACCATTGTATATCCCTTCGAGGGAGGGGAACCCAAAGATATTAAACTTAAGCCATAATTATATGGAATTCAGATCTGTCAACAAGATTCTTCAGGAGAGTTTTTTAAAGAACTGGGACCGCCCGGCTCTTACAAACTATCAGGGCATGACCCTTGCCTACAGGGATGTGGCACGGAGAATCGCCAAGCTGCACATTGCCTTTGAGCAGTGCGGACTCAAGAAAGGGGACAAGGTGGCAATTTGCTCCCGCAACCAGGCAAACTGGGGCGTAAGTTTCCTTGCTGCAATCACTTATGGTGCCGTTGCCGTGCCCATTCTGCACGAATTCAAAGCCGGTAACATCCACTATCTGGTAAACCACAGTGAGGCCCGCGTGCTGTTTGTGGACGATGTCATCTGGGAAGGACTCACGGCCGACGAGATGCCGGACCTTTCCGTGGTTGTACAGATCAACAACTTCAAGTTCCTGTATGCGGCAAACGAGGAGCTGGCTGCAATCCGCGATCATCTGAACGAGGAGTTCGGCCGCCGTTATCCCAATAACTTTGAGCAGGAGCACCTCAATTATCACGAGGATACCTCCGAGGAACTTGCCATCATTAACTACACTTCCGGAACTTCCGGATTCTCCAAGGGCGTGATGATTCCCTACAGGGCTCTCTATTCCAATATAGACTTTGCGGCAAATGATGCCTGCCCCATGCTTAAGGCCGGCATGAACGTGGTTTCCATGCTCCCTACGGCCCACATGTACGGGATGATGTTCGAATTCCTCTTTGAGATGAACATCGGCATGCATGTCCATTTCCTGAGCCGCGTTCCCAGCCCCAAGATTATCATGCAGGCCTTCGGCGAAATCCATCCGGACATCATCATCGCCGTACCACTTGTGATAGAGAAGGTTTACAAGACCAAACTCAAACCCCTCATCGACAAGAACAAGCATCTGATGCGCATCCCCATGCTGGACAAGGCCATAGAAAAGCGCTTCTGCACGGAACTCACCACGGCATTCGGCGGCAAGTTCGAGGAAGTTATCCTTGGCGGTGCGGCATTCAACCCCGAGGTGGAAAAATTCCTTCACAAGATAGGTTTCCATTACACCGTGGGTTATGGAATGACAGAGTGCGCTCCCATCATCGGCTATGCCCACTGGGACAAAGTGAAGGTTGGCTCCGCCGGCCGTCCCGCACTCAACATGCAGATAAGGATTGACTCCCCGGATCCTGAAAATATTCCCGGCGAGGTTCAGGTAAAAGGTCCTAACGTGTGCCTGGGCTACTATAAGAACGAGGATGCCACTTCCAAGAGCTTTACGGAGGACGGCTGGTTCCGCACAGGGGACATGGGTGTCATTGACAAAGACGGATACCTGTTCCTCCGCGGCCGTTCCAAGTGCATGGTTCTTGGTCCTTCCGGCCAGAACATCTATCCGGAAGAGCTGGAGGCTGTCATAAACAACTTCAACTACGTGGTGGATTCCCTTGTGGTTGAGGACGAAGGCGCCCTTACCGCACTCATTTATCCGGACTGGCATCAGGGAGAACTGGACGGCCATCCCCGCAGTGAGTTCAAAAAGCGTATCATGGCCCTTCTCCCCGCAATCAATCACGAGCTGCCCAACTACGCGCAGATCAAGAAGATAGAGCTCATGCCGGAAGACTTTGAGCGCACTCCCAAAAAGAGCATCAAGCGTTACCTTTATCAGAGAGACTAATGGCAAAGTTCGACCACAGTTATCTGCAGATGGCCGAAGTCTGGGCGCAGAACTCCTACTGCAAACGCAGGAAGGTGGGAGCCCTTATAGTAAAGGACAGGATGATTATCTCCGACGGCTACAACGGCACCCCTTCCGGCTTTGAGAATGTCTGCGAAGACGAAAACGGTGTCACCAAGCCCTATGTCCTCCATGCCGAGGCCAACGCCATAACCAAAGTGGCCAAATCCGGCAACAGTTCCGCAGGTTCAACCCTTTACGTAACCGCATCTCCCTGCGTGGAGTGTGCCAAACTGATAATCCAGTCCGGCATTCAGCGCGTGGTTTACCGCGACGCCTACCGCCTCACGGACGGAATAGACCTTCTGCGGCGTGCCGGCATCAGCGTAGAGCAGGCGGAATGAAAAAAAGTACCTGGATTCAGATTGCCCAGATTATCCTGGGCATAGTTGCCGGAGCCCTGGTGACCCTGTTTGTGGTACGCCAAAGGGAAAACCGGCATCTGTTGGACACCCGCTACGGCAAGTGGGCCAAACTGAATCTGGTTCTTGACCTTCTGGAGCAGAATTACGTTGACACCCTGGACACGGAAAAAGTTACGGAAGCGGCCGTTTCGGCAGCCCTGTCGTCCCTTGATCCCCATTCCGTATATCTTCCCCCCGTGGAACTAAGCGACTCCGAGGAGCAGCTCTCCGGTAATTTTGACGGAATCGGCATACAGTTCAATGTCCCCTCAGATACCGCCGTGGTCCTGGAAGTGATAGCAGGCGGCCCTTCGGAAAAGGCCGGCCTCAGGACCGGAGACCGTCTCCTCAAGGTGGACGGCAAGGTGATAGCCGGCGTCAGGTTCCCTCAGGACAGCATGGTCCGCAAGATGAGAGGCCCCTCCGGAACCAAGGTAAACATTACCGTCAAGCGCGGCCGGGAGGAGATTCCCTTTGAAATTACAAGGGGCAAGATCCCCGTCCACTGCGTGGATGCCGCCTTTATGGTGAATGACACCGTGGGCTATCTGCGTCTTGGCAAATTCTCCCGCACAACCTATAAGGAATGCCACGAGGCCGCCCTGACCCTCCGTGAGCAGGGGATGAAGCACATTCTGATGGACCTCCGGGCCAATTCCGGCGGCTATCTGGATCAGGCCCTCCTCCTTTGCAACGACTACCTTGCCGCCGGCGATACCATATTATATATAGAAGGTCTCCACCGTAAGCGCGAGGTTTTCCGTGCCGATGGCCGCGGAAGCCTTATGGATATGGGCATTACAGTTCTCATAGGGGAGAATTCCGCCTCTGCAAGCGAAATCTTTGCCGGCGCCATTCAGGACAACGACAGGGGTAAGATTGTGGGACGCAGATCCTTTGGCAAAGGACTGGTTCAGGAGCCGTTTTACTTTACGGACAATTCCGGAGTGCGTCTTACCGTGGCCAGGTATTACACTCCTTCCGGACGCTGCATACAGAAGTCATACAGCAGCGTAAACGATTACAACTACGATATTTACAATAGATATTTAGACGGAGAGGTGTTCTCCGGGGAGGCCGTTCACCAGGATTCTTCCGACATCCATCATACCCGCGGCGGCAGGGTGGTTTACGGCGGGGGCGGCATCATGCCGGATATATTTGTGCCCATGGACAGCACGCGGGTTACAGACTTCTACAGTCAGTGCTCCAAAAAGGCGACCACAATGCGTTTTGCCTCCGCAATGTTCGACAAGTACGGAGAGAGATTGTCTTCCATAGACAATTTTGAAAATATGGACAAATTCCTGTCTTCTGAGAATCTGAAATGGCAATTCCATGATTTTGCCTTCGGCCGTGACGGTCTCCGCTGTACGGAGGCGGAATGGGACAGGTCAATGACCTATATGCTTCCGGAAATTTACGCTTTGGTAGCCAGATATTCCAAACTTGGGGAGAATGCTTTTTACAAGTATTACCTCCCTATTGACAGCACTTTAAGTGCCGCTCTTCTTGCTTTTTAATTATTTATTTTCTATCTTTGGGGCTTAAAGGCCACGTAATTTGCAGTTTGTAACTAAGTTGTTTCGTTACAAATTGTGAGTTTTTGGCATGTTTTAGTTACAAATTATAACTGAGTTTAATGTATCTAAAAAATAATATTATGAAAATCGCGAAAATTGTGAGCGCAGCGCTTATGGTTTTTGCCGGTGTTTTCGCCGTTTCCTGCTCCAAGGAAACCGAGTCCAAACCTGCAAACGGCAGGTGGACGGTAGAAGATACAAGCAAAAAACCTGCCGAAGTAATTTTTACTGTTGCGCCTGGCTCTGTCAAGACAGAGTATGCAGAAATCGTAGTGAGTCATGATGGTGCCGCAGACCTGCCTTGGTTCGGCTTTGCTACCAAAGACCTCACTACCGATGTTTCCGACCTCATTTCCGCAAAGGTTTCTTCCGGTATCGCAGAAGAAGACGTCCATGTGGGCACAACCCAGACCGTGGCCGTTCCCAATCTGGAAGAGGCTGTGACCTACAGGTATGTGGCTTTCGCCCTGGTCCCTGCCGGTTCTGCTTATACCACTGCGGGAGGCAAGGCGGGAACCCTCAATTTCGTAACGAGTTTTGAATTCAACGTAACATTCTCTGCCGTAGCTTCTGACGTTACCGCCCATACGGCAAACGTTACCGTTACCAACCCCGGTCACCAGGATCTTACCTACAGAGGCTTCTACACCACTGACGCAGAAGCCACTGTGGAGAATCTGATAGCCGCAGACTTCGCTACCATCGCCCCCGGCGGCGTCCTTCCCGAAGGATTCAGCCTCCTTACCGGCAATGAAAGCGTAGTGAAGCTTGAAAACCTCACCCACGACTCCTCCTACCGCTATGTGGTTTACGGTGTCTTTGTCAACGAGGATGGCGTGGCTGCCGTTTACGGTACTCCCGGCGAGTGCAGCTTCCAGACGGAAATTGACCCTGCGGAAATCCAGTTCTCCGCATCCCTGGTGGCAGTGAAGAAGGACAAGGTTACCGTGAAAGTGAATCACGACTGCTCTGACGAGACCATTACCTGGTTCGGTTTCGTAACTTCCGACCTTACCACCTCCGCAGCAACTCTTGCCGCAGCCCAGGCTGCCGGTGTCGAGGAAGCCGACTATAAGACCGGCGCCCAGGAAGTTACCGCGGAAGGCCTTGATGCAGAGACTACCTATCGTTACATCGTTTCCGGTATCGACGCAAGCGGAGCCTTCGGTAAGCCCGCAGACCTCAAGTTCACCACTCTCACTGAGGCTTACGACAACTGCGTATTTACTGTAGAGGCATCCGATATCACCGCCGAAAGCGCTACCCTTACCATTACCCATACCGGTTTGGACAACTTCCAGTATGCAGGCTTCTTCACCACCGACCTCACTTCCGCAGCAGAGGCTATCGCCCTCCCGGACGGTGTGGATTCCAATCTCATGGAAGGCAAGGAGTTCAGCTTCGAGGTCAAGGATCTGGATCCTTCCAAGGAATACCGTTACATCGTGGTAGGCCGTCTTAACGGTGACGAGTACGGTACCCGCGGCGACGTCAAGTTCACCACTGCCGGTCCCGTTTGGGCCCTGGATGCCAACTGGACCGTCACAGCAGAGGAGTTCAGCGCAACCGTTACTGTGGCTCAGGCCGGCGTATCCGGTTACTACCGCATCGTTACTGCGGAAACCGCCATGCTCCTGGAGAATGCAGAGAGCATTGAAAAGGGTATAGAGACCGTTGTCGCCCCCTGGAACAACAGCAACCTGCCCAGTGCGGGCCAGAGTGTCATTGACGGAGTCCGTCACAGCGACACCTTCACGGAGTCCGACCTGTCCCTTGACTACGACACAGATTATGTGATCATCGCCCTGGGTATCAGCTACGGCGGTTATGCCACCGGTCACTATGCTTATGTAGAGCACAAGATCGAAGATCCCACCGTTAGTGCTCCTTACGAGGAGTTCCTCGGCGGCTGGATGCTGAGTGGCAACCTTATCACCATCTCCGAGAATGTTCCCGGTGAAAGCTATATCGTAGAAGGTATCCCCGGAACCGACAAGTTCTACAGCGAGGAGGTCAAGCCTGTGGTGGCCCGTTACGAAAACGGCCGCTTCTTCCTGCCCGAGCAGATTGTCGGCCAATGGAACAACACCAACTACGGTACCTGCTACGACGTTGTCTGCGGTCTGTTTGAGGCTACTTCCACTTCCGGAACCGTAATGCACTTTGTGAACTATCCCCGTTACGCAGATGAGCCTTCCGACATCTTCTCCCTCTGCAAGTACCCTGACGGCACCTATGTCGTGCGTCCCGGCATGAGCGAGAACGGCAAACTTGACCAGCTTGGCGTAAGATGGGTCATCGCCGAAGGCCAGTACAAGGGCCAGGGCAACCCGTACGTGGACGACCTTGTCCTCCCTGATACCATGGAGAAGGCCCAGGAAGAGTCCTCCGCCTTCAAGGCATGGCTCGGTACCTGGTACGTTCCCACAGTGGTTTATCAGTACGACGACGAAGATAACTACATTGGCGACGAAACGCAGTCGCTGCCCATAGTCATCAAGAGCAAAGTTCCAAACGAGAGCTATTCCATCTCCGGCATAGGTCCTGCCAACGACAGCTATGACGTGGCCGCGGAGTTTGCATCCAACGGTTCCCTGATCGTACATCCTCAGACCGTCCGCACCTGGACTCACTCCGAGGCCGGTGAAATCAACGAGCGTCTTGTGGGTATCTATGGAGAAGGTGACAATGCAATGGTCACCTGGAATCCCAGTTACACCCTCTTCACCGCAACCATTTCCGGCAACAACGCTTCCCTCGTCCCCGGTGACGCCGATGGGGAGACCTTCAACGGATTTGCCTTCAGGCAGATGTATTCTGACGGGGCCTATGGTTACGGCGGACGTTATGACCTCCCCAACACCATGTCCAGGACCCAGAGCACTTCCGCAGTAACGGTAAAGGCCGTCAAGTCTGCAAGTGCAAAGGGCGCATTGGTTCCCGCTCGCGAGAGCAGGCTTTCTGCAGAGAATGCAGTAATGGCTCCCCGCAGCGTTTCTGTACAGTCCTTAGTAAAGTAAAGAAGATCAGCATATGAAAAAATTCAAGTTTTTTCTCGCGGCTATTCTCTGTGTCCTGACGGCGGAGATTGCACTTGCCCAGCCCAAGTCGGTAAAGGGTACGGTGGTCTCCTCCGTGGACGGAGAACCGCTGGTGGGAGCTACGGTTACCATCGACGGAAATACTAAGTATTACGCGATTACCGATCTGGACGGTAATTTCCAGATTAACAACGTTCCCCGCGGTGCAAAGAACCTGGTGGCATCCAACCTCGGTTATAAGGATGCAGTGGTTCCCGTCGCCGCCGATGTAAGGATTGCAATGGAAGAGGATGCCAACGTGCTGGATGCAGCCGTTGCAACCGGTATGTACACAGTGGACCGCCGACTCAACACCGGTTCCACCGTAAAGATATCGGCAGAGGAATCCAACATTGCAGGTATGACCGATATTTCCCGTTCCCTGGAAGGCCGCGCAGCCGGTGTTTCCGTGCAGAACGTTTCCGGTACCTTTGGTACAGCCCCTAAAATCCGCGTCCGTGGCGCTACTTCCATCTACGGTTCCTCCAAGCCTCTGTGGGTTGTGGACGGCGTTATCATGGAAGACATCGTTGACGTGAGTGCCGATGACCTTTCTTCCGGTGATGCCAACACCCTTATCTCCTCCGCCATCGCAGGTCTGAACTCCGACGATATCGAGTCCTTCGATATCCTCAAGGACGGTTCCGCTACCTCTATATATGGTGCGCGTGCAATGGCCGGCGTTATCGTCGTCACCACCAAGAAGGGTAAGGCAGGTCAGAGCCACATCACCTATACCGGTGAGTACACCTACCGTCTGAAGCCCAGCTACAGCACCTTCAACATCATGAACTCCCAGGACCAGATGGAAATCTACCAGGAGCTCCAGCAGAAGGGCTATCTGAACTATGCAGAACTTGCAAACAGTTCCAACAGCGGTATCTACGGTAAGATGTACCAGCTCATAAGCCAGTACGACGAGACCAACGGCCGCTTTGGTCTGGAGAACACCCAGGCTGCAAAGAACGCTTACCTGCGTGCTGCCGAATACCGTAACACCGACTGGTTTGACATCCTGTTCAACAACAGCATTCAGCACAACCACTCCGTCTCCGCATCCGGCGGTACAGAGAAGGCCAACTACTACGCTTCCCTGTCCGTGATGCAGGATCCGGGTTGGACAAAGCAGAGCTCGGTTTCCCGTTACACTGCAAACCTGAATACCACTTATCACATCTCCAAGCAGCTGAGCGTGAACCTTATCGGCAACGCTTCCTACCGTAAGCAGAGGGCTCCCGGTACCATCAACAGTGAATGGGACGCCGTCTCCGGTGAGGTAAAGCGTGACTTCGATATCAACCCTTACAGCTATGCTCTGAACACCTCCAGGGCCCTTGACCCCAACGAGTTCTATACCCGTAACTACTCCAAGTTCAACATCCTTCACGAACTGGAGCAGAACTACATTGACCTCAACGTCTCCGACCTCCGTGTCCAGGGTGAACTCAAGTACAAGCCCATCCCCGAGCTGGAAATCAGCGGTGTTGCAGCTTACAAGCGTGCTTCAACCTCCCAGGAACACTACATCCTTGACGACGCCAACCAGGCCCTCGCCTACAGGGAGATGAGCACTTCCGCCATCCGTAACGCCAACCCGTTCCTCTACACGGATCCTGAGAACCCCTATGCCTATCCTGTTTCCGTAATGCCCGTGGGTGGTATCTACGAGCGTCAGGACAACGGCATGAACAGCTGGGACGTACGTGCTACCGCAAGCTACAACAACACCTTCGGCGGAGACCACACCGTGAGCCTGTTCGCCGGTGCCGAGGCCAACAGCCTGGACCGTCACAAGACATGGTTCCGCGGTTGGGGTATGCAGTATGACTTTGGTGAGATTGCCCGTTACGACTACCACGTCTTCAAGCAGGGTTCCGAGGACAACACCCAGTACTACACTCTGGAGAACACCCACGTCCGCAGCGCCGCATTCTTTGCCAACGGAACTTATTCCTACAAGGGCAAGTACGTTGTCAACGGAACTGTCCGTTACGAGGGTACCAACTACCTGGGCAAGTCCCGCAGCGCACGCTGGCTCCCTACCTGGAACATCTCCGGTGCATGGAACATCCACGAGGAAGACTTCATGAAAGGTGCTTATCCCGCAATCTCTCACCTGTCCCTCAAGGCATCCTATTCCCTTACCGGTGACCGTCCTTCCGTGACCAACTCCTTCGTTGTCATCGAGGCCGTGAACCCCTGGCGTCCTTTTGCAAGCGACATCGAGTCCGCCCTCCAGATTTCCAGCCTCGCCAACGAGGACCTCACCTACGAGAAAAAGCGTGAGTTCAACGTGAGCGTGGAAGCCGGTTTCCTGGACAACAGGATCAACTTTGCGGCCGATGTTTACACCCGTAACAACTACGACCTTATCGGCCCCATCGTTACCCAGGGTGTAGGCGGTGAAGTTACCAAGCTCGGTAACGTTGCATCCATGCATTCCGACGGTGTGGAACTCTCCCTGTCCACCACCAACATCAAGACCCGTAACTTCAGCTGGACCACCAACTTCATTTACTCACATTCCCACAATGTGATAACTGACCTGTACAACTACTCCAGGGTCATGGACCTCATCGCAGGCAATGGTTTCGCACTCAAGGATTACCCCGTGCGTTCCCTGTTCTCCCTGAAGTTTGCAGGTCTTACGGAAGAAGGTCTCCCTACCGTTATCAACGAGCAGGGCGTCCGCACCATTTCAAAAATCAACTTCCAGTCCCGTGAACCCGAAGAACTCAAGAACCTCTACTATGAGGGTTCCGTGGATCCTACCGACGTGGGTTCCTTCGGAAACATGTTCTCCTGGAAGGGCTTCAAGCTGAATGTGTTCATCACCTATTCCTTCGGCAACGTGGTACGTCTGGATCCCGTCTTCTCCAGCAGCTATGACGACCTTGACTCCATGCCCAAGGAATTCAAGAACCGCTGGACCGTTCCCGGTGACGAGGCTTACACCAACGTTCCCGTCATCGCCAGCCGCTGGCAGAATACCGACTATTCCTCAAGCGGTGCATATCTCTCCTACGGTTACAACGCATACAACTACTCTACCGAGCGTATCGCCAGGGGTGACTTCATCCGTCTCAAGGAACTCTCCCTGTCCTACGACTTCCCCAAGTCTGTCACGGAGCGTCTTCACATAGGTGCCCTGGGCCTCAAGCTCCAGGCAACCAACCTGTTCCTCCTGTATTCAGACAGCAAACTAAACGGTCAGGATCCTGAATTCTTCAACACCGGCGGTGTTGCAGTTCCCCTGCCCAAGCAGTTCACTTTCACCCTTAAGCTTGGACTTTAAAGATTAGGAGGAAAGAGTATGAAAATGAATAAGACACTTTATATAGCAAGTGCAGCCCTCATCATTGCATCGGCAACAGGCTGCGACAAATTCCTGGACACCATGCCGGACAACCGTGCGGAGGTGAACACCGTGGCAAAAATCCGTGCTCTCCTGACCGCAGCATATCCGGACAATACCTATATGTATTTCTGCGAGTACATGTCCGACAACGTGGACAACTACGGTGACGAGAACCCCGGTACGGACAGGTACACAGACGAAATCTACAACTGGCAGGACGTTGTGCAGACTTCCAATGATTCCCCCAAGAACTTCTGGGGCGGATCCTACATGGCAATCGCACATGCCAACCAGGCCATCCGCGCAATCGAAGATCTTGCCGGCACTCCCGACGTCCTTGATGAGGAGGCAATAGTAAAAGCAGGTCTCCAGGCAGAACTTGCAGAGGCTCTCCTTTGCCGTGCCTACAACCACTTCATGCTTGTGAACATTTTCGCAAAGCACTACAACCCCCTTACCTCAAGCACGGATCTTGGCATCCCTTACATGAGGGGCGTGGAAACCCAGTTGAACCCCAAGTATGAGCGTGATAACGTGGCTACGGTGTATGCCCTTATCGAGCAGGACATTGAACTTGCCCTCAAGTATGTCAGCGAAGCTTACTACTACGTTCCCAAGTATCACTTTAACGTGCGTGCCGCATACGCTTTCGCAACCCGTTTCTACCTCTACTACGAGAAGTGGGACAAGGTTATTGAAAACGCAGGCAAGTGCCTTGGCTCCCAGCCGGACCAGGTGCTTCGTTCCTGGCAGGCCCTGAGCCTTCTGGAGCGTGACTGGGAAGTGAGGTCAAACGACTTCGTAAGTTCCAAGCACGACGCCAACCTGATGCTCCTCACCGCATATTCCGCTTACGGTTACCAAATTCTCTATGGTATCCGCAAGTACTCCCACAACTCCTACCTTACATTTACGGAGCTCAGCTGGGCAAAGAATGTGTGGGGCAACGAGACCACCGGTTTCTCCGCAGCCAGCCAGTGGCTGTACTGCCCTCCGGCATGGTACAACGGTGCAAACATCGACCAGTGCGCAACCTGGAAGCTCCCTTACCTGTTTGAGTACACTGACCCCGTGGCCCGTATCGGCTATGCACATGTGGTCGCTCCCGCCTTCACCATGGACGAGGTTCTCCTTTCCCGCGCAGAGGCTTACGTAATGAAGAACCAGTACGACCTTGCAGCTGCCGATATCAACAGCTTCATCCGTACCATGGTCCGTTCCAACATGTTCACCAAGGATCTCAGTGCAGAGGATATCATCTCCTTCTACAGCCAGATTCCCTATTCCACCTGGGACAATTCCACCCTAAAGAAGCACCTGAATCCCGGATTCTCCATCGGTGCCGAAGGCGGTCCCAAGGAGAGCATGATTCAGTGCGTGCTTAACATGAAGCGCCTTGAATCCCTGGATATGGGTCTCCGTTGGTTTGACGTAAAGCGTTACGGCATTGAAATCTGGCGCCGCACCATGCAGCCGGATCCCAACCGTGCCAGCAACTACGACCCCGCCCTCATCCCCTTCCGTCTGGACGATGTCCTCAAGGTTGACGACGAGCGCCGTGCAGTTCAGCTGCCTCAGGACGTTATCGTTGCCGGCATGACTCCTAACCCCAGGACCACCGAAAAGCCTGCGGAGATTATCAAGTTAGAGCCCATGCAGCTCCCTGCAACTAACGAGTAAACAGGAATGACCATGAAAAGAAAACTCACATATACTTTGATTGTGGTGCTGGCGGCACTGATTGCAGGTTCCTGCCAGCAGGAGCAGCTTCGTCCGGAGAGTGTGATCAAGGATTCCACCGTGACGAAGAACTCCTTTGACCAGTGGCTGCAGGTAAACTTCCTCCAGCCCTACAACATTGATTTCAGGTATCGCTATACCATGGCCGAGACCGATTTCAACTACTACAACGTTCCTCCGCAGATAGAGGGTGCCGTCATATATGCACACCTTGTGAAGTATCTTTGCATAGATACTTACGATGAGGTTGCAGGCCTTAGCTTCACCCGCTCATACTTCCCTAAGATGTTCTACCTCAACGGTACATGGCAGTTCCGTAACAACGGTTCCATCACCCTTGGTACCGCCGAGGCCGGCAAGAAGATTATGCTGGGCGGCGTCAATTATCTGGAAGATGTGTTCGCTGCGCACGACGCCGGCAGAATTACTGACGCCGAGCTGGAAGACCATCTCAATCAATATTACATCAAGACCATCCATCATGAGTTCACCCACATCCTGAACCAGACCAAGGAGTATTCCGAGGCCTTCACCCAGGTGACTCCTTCCACCTACGTGGGCGACGCATGCTTTGATACGGATGATTACTGGCTTGGGCGTGGCTACATCACCGCTTACTCCCAGAGTGAGCCCGGTGAAGACTTTGCAGAGCTCCTTTCCGAGTACGTTACCCATTCCGCCGCATGGTGGGATCAGCAGCTTGCCACGGCAAAGACACAGACCACGGAGGTCCGCAAGTCAAACCCCAACGCCCCTGAAGGCAATACCCTCATCCAGTCCAAGATTGACATGGTAAGGGATTACATGGATGCTTCCTGGAACATCGATATAGATGTCCTCAGGAGCGTTATCCTCCGCCGCTTCCAGGATGTGAGTGCCGGCAGGGTTGACGTTCACACCACTGCTATTTAAAAGAAAGGAGGACTAGATTATGAAATTCAATAAATTTGCAATTGTTTTATCAGGAGTCGCTCTCCTTTCCCTTACTGCATGCCAGAAGGACCAGGATGATGTTTTCGCAGAATCCTCGTCTGTCCGTCTGGAAGCTTACATGGAAAAGGTCCGCTCCCTGCTTCAGGATTCTTCCAACGGCTGGCTCATGTCCTATGTCCCCGGTTCAACCGAGGCAACATGCTACTTCGGCCTTGTCTTCACAGACCAGACCGTGACCGCATACAGCCAGTCAGATCCTGCAAACGGCGTTACCTCCCCGTACAAGTTCACAGAGGACAACAGCGCCATGCTTTCCTTTGACAGTTACAACTCCGTACTCCACTACTATGCCACGGCCGACAGCGACCACTATCAGGCACGCGGCGGAGACTTTGAGTTTGTGATTATGAACGTTACGGACGAAAGGATTACCCTCAAGGGCCGCCGTTCCCACAATCTCTGCTATCTGGACAAGCTTTCAGAGGCTCCCAGCACCTATCTCCAGAAGATGAACGATGCAGAGAGCGCTCTTGCCATCGTCGCTTTCGAGGGCGTAGTGAAGGGCGGCCTTGTGGAAGGTTTCCTGGATGCATCGTCCCACACCATTTCCATCGGCCGTAAGGGTGCGGAATCCGCTGAGATGGTAAGTGCACGTTACATGGTGGTTGCGGGCGGCATTCATCTCAACAGCCCCATTACCTTCAACGGCGTGTCCTTCTCCGACTTTGTTTATGACGACGCAGCAGGTACCTTCACCGGTTCCGGCATCGTGTTCAAGAAGATTATCCCCGAGGGCTTTGTTTCCTACAAGGACTTCCTTGGCAAGTACACCTTCACCTGGAACAGCGGTTCCCGTAACTTCCAGGTAGAGCTTGTGGAGCTGGACAAGGACAAGACCTTCAAGCTAAAGGGCTTCTCTACCTACTTTGAGCCCGTTATCGGCTACAACGGCGCAATGGGTTACCTCACCTGGAACACTCAGGCTATAGGCGTAAACGGTTCCAATACCGTCATGCTCTGTGCCTGGGATTCCGAGGCAGGCTACCTCACCTGGAACACTGACGTGGGTCTCGAGGGCCGTGCCGTGGACAATACCGTTGCAGCATTCACCATCTCCTGGAAGAGTAACGGTGCGTGGGAAGACTATACCAACGACTCCTGGCTTATTTGGCAGCTGGATGCCAACGGCTCTTCCGCCGGCGCATATCAGGATTGGACCACTGCTACCGGCAACTACCAGGTCCCCGGTCCTTTCACCATGGTTAAAATTGTAGAATAAGCAGGCCTATGAAAAAATATATCATTGCGGTCTTTTGCGCCGCTCTTGCATTAGCCTCCTGCACCCAGACCAGCAAGGTTGGATCCGAGTATCTGGCCGCACCTGACCTGGAGGTAAGCAAATCCACCCTCACCTTTACCAGCGAGGGCGGTTCCCAGGCTTACACAGTCAACAGTAAGGAAACCGTAGAGGTCACCTTGGCCATCCAGCCTTCCTGGATCAAGGTGAACGTCAACGGAAATACGGTCGTGGTAACAGTCACGGCAAATCAGTCCATCGAAACCCGTTACGCCATCCTCAAGACCGTCAGCGGCGGAGCAGAGCGCAGGGTTCAGGTAGTTCAGTTCGGAAGTTCCTCCAAGTATATCTGGGAACCTTCCTACGATGTCGATTATAAGGGCGGAAGCTTCACCCTGGGTGTCCCGAATACGGAAGAAACCGTGAAATTCAACGTCAGCGACGAATGGATTTCCGCACAGCTGGGTACCAATGAGGTTGTGGTTACGGTTGCCGCCAACCCTCTCAAGGAGGTCCGCTCCGGTTATGTTACCTGGAAAGCCGGTGACGTCTCCATGACCACCGTAGTAAACCAGGCGGCCAACCCCAACGGCCAGAGCGGTGACTACCCCGATAATCCCGACAATCCCGATAATCCGGACAATCCGGACAATCCTGATAACCCTGACAACCCCGACGAGCCCGGCGACGTGAGTTTCCAGAGCTGGATTGGCAGCTGGACCGCCACCACCGGTGAAACCCTCACCATCACCGAAGGCGACGCCACTCAGGGCGTACTCATCCTTTCCAACAGCGGCTTTGCCGACGGACAGCAGAACGTCCCCGCATTCTACAATGAGGAAACAGGAGCAATGGAATTCTACACCTATAAGCTGGGAGAAAAGGATTCTTATACCTATTACTTCTGTGCCATGGATTCCGATGATTACATTGAGATGGGCGGACCTGAATCAGACATTATGCTTGCAAGTGCAACCCTCACCGCTGGCGGTAACGGCTTTACTGTAACGGGTAACGAGTATCAGGCCGTTTACGGCGGAACCACCTATGACGAGGTGATTGTTGCCTTGCTTGTATGTGCATACAACAGCGAGGACGAAAAGTTCTATACCTTCCAAGGATTCACGGAGTGGAACCTTCCCTCCACTTTCAACAAGTCTGCATCCGGTTCTTCTGTGAAGGCTAATTCTGCCAAAACATTTGGCTTGAAGGGCCTTAAATACGAACCCGCATACACTCTGAACGCAAGATAAGAGATGAAGTTATATTCAAGGATATTGTATGTCCTGGTGGCTTTGGCTGCAATAGCCTGTACCAGGGAAATGCCCCAGACGGCTGTCCCGTCAGTCTCCACAGGAGAGACTGTCGGGACTCAGCCGGAGGCATCTCCTGAAGTTCAGGAAGCAGGATTTGTTCCCGGAGTTGCCATAGTATATCTGGACGAGGCCACCCCCGAGTCGGCTTTGCTGGAGACGGCGTCTCTGGAAATAACCGGCATGAGGCGACTGTTCCCGGATGCCGGCGAATATGAGCCCCGTACACGTGCCGCAGGGCTTCACCGCTGGTATGTGGTGAACTTCAACCGGGAGATTTCCGTTCTCAAGGCCATGTCTGTCCTGGAGGGTGTATCCGGCGTGAAGAACGTGGAACCCAGCAGGAAGATAATTAACAAGGCCGTCAACGTCAATGACCCTTACTGGAGCAGGATGTGGGGTGTCAACAACACCGCCTATCCCGGCTATGACGTGAACTGCCAGGAGGTTTGGGATAAATACACCTGGGGCAACCCCGCAGTCACCGTTGCGGTGGTAGATGGCGGTATCCAGCTTGACCATCCTGACCTTCTGTGGAACGTGGCTTCTACAGGGCATTACAATTACCTTCATAACAACACTACAATTACCCAGCATTCCCACGGGACGCACGTAGCCGGTACCATAGCCGCCGTCAACAACAACGGCATAGGCGTAAACGGTATCGCAGGAGGCAATGCCCTTACCGGCAAAGGGGGAGTCAAGCTCCTCTCCCTTCAGGTTTTCGAGACCAGGGACGGCAGGGATTACAGTGCAAATGATTTTGCAGCCGCCCTCAAGGAGGCCGCAGACCGCGGAGCGGTTATTTCCCAGAACAGTTGGGGCTACAATTACGACTTTGACGATAACGGCAGGGTAGAGGGCAATGAGCTTGAGTATGCAAAACGTGCCCACAACAATCCGGACCGTTCCTTCACCCAGGCGGTAGATTACTTTAACAAATATGCAGGCTGCGACAACAACGGCAACCAGCTCCCGGGTTCTCCCATGAAGGGCGGCGTTACCATCTTTGCGGCCGGCAATGACAACATCCCCTACGGCCCTCCGGCAAACTATGACGGCTGCATAGCAGTAGGAGCCCTTTCCCAGAACGGCACCAGGGCATATTTCTCCAACTACGGAGACTGGGTGGACATCTGCGCTCCCGGCGTTCAGATTTACAGCACGTATATTAACGGTGGTTATATCAATTATTCCGGTACCTCCATGGCTTGTCCCCATGTTTCCGGCGTCGCGGCGCTCATTGTTTCCCAGTTCGGCGGCAAGAACTTCACCGCAGAGGAACTCAGGGTAAGGCTCCTTGAGGGAGCAAAGCCCATCGCCGCTTCTACCGGGAACTATCCCATCGGCCCCCTGGTGGATGCTACCGGTTCCTTCCATGTGAACGAGCAGAGCGAGGCTCCCAACGCCATCAGTGACTACACAGTCACTCCCGTGGGCCACAGCCTCAAGTTTGACTTCAAGGCCACCAACGGCTACGCCTACATGGTTCTGGCTTCCAAGTCCAGGAACGATCTTATTGCAGTAAACCTGGAAAATCCCGGAAAGAGTATCGTGACCAATTCCAGGATAGCCTCCTCCCAGGATGTGGAAGGCGCTCCCATTTCCATCCAGCTGATGGGACTGGAGCCCGAGACTTCCTACTACACTGCGGTGGTGGCATACAGCTACAACAGAGAATTCTCCGAGCTCTCTTCCATCAAGCAGATTAAGACCAACGCCAACAGCAAGCCTGTCATTGACATGCCTGACTACAAGGCTCAGCTGGTGTTCCGCCACTATCAGACAGTGGACCTTCCAGTAATGTTCTCTGACCCCGACGGTGACGACATAACGGTTTCCTTCTCCACCAAGGGACGTGCTTCCCTGGAGACTGAAAAGGGCTCCGTTTATACTCAGCATTTCCGCCTTATGTGCCCTCTTGTGTACTCCTACGAACCCGTTCAGGCCACCATTATCGTGACTGACGAGGTGGGAGCAACCTCCGCCATAAGTTTTACCTACACCGTGATGGAAAATGTCGCCCCTGCCTTTGTAAAGGACATTCCGCTTGTGAACCTTACGGCAAAGGGACAGACGGTGCAGATTAATCTTGCTGAGTACATTTCCGACGAGGACGGGGAGACTTTGGATTACAGGATCAACTCTACGGACAACAGCGTAGCGGCAGTTGCCATTGATGAAGACGTTGCCACTATAACCGCAACCGGCAACGGCATCTGCAAGGTGAGCGTAAGCGGCACGGACGGCGACGGAGCATCGGCATCGGCCACGTTTACCGTACTGGTCCGTCCGGAGGAAGAAGGAGAGGTTACCATCTCCGGTTCCACAATCACCAAGGGCGGAAGCATTACAGTTATCCCCGGTGTGGAGCCTTCCAGGACTTACATCCGCGTAATTTCCTCTTCCGGAGTGGTGGTTTACCAGACTTCGGGCGTTTATTCCGCCGAGGCTCCCATAGAGCTGGATCTTTCCGCTCTGGCCCCCGGAATATACACTCTGGAAGTTAGCTATAAGGACAAAGTTTACACCAATACCATAGTCAAGAGATGAGAAAAGGGTTATACATATTAGCGGCCGCGGCCGTTCTTGCAGGGGCCGATGCCTTTGCCCAGGACGCTATCCCCGCCAACGAGGCCATGGAACTTCTCTCTTATACCAGGGACGCTGTCCAGGAAGGTATGGCTGGTGCAGGAAGTGCATCCACGTCCGCAACGTCGGCCTTTGCCTCTCTTTCCAATCCTGCGGTGCTCCCGCTTGCGGTAAAGAAACTCTCTGCCGGACTTTCCTATGGCAGCTGGGCTCCCGCCTCCGTCAATACCAGGAGCAACAATTTTGGAATGGGCGTATCCCTTGGACTTGGCAAAAGAGTGGGTATCAACGTTGCCGCCGTTTATCAGGCAAGGCCTTCCAGAGATTTTGGAGGTTCCTACGGCACGTATGCTCCTTCCGACATTATGGTTGCGGCAGGCGCCGGTGTTGCCTTCAACTCCTGGCTCAGCGCGGGTGTAAGCGTTAAGTTTGCCCAGCAGGCTATTCTCCCGGACTACAAGGTATCCGCCACGGCCTTCACCGCCATGCTGCAGATGCATAAGGGAGGACTTGACGTTGCCGCCGGCGTTGCCAATGTGGGCGGCGGAGTAAAGTCGGAGAGTGGCAGTGTGTCGCCGCTTCCCGCGTCGGCCCGCCTGGCTGTGGATTATTCCACCAACCTTGGCCCGGTGAATCTGGGCGCTGCGGTTGACGGAGATTATTGGTTCAGCGGCAAGTTTGGCGTATCCGCGGGCCTCAGGGCGGGATTCCTGAAGTTTTTCTCCCTTAGGGCCGGATACCACTACGCCTCGCAGGGAGCGGTTGTTCCCTCGCACTTTTCCGCAGGAGCTGGCATAAGATTTTTTGGGATAGGACTGGACTTTGCCTATGTGGGCGGCAATCCGCAGATTGGCAATTCCATCCTTGCCCAGCTTACATATAAGTTTTGACGACAATAATTTTTAACCTTTAATAATTAGTACTATGAGAAAATCCATTTGGACTGTTCTGTTTGCAGCTGCTGTTGCACTGCTTGCAGCGGGCTGTGCAAAGGAATCCGACGTCAAGAACCTCCAGGGGCAGATTGACAACCTCGGCGACCGCGTAACAGCTCTGGAAAAGGCCGTAAAGGAAATCAATGAGAACACGGTTCCCAGTTTGCAGAACCTTGTGAACGCATTGGAGAAGAAACTCACGGTGACTTCCATCATCGAGGGTTCCGGCCAGTACACCATTACTTTCTCCGACGGCACCACCGCCACCATCAAGGACGGCGCAAAGGGTGACAAGGGAGACACCGGCGCCCAGGGTGAACAGGGCGTTCAGGGCGAAAAAGGTGAGCAGGGCGATGCCGGCACCCAGCCCGAAGTAAGCATCGCACTTGACGAAGACGGCATCTACTATTGGACCGTTAACGGCCAGTGGCTCCTTGACGGAGATGGAAACAAGGTTCCCGTTACCGCAAAGGGCGACAAGGGCGACAAGGGTGACCAGGGTGAAGCCGGTGCCCAGGGTGAGAAGGGTGAAGACGGTGTCACCCCTCTGTTCGGTACCAATCAGGACCACAAGCTTATCGTTTCCTATGACAATGGTCAAACTTGGGTTCCTATCGGCCTCAGCGTAATTGACGGCAGTGCTTTCACTTCCGCATACATTGACGATGAAAAGTCCACCGACGACTACATCGTTCTGGTTGTAGGCGAGACCGAGGTCCAGATCCCCAAGGAAAAGGCTTTCGCCCTTAAGTTCAACTACGAGGGTGACACCTCTGCAGTGGGTGCAAACGCAGGAGACAACATCTCCATCGCTTACGAGGTAGAAGGCGCTTCCGAGGGTGACGAGATCACCGTCGACGTCCTTGCCACCACCGCCGGCCTTACCGCTTCCATCGTGAAGGTTGACGCTACTACCGGTTATGTCCTCATTACCGTTCCCGCAGCAGACGAAGAGAACCCCACCGCAGTTTCCGGCAAGGTATTCGCATTCGCAGACAACAACAAGGGCAAGACCAACATCAAGGTCATCACCCTTGAGGAAGGTGTCATTGAATCCGTTGCCGATGTTGACGCACAGGTCACTTCCGCCGGCGGCGAGATTGAACTCACCGTTACCACCAACAAGGAGTACAACGTGAACATCAACGACGAGGCCACCGCATGGCTCTCCGTAGTTCCTGATACCCGTGCTACACACACTGACAAGCTCCTCATCAAGGTTGAAGCCAACGCCACCGGTGCATACCGCGTAGGCGTAGTGAGCGTCAACGACCGTGCAAACGGCGACCTTATCAATGCTTACACCGTCGTTCAGCAGCCTGCTGCCGACGTTGCAACCGACATTGCTTCCCTCCGCCTTCTTGCAGATGGCACCCAGGTCGCAGCCAACAGCGCAGTCGTCGTTGCTTCTTCCAAGGAAGGAGCCCTTGTGGTTGACGAGAACAGCGCATACATCTATGTGAAGTTTGATGGCAACACCGCTGTCCGCGGCGACATCGTTTCCTTCTCCGGCGCAAAGAAGACCACTGAGGATACCAAAGTCATCTATGTGGAAGCTACCGCTCTTGAAGTAACCGCTCAGGCCGAAGAAGTGAAGGACCTTCCTTGGCAGTATATCGGCTACGGTGAGAAAGTCAATTCCATCAATACCGGTTCTACCGGACTGCTCCAGAAGGATCAGGAGAGCGGCAAGTACTTCTTTGCATCGCCTCAGATTCCTTGCGTCTATGTTGCAGATCCCATCAATGTCAATCTTGCAGACTTTGAAGGAAAGTATGTTACCGTAAAGGGTTACACCAACGGTGCCTTCGTAGAGCTGGATGAGGAGTATAATCTTGCTGAAAGCTCTTACTACAACATCATCGCCACTTCCGTCGAGGAAGTCAATTTCGAGGTCAATCCTA
Source organism: Bacteroidales bacterium (assembly GCA_017477335.1). Lineage (GTDB taxonomy): Bacteria > Bacteroidota > Bacteroidia > Bacteroidales > UBA932 > Cryptobacteroides. Next base: position 63,312 of record JAFUVY010000001.1, read on the forward strand.
ACTGGACCCTTAGCTATGAGGGTGAATTCTCACAGTACGGATATACCTTCTCCGAGATTCTCAACACTGTCTCTGCCGGTGAAGATTACTATGCCAACGGATTGGGTATCGCTACCGTATATCCTATAGAGGGTTCTCTGGAACAGGTGGACATTGTAGCCCTTGCAAGGAAAGAAGCTCTCAAGATTGCCGACGACGTGCAGTACTACTTCTCCATGTATAGTAAAAGTATTGACGACGAGGCAATCAACCAGAGCGGTTCCTTCTCCGCCGTGGCTCCTACAGAGTATGGTTCCTACCTTGTATTCGCCAGCGGTCTTACCGAGGAAGGTTATGCCAGCGGTAAGTTTGCATATGTGGTCTTCGAAAAGGAGAATCCTTACAAGAAGGCTGCTTATGACGACTTCCTTGGCGACTGGACTCTTGATGGCGCCAAGTGGACCATTTCCGAGAATGTTCCCGGTGTGTCCTACAATGTGACGGCTCCTATACTGGGTCTGGATACAGTTGTGCTTGACGGTCTGTTTGTTGACGGAACCTTCGCCTTCATGGAGAAGAATCTTGGCGCTATGGGCGACTATCAGAACGTTTCCCTCTCCGCCAACGCTTATACCAACACCGGCGACCACTATGGCCTCAATGTTAACTATACCGAGCCTCAGCCTATCTTCACCGTCAGTGTCCTGAAGGAAGACAATTCCATGGTGATTACTCCTGGAAAGATTACTATTTCCGAAAACACTTTCAACTTCAATTACATGGAGCTTCTCGCACTCTCCGGTGAGGAGTACACGTCTCTCAGCTACGTGCCTACGCCTAAATCCATGGTGAAGTATGTACCTCCGGTATCCGCAGACTATGAGGACTTCCTTGGCGAATGGGTTGTTCCCACTACAACCGGTTCCAGCACATGGGTTATCACCCAGAATGAAAAGGATGCGACCTACAATATTACCGGCATCAATGCACAGGATGTTGATGGTGGCGGTCAGCCGCTGGTAGTGGTCGGTGAGTATACCGCAGAGGGTACTATGACCATTTCCGTTCAGGTTGTAAGTAAAGCTCCTTATACCTATAATAATACTGAGAATGTTGTTGACTATATGTCTGCCCTGAATGGTAACAATAAAGTTACCACAACTCAGGGAACTGTTCTCTGCACCGGCACCATCGAGGATGGCAAGCTTGTCCTTTCACCCGGCACCTTCGGTGGATCTGAAGTTGCTACACTGGTATTCCTCCGCTCCTCCATGAACCTCCTTGGCTCGAACCAGACTCCTCTTCCCGTTGTCGTGGATCATCCCCAGGAGGCATCTGATGCATATAAAAAGTGGCTTGGCTCATGGGAGGTTTCCGAAGGGGATTATACCAGAAACGGAAGCTATACCATTACCGAGATCATTGCTGACCAGAGCTTGGCAATGGGACCCTTCTATCCCGGCATAGCAACTTCTATTGCAATCCTTGACTTTGATAAGGAAAGCGGTAATATGCTCCTGAAGTTCAAGGCTACCGGTAATTCGGTGTCCTCCGGCAGTACGACGTACAACCTGTATAATTCCGGTATTACTAATACTGGTAACGTCTCTATGGGAGACCCCAATAAGGATAACCTGATTGCAACATTCGTTATGTCCGAAGATGGTCAGTCTGCGTATGTGGATCCTGCCGTCTATGACAACAACGGAGAGGAAACGTATGCAACGCAGATTGGTCTGTTTGGGTATGCCAGCGGCAGCGGCTGGGGTAACTTTGGAATGTTTATCAAATCCGGTATCACCATTACCAAGACTGCAGAAGCTGGCAGTACCAGCGTGAAGTCCTTCAGTACCAGCATTCCTGGCGGCAATAACGTCAATGGCCCTTCCGTTGCCGCCATGTCCATGCAGAGGATTGCTCCCAAGGTTCAGGGCTCTTCCGTGCAGGCTGTCAAGACTCTCACCGCAAGGGAGTTCAAGGCTGCATTCGGAAAATAGCAGGATGCTATAATCTCTAATCAGAGGCCGGCTCTTCAATTTGAGCCGGCCTCTTTTTGCTGTATTCCGAATATTTCAAATAATTTGTACCTTTGTGTGCTATGAGTGAGTATATCGTTTCTGCAAGGAAGTACAGGCCGGACTCCTTTGAAACACTTATCGGCCAGGATAACATTGCGCGCACGCTCTCCAATTCCATAAAGAGGGGGCAGCTTGCACATGCATACCTTTTCTGCGGACCCCGTGGCGTTGGTAAGACTACCACGGCCCGTATCTTTGCAAAGATGATAAACTGCTCCAATCCGGGACCGGACATGGAGCCCTGCGGGGAATGCGAATCCTGCGTCTCATTTGCGGAGGGACGTTCCTACTGCATCCATGAACTGGACGCAGCCTCCAACAACTCCGTAGAGGACATCAAAACCCTTATGGACCAGGTGCAGGTTCCGCCCCAGGTAGGGAAGTACAGCGTATATATAATAGACGAGGTGCACATGCTGTCGGCATCGGCCTTCAATGCTTTTCTAAAGACCCTGGAGGAACCGCCTGCACACGCCATCTTTATCCTGGCTACAACGGAAAAGCACAAGATTCTGCCCACTATCCTGAGCCGCTGCCAGACCTACGACTTCAACCGTATCAGCATTCCGGACATAGTGCGTAACCTCCGGGACATAGCCACCAAGGAAGGAATCACCATAGACGACGAATCCCTCCATATTATAGCCTCCAAGGCCGATGGCGCCATGCGTGACGCCCTCACCATCTTTGACCAGACGGTGGCTTTCTGCGGTACCAACGTGGCCCGGGAGGAGGTAATCCGCAACCTTAACGTGCTGGATTACGATTACTGCTTCTCCCTTGTGGACAACTTCCTTGCAGGGGACTTTGCCACGGCCTTCCTTACCTTTGACAAAATCCTGAAGGCCGGGTTCAACGCCCTTTATTTTGTAGCTTCCCTGTCTTCACACCTCAGGGACCTTGCCGTATCCAAGGCTGGCGGCCTGGATTCCCTTCTGGAACTGCCGGATTCGCTTAAGACGCGTTATTCGGAGCAGGCTTCCCGCTGCTCTGCCAAGTTCATCTACGACGCCCTTGGCATAACCACTTCCTGTGAAACCGGTTACAAGGCGGCCGTAAATCCCCGCCTCCACATAGAATATGCCCTCATGCGGCTTGCCGCCCTGTCCAAGGCCCCCGTGGCCGAAGCCCCGAAACCAGTGGTAGAAGCTCCCGCTGCGGAGCCCCGGAGGAAACGGGCGGCAAAGACCGGATCGGCCCTGTCCCTGGCCTCTATAATGGAAGAGAAGAGCCAGGATAAGGAGGCGCAGGAAGGACAGGCGGAGGATGCCTCGGCGGCCCTTCCCTCGGAAGAAAAAGTGAGGGAGAAGTGGAAGGCCCTTTCTGCCCAGTATGCAGACAAGCCCCGCCTTGCCAGCACCCTGGAAACAGGAAAACTGGAGGTGAGGGAGGAGGGCGGCGTATGCGTGGTGGATTTCTCCGTAAACAACGCCGCACAGAAGCAGTGGATAGAGGAAAGGCTCCTGCGTGACATGGAAACCCGCCTTAGGGACCTTCTTTCCTGCCGCAGGGTGAACATAGTGATAAGCCTTATCCCGGTGCAGGAAAACGAGGAGGCGAAACCCTATATGCCGGAAGAAAAAGCCCGTGACCTTATGGACAAGAACCCGGAGGTCCGCGCTTTTGTTGCAGACCTGGCATTAGATACCAAGTAACTTATGAAACTCAGAGCAGAGAAACTTGTAAAGAAATACGGGGTGCGTACCGTTGTAAAGGGCGTGTCCATGGCCGTGAATCAGGGAGAGATTGTAGGCTTCCTGGGACCCAACGGCGCCGGAAAGACAACCAGCTTCTATATGATAACGGGCCAGATCAAGCCCAACGGCGGCCGTATCTTCATAGATGACGATGAGGGCGGCTCCACGGAAATTACCTCGCTTCCCATGTACAAGCGCGCCCAGAAGGGAGTGGGTTACCTGCCTCAGGAGGCTTCCGTATTCCGCAAGATGTCCGTAGAGGACAATATAATGTCCGTAATGGAGGTCTCACCATCCACAAGGAATATGACCAAGGCCGAGCGCGTTGCCAGGATGGAGAAACTCATAGACGAGTTCAACCTTTCCAAGGTGCGCAAATCCCTGGGCATCCAGCTCTCCGGAGGTGAACGTCGCCGCTGCGAGATTGCCCGCGCCCTTGCCGTGGACCCCAAGTTCATCCTCCTGGACGAACCGTTTGCCGGTGTGGACCCCATTGCCGTGGAGGATATCCAGTACATCATTGCAAAACTGAAGTATCGCAACATTGGCGTTATCATTACAGACCACAATGTTGGTGAAACCCTGGCAATCACGGACCGTGCCTATCTGCTTTACGAGGGCGTAATACTTCAGGCGGGCACCCCCGAGCAGCTTGCCGCTGACGAAGATGTCCGCACAAAGTATCTTGGATCCAACTTTATCCTCAAACGCTCAAAAGCCGTGGACCGTGCAAAGGCCGAGGTGGAGGCGGAGAAAGCATCAGCCGCGCAGCAGCTGCCTTAGCCAGTATTCAAACAGAGGATCTTCAAAGGAGGGATTGTCTTCATCGTCAAAGACAAGGACCTCCTTTTTCATTAGCGCGTCCTTTATCCTCTTCACGTTTGCGGAGGAATGGAGGTCGTACTTCCTTATTATATCGGCCGATGCAAACCTGGTTTCCCCGTCCAGGGCCGCCTTCAGGAGATTCACCTGATGGGTTGTGAGGCTGTCAAGCGTATCCTTGAAACGCTGCTCATGAAGGGAAATTATGCATGCAAGGGCATCCACCAGGACCGGCTCCGGGATGTAACCTTTGGAAAGGTGGTCGCAGATTGCCGCAAAATTGTTGGTGTACCAGGGGTGGGCCTTGAAAAGGCGGCTTGCGCCCAGGAACAGGTCTGCCGGCTGGATAACCTTTCCGCTCACCCTGAACCCCTGGGCAATATGGTCTGCCAGTTCTTTTTCGTCGATGGGGGAGAGGGCCACCCTTTCCACCACGCGGTGAAAGCGGATATTGCGGTAGAACATGGACTTCATGGCATTTACGCCGTTGCCCATGATGATGGCGGTGAATCTGCCCCTGCGGTTTTCCTTGAGCACCTTGCTCAGCGGCAGAAGCAGATTGTCCGGATTGTCCATGAGCGTGACGCACTGGAAGTTGTCCAGGATGAGGACTAACATGATGTCCTTCTTTGCCGATATCCGGGCGGGCAGTGAAAGGGCTGCCTGGATGTCCTCCTGGTCCATTTCCCAGGAAAGCGACAGCACTTCTCCCCTTTCCGAGTAGGCTTCCACGTCAAATACGAAATGCGTCCCGTCCAGGTATTCCTGAACCAGGGCGGCGTATTCCCCGGGATTGCCTCCTGCCATTTTGAGCACGGTGGAACCGTAGCGCAGGACAAAATCCTGGACCGTCCTTATGTCCAGGGCCGACATCTGTCCCACCACAAAGTTCTTCCCGGACATTTTCATATCCAGGAGAGTCTGCTGTACAAGGGAAGTCTTTCCGGTTTTGGGAGGTTCGTAAATTACGACGTGCTCTCCCTGGGCAATCAGGTTGCCCAGGAGAGTGACGTCTTTCTTACGTCCCACAAAGTGCTTCCCGGTTACATGCTGGGAGTATGGGAAAGGGGTATCCATTACTGAGCGACTTCCTCGGTCTGGTTATAGCAGGGGAGGGGGCTCTTGACAAGGGGTGAGAATACGTTCACCAGCCACAGCGTAAGGACCGCTGCCAAAACTATTCCGCAGAACCAGGCCCAGAAGCGGCGGGCGTTGCGAGCCCTGCGAGCCTCCGCATCAACGGCGGTAAGCTTGGGGAAGGCGGCCAGGCTGGTCAGAGTCTTGCCAAACTTGGCGCGTACCAGGGACTTGGCGTTGATGGCCCAGCCGTTGGCGTTGAGGATGGGGCCGAGGTCACGCTTGCGTATCTTCCTCCATGCAATGAACATGGACGGTCCGGAGATGACAAGTATGATGGCTGCTATGGCAAGGAGGAGCTGCCAGAAACTCAGGGATGCAACGCCCTTGACAACTGCTGCCAGGAATTGGCCGATGAATCCGATAGCCATGCCGATGGCGGCAAAGATACCGGCGAACTTGGCAATGTCAAAGGTGGAGGTGATGGCCTCGGTAGTGGCCTTGTCCGTAGATTCGGTAAGCCCTGCCATGGACTTTTCGTTCTTCTCTGCGGCGCTCTTGTCAATCTTGTCGTTGATCATCCTGGCAACCTTCTTGTAAGGAGCCCAGAAGGCCTGGCGGATGGAGATGGGGTTGTCCACTATGGCCACCACCTTGGCGGTGTAGTCGTTGCCGTCCCTGTCATAGAACACGGCGTTCTTGCCTTCGCGAAGGCCGTCCACGTCGCCGTCCGTGAGCACTGCGGCAATGTTGAAGCACTTGCCCAGTTTCTCGCTTGTGCAGGCGCAGTACAGGATGTACATGCCGCTGAGTGAGGAAATTTCCGGAGAAGGTCCTGCAACCTTTACACAGAGATCCGTGGAACGCTGGTCAATGTACAGGCGGCCTGCCTGGAAGATGGCCTTGCGGGAAGGATCGTAGAAGTCTGCAAGTACTACGTAGTTGTTCAGGAAGCGGTTGAAGTCCCTTGTAAGGAGCAGCAGCTTGTCAACTTCCTCTATGGAAAGGGCGTTAGCCTCTTCAGCCTTGTCAAGGGCCACAAGTTCCAGGAGGGCGGCTTTCCTGTCTGCCTTGAGTATTGCCTTTACGGCGTCCAGGCCAAGTCCTTCCACCTTTTCGCCGGCCTTGGAGCCTGTCCATGCGGTGTAGGGGGCGAAGCTGGCCACGATGGCGTTCCAATCGGCCTCCGTGATGCTGTCCTTTCCGGGAGCCACAAGGGCTGCCATGGCTTCCACTGCACCCTTCCATGCGGGGTTCAGGCCTTCCTTGAGGGACAGGACGGCTTCCGGGGAGGGCTTTGCAATGGGCTGCAGGCCTATCTGAGCCGCGGCGTCTGCCAGGTTGCCCTCTATGGAGCCAATCTTGTCCACGTTTACATCCACCACACCGGAAACGGCGGCGTCAAAGCCCACCAGCTTGCAGCGCATGAAATAGTCCGCAATTTTGTCCTTTACGGCCTCCACGGCTGCGAGGGCGTCGGCGGTCTTGTCCCCGTAAGGGAAAACCTCCTTGGTGCCGGCTTCCTTCCAGGCGGCGTAATCGGCACAGGCGGCGTAGAATGCTTCAATTGCGTCCGTGTCTGCACCGTCGGCCCCGCTGCGGTCCTTCTTTCCGCCCATGCAGGCGACGATGGTGCCTATAAGCTCCGAGAGTGCGGGGTCCTCTGCCGATGCGGGAGTGATGATGCCGTCTCCGTTGTAGGCCGTGCCGGCGAAAATCTTCTCATTGTCGGCGGTTTCTTCCAGGGAGATAGTCTCCTTGTCCAGCCCCAGGTTCACCAGAATCTGGCGGGCCGATGCCTGGAGCCTTGCTCCGTCGGGGTCTTCGGTGTTGAAGTCCTGGAGGGAGAGTTCTCCCTTGTCATTCAGGAGGATGTCCGGATTCTTGAGGATGCGGGTGAGCCACTGAGAGGTGCGGATGACCTCGTCCACGCGAATGCGGCCGTCTTTATCGATGTCTATGTGGGAGAGAGTCTTGCTGTTGAACTCCAGTCCTTCTGTGGGGCAGCTCAGGACGGTCCACATCTTACGGTCCAGTTGGTAGAGATTTGCGATGTCTGCACCGCTCTGAATCTTTACACGCACGGTTCCGCCTACCGAGGCGAATTTCCAGGGATAAGTTTCGGCTTTTTTGAGTTTCATAATAATATAGGGGATGGTTAACAATCTTGTTATGGCAAATTTAATAAAAAATTTTGCATGCGGATAAAATTTTTTTAACTTTGCAGCCCATTAGAAAAAAGGAGGTGTAAAAGCATGATCATTGTACCTGTAAAAGAAGGCGAAAATATTGAAAGAGCCCTTAAGAAATTCAAGCGCAAGTTTGAGAAGACCGGTGCCGTACGCGAACTTCGCGCACGCAAGAACTTCGAGAAGCCTTCAGTGATCAAGCGCATGGCTCACCAGAAAGCCGTGTACGTACAGCATCTCAGGCTCCAGGAAGAGCAGTAATAATGCATAATACATAAGGAAAAGCGGAAGGTCCTGTCGCAGGAGCTTCCGCTTTTTTGATATTAACCAAACCAATAACTAACCGACGGCCATAATTGCAAGTACCGTGCCAGATTTATTTTTCCAAGGATATTTGTTTAAACAAAAATAATCATTACCTTTGCAGTCCAAATTTTTAGATAGTCGCTGAGCAGGTAAAGAGCTGCCTCAAGGGCAGACGCTTACGGCTGAAACTTTTTAATAAGTTTTTTAAGATGTACGCAATCGTTGACATTGCAAGCCAGCAGTTCAAAGTAGAGGCTGGAATGGACATCTTCGTAAACCGCCTCCAGGCAAAAAACGGAGAGTCCGTAGAGTTCAACAAGGTCCTCCTTGTGGACAACGAAGGAAAAGTAAAGGTCGGTGCTCCCTACGTAGAGGGTGCAGTTGTCAAGGCCACTGTTGTGGACGATGACGCAAAGGCCAAGAAAGTCCTTGTATTCAAGAAAATCCGTCGTAAGGGATTCCAGACGCTTAACGGCCACCGCCAGAAGCTCACCAAGATTCACATCGACGCTATCGCTTAACTTTTAAAGACAGTAACAGATTATGGCACACAAGAAAGGTCAATCCAGTTCCAAGAACGGTCGTGAGTCACATTCCAAGCGTCTTGGTATCAAGAAGTTCGGCGAAGAGGTAGTAAAAGCCGGTAACATTATCGTACGCCAGAGGGGTACCGTTCACAACCCGGGCCTGAACGTAGGCATGGGTAAGGATCACACCCTTTACGCACTCATCGACGGCACAGTCAAGTTCACTCGCAAGCGTGAAGACAAGTCCTTCGTCTCAGTCGTTCCCTTTGAGAACTAATCCGAAGGATACCGCAAGATTTTCAGGAGGACGTACCCTTTCGGGGCGGTCCTCCTTTTTACTTTAAAAATAACATGCTTACACTCAAAACAATTCACGACGACCCGGAACTGGTTATCCGGAAACTCGCAAAAAAGCATTTCGACGCCCGTGAAATCGTAGAGGACGTCATAGCCCTGGACAATCGTCGCAAGGCCATCCAGCAGGAATCCGACGCCCTCCTGGGCCAGCAGAAAAAGGCCGCGGCAGAGATTGGCGCCCTCATGAAGCAGGGTAAAAAAGAAGAGGCCGAGGCTGCAAAGGCAGAGGTCGCAGAGCTTAAAGCCCGCTCTGCAAAGCTCCTGGAAGAGGCCGATGCCACCGCGGCAGACCTTCAGGCCAAGCTTGTCCTTCTTCCCAACCTTCCCTGTGACCTTGTCCCGGAAGGAAAGGGTGCAGAGGACAACCTGGTTGTAAAGATGGGCGGTCCGGAGCCGGACCTCCCGGAGAATGCCCTTCCCCACTGGGAACTGGCAAAGAAATACGATATCATAGACTTTGACCTTGGCGTAAAGATTACCGGCGCAGGCTTCCCTGTATATAAAGGAAAGGGTGCAAAGCTCCAGAGGGCTCTCATCAACTACTTCCTGGAGAGGAACACTGCAGCGGGTTATCTGGAGGTGGAACCTCCCGTGATGGTTAACGCGGCGTCCGGCTTCGGTACCGGCCAGCTTCCCGACAAGGAAGGCCAGATGTACCATGCCACCGTGGATAATTTCTACATGGTCCCCACCGCGGAGGTCCCCGTCACCAATATCTTCCGTGACGTAATCCTGGGCGCAGACCAGTTCCCCCAGAAGCTCACCGCTTACACTCCCTGCTTCCGCCGCGAAGCCGGCTCCTACGGCAAGGACGTCCGCGGACTCAACCGCCTTCACCAGTTTGACAAGGTGGAGATTGTCCGCGTGGAGAAGCCGGAGAACTCCTATGCCGCCCTTGACCAGATGGTGGCCCACGTGGAGTCCCTGGTCAAGGAACTCGGCCTCAAATACCGCATCCTTCGCCTGTGCGGCGGTGACATGAGCTTCACATCGGCCATTACCTACGACTTTGAGCTGTACAGCGCAGCCCAGGGCCGATGGCTGGAGATCAGCTCCGTTTCCAACTTCGAGAGCTACCAGGCCAACCGCCTGCACCTCCGCTACAAGGACGAAAACGGCAAGACTCAGCTGGCGCACACCCTCAACGGAAGTTCCCTGGCTCTGCCCCGCGTTGTAGCCGCCCTGCTGGAAGACAACCAGAAAGACGGTTACATAGAGATCCCGGAGTGCCTGAGGCCCTTCACAGGATTCGACCGCATTGACTGACAGTAAAACCATATTAGGCATAGATCCCGGAACCCTTCTGCTGGGTTTCGGGATTGTGCGTACAAATGGGAAGAAGGCGGAGTATGTGGATATGGGAGTGCTGGACCTCCGCAAGGAAAAAGACGCCTATTCCAAACTGAAGGCCATCTATGACTGCATTTCCCAGGTGTGCAAGAGCTATTCTCCGGACTGCCTTGCCATTGAATCTCCGTTCTACGGCAAAAACCCCCAGGTTATACTAAAGCTGGGAAGGGCCCAGGGGGCGGCAATCCTTGCAGCCATGGAATACGGAGTCACTTCCGTTACGGAATATGCTCCCCGAAAGGCCAAGGAGGCCATAGTAGGGAACGGCGCTGCATCCAAGGAGCAGGTGCAGCTGATGCTGGAAAAGACGCTGGGCGTAAAGCTGGAATCCAGGCATCTGGATGCAACGGACGCCCTTGCCATAGCCCTGTGTCATCATTACGAGAGCCAGAATCCTCTTTCTTCCGCCAAGGGAAAGGGCGGATGGGAACAGTTTTTGAAAGACCACCCCGACCGAATTAAATAAGACAATGTTAAGGAAAGTTATTCTGGCCGTATCGGCAATCTTTACAGCCCTGACTCTGGCCGCCCAGCCCTATAAACTCACTGTTACTTTAAAGGACGCCACATCCGGCGAAGCAGTGGGCTTTGCCACCGTTTCCATGACTCCCGAGAAGGGAAATGCAAAGTACTCCCTCTCCGGTGGGGACGGCGTTGCAACCATAGAGAAACTCCGTCCGGGGAAGTACACCTTCCGGGCGGAGATTATGGGATATGTCACCGTCCAGCGCGCCCTGGAGATGGATAAGGATATCAACCTGGGCGTTATAAAGATGGAGCAGGACAACCAGGTGCTGGATGCTGCGTCGGTATCGGCAACGGGCAACCCCATCATTATCAAGAAGGATACGGTGGAGTATAATGCATCGTCCTTTAAAATAAGCGACGACAACGTCCTGGAGGACCTCCTGAAAAAGCTTCCCGGCGTGGAAGTGGCGGAGGACGGCACCATAACCGCCAACGGTGAAACCATCTCCAAGATTACCATCGACGGCAAAACCTTCTTCCTGGACGACCCCCAGCTTGCCTCCAAGAACATTCCCGCCAAACTGGTGGAGAAGGTAAAGGTGGTTAAGAAAAAATCCGAACAGGCGGAGTTTACCGGCATTGACGACGGCGAGGATGAGACCGTCATAGACCTTTCCGTGAAAAAGGGCATGATGAACGGCATGTTCGGTAGCGCCCAGGCCGGAGGCGGACACGACATCCCTTCAAGCGGAGTGGGCGGCAATGCCCGCTGGCAGGGAGCGTTCATGGGCGGCAGATTCTCGGACAAGAGCCAGATAAGCCTTATCATGAACGGCAACAATACCAACAACCGTGGTTTCAACGACCTTGCCGGCTCCATGATGAACTCCATGATGGGAGGTGGCCGCATGGGCGGAGGTATGGGCGGTTGGGGCAACGGTAACGGCATTACCACATCCTGGATGGCCGGCGTAAACGGCAACTGGGACCTCTTTAACGACAAGATGGAGCTGGGCGCCAACTACCTCTACGGCGGTTCTGACGTAAGAGTGGAAGAATCCACCTACAAGGAAACTTACCGTGACGACAACCCCACCATGGTTTACCGCAGCGGCATGTACAGGCTCCGTGACCTGGACGGCAATGCCCTGGACAATCCCGCAGCCGATGCCAGCGTAAAGTTCTCCGACGGCCACCGCTTCGGCATTCAGCTGGACCATAAGTTCTCGGAGAACACATCCATCCTCTTCCGTCCCCAGTTCAACTTTGGCCGCGGTTATTACAATCAGGCCTCCCGCTTCGAGACGGACAACCTCCTGGACGACGGTACCCTTTCCGCAGTGAGCCGTGGTTTCTCCAACTCGCTCGGGGACAACAGCTCCTGGCAGGCCAGCGGTTTTGCCCTCCTGCGCCAGCGACTGGGCATTCCCGGAAGAACCATCTCCCTGAGTGCAAGGTACAATATCTCCAACAACACTCTCGACGGCTACAATAACTCCCTCACGGACGTGATTGGCGGAACCAGCACTATAGTAAACCAGATGGTGTCCCAGTGGTCAAAGCAGAGATCCATCAACTCAAGGCTGGTATATACGGAACCCCTGGGCGGAGACTTCTACGTGGAAGGCTCCTACAGAATCAACTACTCTGAGAACGAATCGGACAAGCTCAGCCGCAATTCCGGCTCCAACGTACGCGACGGATACGCCTTCATTTACGATCCCGTGGGCGCTACGGACGACGATGCCTACTCCAACCACATCCTGAACCGCAGCTTTACCCAGAATATCGGCCTGGCCGGCATGCTGCAGAAAAAGAAGCTGAAAGCCCAGGTGGGACTGTCGGCTATGCCCACCCGCACCCACAACGAGACAAAGGGCTACAATCCCTACGACGACTTCCGCTGGAACTTCTCGCCCCGGGCAATGTTCTTCTATGAGTTTACGGACAACGCCAGCGTACGTCTCCGCTACAACGGACGCTCCTCCCAGCCCTCCACCAGCCAGCTGCTTCCCGTGATGGACAACAGCAACCCTATGGCAATGGCTCTCGGTAATCCCAACCTGGCCCCTTACTTCAGCCACGGCCTCAGGACGGACCTGGAGATCTCCAACAAGAAGACTTTCTTTGCCACCAGGCTGCATCTGGAAGGCAATTACGTGCAGAACCCCATAGTAAGCTCCATCTGGTACAACAACGCAGGCGTTGCCTATTCCCTGCCCGTGAACGGCCCTGATTCCTTCAGCTCCAACATGTGGTTCATGCTAAACGCCCCCATAGCCAAGTCCAACTTCTCCATCTCCAACATGACAAGGCTGAACTATTCCACTACGGCATCTTACATAGGCGGAGTCAAGGATATGTCCTCTTATTATTACAGCGGAGACCCGGACCACGAGGACGGCACCTTCAACTATACCAAGTTCTTTGACGATTTTGGCACTTCCCTGGACAAGACGGACTTCTTCAACGTCAACACCACCCGTGCCCTGAGCCTCAACGAGAACCTGCGTCTTACCTACAGGTCGGACTATCTGGAAGTGATAGCCGGCGCAAGTACCCGCGTCAACAAACCCTGGTACACCATCCAGGCAAGCGTGGATGCAAAATGGGCCAATCAGGTGAGCGGCTCCGTGAAATGGACCATCGGCGACAGCGGCGTGGAACTTGGAACCGACGCCTCTTACAACTGGTATTACGGTTACACTACGCCCCAGCCTTCGGAACTGGTCTGGAACGCATCCGCATCCGTTCTGCTTTTCAAGAGGCAGGCAACCCTTGCCCTCAAGGCCTACGACATCCTGGACCAGGCTAAGAACCTTACGGTATCCGATACGGCAAACTACCACTCGGAGGTCCTTAACAACACTCTGGGCAGATATCTGATGCTATCCTTTACCTGGAGATTCGGAAACTTTGGAAAAGCCGGGCAGCAGATGCGAAAACGCATATCCAAAGCCGGCGGCCCGGGCGGTCCCCGTTTCTAAAGCATTGAGGCGGAATAATTCCTCCACTTCTCTATAAGGGCTCTCATATCCTCGGGTATGGGAGCCTCAAAGTGTAGTCTCTCTCCCGTGCGGGGATGCGTGAAGCCCAGGGTACGTGCGTGGAGAGCCTGCCTGGGGCACAGGGCAAAGCAGTTCTGGATAAACTGCCTGTATTTTGTATAGATGGTACCCTGGCGGATTTCCGCGCCGCCATAGCGCTCGTCGTTAAACAGGGGATGGCCGATGGATGCCATGTGTACGCGTATCTGGTGCGTCCTTCCTGTTTCCAGGCGGCATTCCACCACGGTTATGAAGCCATAGCGTTCCAGCACCCGCCAGTGGGTTACGGCCCATTTGCCTTTTTCAGGGTCGTCGTACACGCGGAATCGCAGCCTGTCGTTGGGATCCCTGCCGATGGTGCCTTCAATTGTCCCTTCGTCCTCCTTGAGGTTTCCCCACACCACGGCCGTGTAGATGCGGTCTATGGAGTGGACAAAGAACTGGTCCGCCAGGTTGAGCTGTGCCGGGGGATTCTTTGCCACCACCAGCAGGCCGCTGGTGTCTTTGTCTATGCGGTGCACCAGGACGCCAAGGCGCTGGTCGTCAGCGTCCGGCCCCTGGCTTATGCCAAGGTGGAAGGCGAGGGCATTGACAAGAGTGCCGTCGTAGTTGCCGTGGCCCGGATGGACCACCATCCCGGCTTCTTTGTTCACTACCAGCACATCGTCGTCCTCATATACTATGTCAAGCGGGATGTCCTCCGGGAGAATTTCCATCCCACGCCTTTCGTAGGGCATTACGAACTTTATCACATCCCCGGGACGGACAATGTAATTGGCCTTTGCCGGGTTGTCGTTTACAAGCACGTAACCCGCGTCAATGGCTTTCTGGACGCGGCTGCGAGATGTGTCTTCCTGGTGGGAAGCTATGAATTTGTCTATCCTTACCGGTTCCTGGCCCCTGTCCGCCACAAGGCGGAAATGCTCGTACATCTGGCTGTCTTCCTCCTGGTACATCAGTTCTCCTGGAGTTTGGAAGTGTCAAGGGTAAGTCTGAGGCCTACCTCGCTGCCAAGGGACTTGGAAGTTCCGGGGGCGTCGGACTGTTTCCAGACAACGGCGTTCACGGAGTCTGCATAGCTGCGGACGTCGTCGTCAAAACGGACCTTGCCCATGTTGAGGCCACGGTCGTGGAGAAGGTCAACTGCCTGGATGTATTTTTTGCCCGTCAGATTGGGCACGAGAGTCTGGTTGTCGTCTTTGTTTACACCCACCGTAAGGTCAATGGTGGAACCGCTCACCACAAGGTCTCCGGCTTCTACGGTGATGCCGTCGCAGGACACGGAAAGGACGTTGTTGGTGGCTATGTCCTTCACGTAATTGAGCCTTCCGGTGTTGAGGCCGCGGTTCCGCAGTTCCGCCCTTGCCTCTGTCAGGGAGTACCCGTACAGATTGGGAAACACCACCTTGCGGGGCACTATGGAATTGACAGTGAGGAAAATGCTACGGCCGGGCTTTACTGTTGCGCCGGGTTTGGGCTGCTGGCGGTAAACAACTCCGCCCTGGAGACGCTTCACGAATACGGAGTCGGTGACCTTTACGTTTACACCTGCCTGCTGTGCCGCCTCCTGCGCCTGGGAGAGAGTCATGTTGGTAAAATCCGGGGCCGATACGCTTTTCCCGTGATGGGTAATTGCACTGAGGCCGAAGGAGGCCGCCGCTGCCAGCAGTCCCACGAACACGGCAGCTCCAATCAGATTACCCACAATCCATTTATGCTTGATTGCCATTTTTAACATCTTTAATCCTGCGAAGTTACGAATTATTTGATAAATTTGCAGCGGAATGAGAAACAGACCCCTGATATTTGCAGCTGCCGGAGTCCTTTCCGCCCTGCTGCTCAGCCTGCCATGGCTGGTTCCGCACTGCGGAGCGGCCGCCCTTGTGGGATTCGTCCCCCTCCTTGTTGCGGAAAGGCTGTGGGAGGGGAAAGGCTTTTTCCTTTACTACTTTGGCGTTTTCCTGCTTTGGAACGCATTCACAACCTGGTGGATATGGAACGCCACCCCCGGAGGGGCCGTGTTTGCAATAGTGGCAAACGCCCTCCAGATGGCCCTTGTCTTTGGCTCTTACCGGCTGGCGAAAAGGCGTCTGGGCTCTGTGCTGCCTTACATCTATCTTGCGGCAGCATGGATAGCCTGGGAGAAGTTCTACCTGGATGCGGCACAGATTTCCTGGCCCTGGCTGGTCCTGGGCAACGCTTTTGCCGATACCACCTCCCTTGTGCAGTGGTACTCCGTTACCGGCCATCTGGGCGGGTCGGCCTGGGTCTGGGCGGCAAATCTTGCCGTATTCGGCATCATGGTGGCACTTTCAGACGGCCGCATGACCGCTTGGAACGCAAAAGCACGGGCCGCCGCATTCGTTGGGGCAGCCGCAGCGGTGTTCGGCCCCATGGCCGTATCGCCGCTCATCCGCCATCAGGAGGCGGAGGACAAGATAGACGTCGTCATCGGCCAGCCCAATCTGGACCCCTATATGAAGTTCCGCTCCTATACGCAGGAGCAGCAGGACCGCATTTTCCTGGACCTGGTTTCCCCTTACGTGCCGGAAGGCCGCCCTTCGCTGGTGATGGCACCGGAAACCTTCACCTCCTCTTTCATGCTCCACGACCCCGCGTCCAACGCCAGTTTCGGTCGCTACCGGCTCTGGCTGCAGGAGCATCCGGATGCAAATCTGCTCTTTGGGGCATCGGCCTACAACGTTGACTCCCGGAGAAGGGACATCCTTTCCTTCCGTCACGGGAACGCATGGCTCACCAGCCGCAACAGCGCCATAGTTACGGACACTTCCGGCCGCTGCCAGGTCTTCCACAAATCCAAGCTGGTCGTGGGTACGGAACTCACCCCTTATCCCAAGCTGTTCCTCCCGCTGGAGAAGCTCCTTGGCGGGGACCTTATGGGGAAATGCGTGGGGCAGGACAAGGTAAGCTGCCTGAGGGCGGAGTACCCTTCCGGTAACGTGGTCTTTGGCTGCGCCGTTTGCTACGAATCCGTTTACGGGGCCTACTGCACCGCCTATGTGCGTGAAGGAGCCCGCCTTATGACGGTCATAACCAACGACGCCTGGTGGGGGAACACCCCGGGCTACAGGCAGCATTTCAATTATTCCCGACTCAGGGCCATTGAAACCGACCGATGGGTTGTCCGCTGCGGCAACACCGGAATCAGCGGGATCATAGGCCCGGACGGGAAGGTCCTGGAAAAAGGCCCCTGGTGGGAACGCGCAGTCATCACGGGCAAGGCCGGTCTCCTGGACGGGATAACTCCCTTTGTCCGCTACGGTGACATTACAGGAAGGGCGGCCGTGCTGCTGTTTTTCCTGCTTGCAGCGGCCGCCCTCCTGAGGGGTAGAAAAACTTCTAATTCTTAGAAATCACAAACTGGTCTATCCTGGAATTCAGCCAGCCCTTTACGGCCTCCCAGCTGTAATAGGGACCGCTTACGGGTTTCAGCTTGCCTATCCTGGCCTCTTCTCCGTTCAGCAGCACCTTTACCAGGGGTTCGCCCTTTGCCGATGTGTAGAACACCCACTGCATATTGGTGCCCTTGCAGGAGCGGAAGCTGTGGAACCAGTAAACAAGGTCGTCCGGGCAGGGGGGAATGTTTCCGAAGCCTTCCAGGCCGCTCACCATCAGGAGGGCCATCATCACGTGGTCGTGGCCAAAGCGAAGATCCGCTCCGCGGCTGCCTTCGGCAAGGCGGGCGTCGGCCCTGGTCATGATGTCGTCAAAGATGGAAGAGCAGCTGCCGCGATATTTCACATACTCCCAGAACCGGGCGTAATTGTCAGTCTCCCAAAGGGTTGCGTATTCATCTACGGTGAAAAGGCCTGAGACGTCAAACTTCTCGTCCTCCTGAAGGCTGTTCATTCCGGCGGCAAACATGTAGGTCATGAAGAACACGTCGTAGGGCTTCTTGTCTCCAAGGCAGGAAGATGTGTCCTTGAAAAGGCGGGAGAGGACCTTGTCATAGTCCGGGAAGCGTCTCAGGAAGAACTGCTCGGGAGATTCGCTGTAGGGGAAGATGCTCTCCGCAGTCTTGTACAGCCTTGGATTCTTGGAGGTGTTGGGACGCGTGGCATGCATGTCCATGGTGCTCTGATGGGCGTAGATGCTTGTTGCGGGAGCCTCCCTTGCAATGCTTGTGCAGCAGGAGTTCATGCTTATTATGGCCCTCACGGAAGGGGAAGCGCAGGCGTCCACGCGGCTTCCCTTGCCAAAGACTCCCGGGAAGGATTTCACCATGGTGGCGGCAATGTAGCGGTGCTGCTCCCAGCCAAGCGGAGTAAGGTCTCCCACTCTGTAGCGGACCTTCTCCCAGAGCTGCTCCGTCTGTCCCAGCAGCCATTTTCCGTATTCGGTAAGATTGTTTTCCCTGTCGCCTTTTCTCAGGAGCTCAAGGATGGTGGTGTATGCCTGGTCCGTGTATGCATAGCGGGAACCGTGGCGGCCGTAGTGGCTGATGTACACCGGCTTGTAGCCCTTGGGCGCGGGAGTGGAAGGCTTGGCTGTCATGTCGTACACGCAGTCCAGGCCGGAGGATTTGTTCCAATCGGCCCTTACCTCTTCGCGGACTCCCAGACGGGGCTTTTCAGAGGGGATGGAGGCCGATTCCTCCAGTTCCTTGCCGCTGAGTTTGACGATGTAGAACTGAGTGTCCCTGGCGCGCTCTCCCGCGTGGTCGTGCTTTTTGTTGTCGGTGGGGTAGTTCACAACGCAGGTCTGAGGGTCTCCGTGGCCCTTGACGCAAAGCGTGGTGGAGCCACCGCCGTCCATGTTTATGGCATAGCGGGGGTTGAAGTGCTTTGCAATGAAAAGAGTGAGTTCCTTTGCCGACATGCCCTCGCTTACGCCCAGGCGTCTGCCGTCCACGGCTATCAGTACAAGGTGATTGTCTCCGGTTTTGGCAACTGCGCTGCGGGGATGCCTTACGCCCTGATGGCGGATGGGATCCTCGTAGTGCAGGGCATTAAGGTCGGGGATGAGGGAAACATCGGCAAAATTGACTCCCACCGGCTTGTAATCGTCAATGAGCATAGGGGCGCTGGTGAAAAGGTTGGCCTCCGGCACCGATGCGTAAAACTCCCTGAGCTGCGCCAGATTGCGGTTTTTGCCCTCAAAGGCTATCTTGACATCGCGTCCTCCGTCCGTGTAGATTGCGGCTTCGCTCTTCCAGTTGGGGACCGGAGAAGTGAAAACATAGTCAAAGGGGGCGTTGGAGTACATGGTCCCGTCCACTTTTATGGCGATGGAGGAGGCCTCGTAACCGGCGTTCATTACAACCAGGGCGTCCCTTTTCTTCATTACGTCGGAGGGGATGATGTTCTCCGCAGTGTAGTTGAAACGGAAGGCGTAGGAGGGATTGTTCAGGTCCAGATCTATGGCATAGACCCTCTGAGCGCTACAGGTAATATTGTCTATCCCTGAGAAAGTGTAGTAAACAAGACCTTCGTCAAGAGTCTCGACGGTCCAACCATTACCCGGGCCGGGTCCTGCAAGGGCGCAGAAGCAGCTGGCCAGTAGCAGGAAAAATGTGGTTAGTTTCTTCATACGTTACAAATATAGAATAAAATTCCTAAATTTGAGGCATAAAACCAACCAAGTGGTAATGTCAGAAAGCCCTAACCTGCTTTATAGCCGATACATAATCGATGGCGAACCCAAGGCTGTCACACCGGCGTTCATGCTTCAGGAGTGCAGCCTCACGGAGGAACTTATCCCGGACGGGGATTTTCCCGTCATCGCGGACGAGACTGCCGATCCCGGTCCGGCCACTTTCATTTTCTCCGAGGAAAAGATTCAGCAGTACCTTTCCCTCTTCCCGTTCAAGAGGAGTTTTCCCCTTGCCTTCCCGGGCGAGTATTCCTCCGGGAAAATAGCCCAGGCCCTGATTGACGCCATCTGGATGTCCGGCCACTTCCGTCTTGGGGACCTTTCCGTAAAGGCGGACTGGCACTGGAGTTCCATGGGACTCGGCTATCCGGCAGCCTTCTACAGGTCTGTGGAGCAGTCCTGCCAGTACATGGATCAGCTTGGAATCAAATTCTCCAGGTATTCCCTTCTCAAAGGCGGCCCTTCCGTAAGTTTCAAGGCCGATACGGTGGCGGAAGAAGACGCCCCGGAGGAGGAAGAAAGCCTGTTCCGCGAACTTCCATACCGCACCTCCAATCCCAAGATTTCCAGGCGGCGCAAGTGCCCGGCCTCGCTTCAGCCCTCGTCCCAGGACTGGATAGTGTACATTCCCTTTGACAGCTGCGACTACCGCCTTGGCGGTTCCGCCCTTGCAGAGGCCGTGGGAGCAAGCCCCGCCACTCCCGCGGATGTTTCCGATGCGGATTATTTCATTGACTGCTACGAGGTTGTCCGCGAGCTGGTGGAAGACGGCGTTGTCCTTGCCGGCTGCACGGTCGGGGACGGAGGCCTCCTTCCCGCCCTGCAGTCCATGTGCGGCGGCGGTACCGGGGCGGACGTCTATATCGGCGATATATGCAGGGCCGCTGCGGAAGAATATTCCGTCCGCGTACTTTTTGCCGAGGTTCCCGGCGTCCTTATCCAGATTGCCGATTCGGACTACGACTACGTGGATGCCGAACTCTTGCTTCAGGATGTGGCGTTCTTCCCCATCGGCCATCCCGTACCGGGCAGACCCCGGGTTCAGCTTACCGGAAAAACCGGTATCCCGGATATATTGGAATCCCTTCTGAATACACTGGAAGGGGAAGATTAACACGCTAAATGAGTCCCGCTATGGCAAAGATTTTTGTACTGGACACCAACATCATCCTTCACGACTACAAAGCCATACGCAAGTTTCAGGACAACGATATCGTGATTCCGCTTGCGGTGATAGAAGAGCTTGACAAGTTCAAAAAGGGTACGGACGCCCTCTCGTTCAACGCCCGTTCTTTCATGAGGGAAATAAACAAGCTCACGGACCGGCAGGCCATGGGTCCGGAAGGCATCCCCATGGGAAGAGGACTTGGCAGGATAAAGCTGGAGCCCAACCATCCCTTCACTCCGGAATTCCAGAACTACTTCAGGGACGACATCCAGGACCACCGGATACTGTCCACCGCCATGTGGGTGAGGGACAGTCATCCCGGCCGCTTTGTGGCCCTTGTTACCAAGGATATCAACCTGAGGCTCAAGGCCAGGGCGGTGGGAATGGAAGCCCAGGACTACCTCACGGACAAGGTGGAGGACGAGGTCATGGAAAATATTGGCCGGAGGGTGGAAGAAGTGTCCCTGGAGGGGAATATTTTTCAGGAATTTGCCTACGGCAAGCCTGGAACCCTGGACTGGACGGAAGTCAAGGCAAAGGAGCCTTCTCCCAATCAGCTCTTCCTCCTCTCCTGCGAAGGAGCGTCGGAATGCGGCAGGTACGACAGCTCAATCGGCAAGATAGTCCATATACCCCAGCGTTACGCCTACGGGATAAAGCCCAGGAACAACGAACAGCGTTTTGCCCTGGATGCCTGCCTGAATCCTTCCGTTCCGCTTGTGGCCCTTACCGGCGGTGCGGGAACCGGAAAAACCCTCCTTGCCCTTGCCGCGGCCCTGGAGCAGGCGGGGGACTATGACCAGATTATCCTCTCCCGTCCCACAGTGGTGCTGGGTGGCCAGGACATAGGCTTTCTCCCCGGTGACCAGAAATCCAAGATGAGCCCCTACGTGCAGCCCCTCATGGACAACCTGGACGTCATCCGTCGCTGCTTCAAGCCCGGCTCCCGCCAGGCGGAAAAGATAGAGGCTATGCTCAAGGAGGAGAAAATACTCATATCCCCTCTGGCCTATATCCGCGGCCGCTCGCTGGGAAACGTCTATTTCATAGTGGACGAGGCCCAGAACCTTACCCCTCACGAGGTCAAAACCATCATTACCCGTGCAGGAGAAGGTACCAAGCTGGTGTTCACCGGAGATATCTTCCAGATAGACCAGCCCTATCTGGACCAGTGGTCCAACGGTCTCACCCACCTTACGGAAAAGATGAAAGGCCAGCCCCTCTTCCAGCACATCTTCCTCCGCAAGGGCGAACGCTCCGCTCTCTCCGACATTGCTGCAAAATTGTTGTAGTTTCATATTCTCATAAATTTTGCTAACTTTGCACGATTTGGTTAGATTGTTCAAATTTTATTAATCAATATTACTTTTATGGCAGAAATTAAAAAGAGAGTCTATCGCTTCGGCGGCAAGAAGGCCGAGGGCGACGGCAGAATGAGGGAACTCCTCGGCGGCAAGGGTGCTAACCTTGCGGAGATGAATCTCCTTGGCATGCCTGTTCCTGCAGGCTTCACCATTACCACCGAGTGCTGCACGGAGTACTATCGTCTGGGCGGTGGTTACACCCCCGAACTGAAGGCGGAAGTTGCAGCAGCCCTGGAAGCTACAGAGAAGATCATGGGTAAGAAATTCGGCGATCCCAACGATCCCCTCCTGGTGAGCTGCCGCTCCGGTGCACGTTCTTCCATGCCCGGAATGATGGACACCATCCTCAATATCGGCCTTTGCTCCGCCACCATCCCCGGCATGATCAAAAAGACCGGCAATCCCCGTTTCGTATATGACGCATACCGTCGTCTTATCATGATGTACTCCGACGTCGTCATGGAAAAGGCAGAAGGCATTGAGCCCGAAGACGGCCAGGGTATCCGCCAGCAGCTGGACCGCATGATGGATGATGTAAAGAAGGCCAACGGTTACAAGAGCGATACCGAGCTCACCGCGGAGCAGCTCAAGGACCTTGCAGAGGCATTCAAGGTACGTATCAAGGAAGTCCTTGGCGTAGAATTCCCGGACGATGCAAAGGCTCAGCTCTGGGGTTCCATCGGCGGCGTGTTCAAGAGCTGGAACGGCAAGCGCGCTATCCGCTACCGTCAGATCGAGCACATTCCGGACGATTGGGGCACTGCAGTGAACGTGCAGTCCATGGTGTTCGGCAACATGGGAGACACCTCCGCTACCGGTGTGGCTTTCTCCCGTAACCCCGCCAACGGCGACAACAAGTTCTACGGCGAATGGCTCATCAACGCACAGGGTGAAGACGTGGTTGCAGGTATCCGCACCCCCAACCCCCTGAACGAGGCTACCAAGAGCGAGAAGAACAAGAACCTCGCTTCCCTGGAAACCGCAATGCCGGAAGTTTACAAAGAGCTTGACGACATCCGCAAGAACCTGGAGAACCACTTCCAGGATATGCAGGACATTGAATTCACCATCCAGGAAGGCAAGCTTTGGATGCTGCAGTGCCGTATCGGCAAGCGCACCGGCCTGGCCGCTCTCCAGATGGCAGTAGATATGGTTGAGGAAGGTCTTATCGACGACAAGACCGCTGTAATGCGCGTGAGCCCCGCCCAGCTTGACGAGGTGCTTCACCCCATCCTTGACCCCGCTTCCGAAAAGAAGGCCGCAGTCCTTGCACAGGGTCTTCCCGCTTCTCCGGGCGGCGCCGTGGGCCAGATTGTCTTCACCTCCGAAGACGCTATCGCCTATGCAAAGGCCGGCAAGAAGTGCATCCTGGTCCGTGAGGAGACCTCTCCCGAGGACATCGACGGCATGCACGCTTCCGTAGGTATCCTTACGGAGCGCGGCGGCATGACTTCCCACGCAGCCCTCGTGGCCCGCGGTTGGGGCAAGTGCTGCATCGTAGGTTGCGACGCCCTCAAGATCAACTTCAAGACCAAGACCGTGAAGTTTAACGGTATTGACAAAGAGTTCAAGGAAGGCGAGTGGCTGTCCCTGAACGGTGCCAAGGGCCTTGTCTATGCAGGTGCAATTGAAACCATGGACGCTTCCGAGAACCCTCTGTTTGCCAAGTTCATGGCAATGTGCGACAAGTTCCGCAAGCTTGGTATCCGTACCAACGCCGATACTCCCGAGGATGCAGCCCGCGCCCTCAAGTTCGGTGCAGAAGGTATCGGCCTGTTCCGTATAGAGCACATGTTCTACGGCCGCAACTCCGAGACTCCTCTTTCCAAGCTCCGCAAGATGATCCTCTGCGACACTGATCAGGAGCGCAAGGAAGCCCTTGCAGAACTGGAGCCTTACATGAAAGCTTCCGTCAAGGAAACCCTCCGCGTCATGGACGGCAAGCCCGTTGTGTTCCGTCTCCTTGACCCGCCGCTCCACGAGTTCGTTCCTCAGGGCGAAGACAAGAAGAAAGAACTTGCACAGGATCTGGGTATTTCCGTCAAGGAAGTTGAAAAGCGTGGCGAGAGCCTGCATGAGGTCAACCCCATGATGGGTCACCGCGGTGTCCGTCTGCACGTGAGCTTCCCGCTCATCGCAGAGGCCCAGTACCGCGCCATCTTCACCGCCACCGCCGAACTCCAGAAGGAAGGCCTGCACCCGCACCCGGAAATCATGATCCCCGTCACTATTTCCGCACGTGAGCTCAGCTTTCAGAAGGTAATCTGCGACCGCATCAAGGCAGAGGTAGAGGCTCACAGCGGCCAGATGATTGACTACCAGTTTGGTACCATGATTGAAATCCCCCGTGCAGCCCTTACTGCAGACCGTATGGCCCGCGCCGCCGAATTCTTCAGCTTCGGTACCAACGACCTTACCCAGATGACCTTCGGCTTCAGCCGTGACGACATCGGTACCTTCATGGGCGACTACCTTGGAAACAAGATCCTGGATGCCGATCCTTTCCAGACCATCGACACCAAGGCTGTCGGCCAGCTGGTCAAGCTTGGCGTTGATAGAGGCCGCAGCAAGCGCGAGAACCTCCAGTGCGGTATCTGCGGTGAGCACGGTGGCGATCCCAAGTCCATCGAGTTCTTCAACACCATCGGTATCGACTACGTCTCCTGCTCTCCTTTCCGCGTGCCTATCGCCCGCCTCGCCGCCGCCCAGGCCCAGATTCAGCAGAGCAAGTAAGATCTCAATATTATTTCACAGAAGAGGCTGACTCAAAAGTGAGTTGACCTCTTTTTTTGTAGTGAGGGGTGTGGGCTGCCGGGGGGGGAGGAAGGGATACCCTCCAGGGGGACTCCACTTCGCTTCGCTCCGTTCCGGCCCCTCCCGTTGTCTCCTGCGTCCCCGCTAGCAGCGGGAACTTGTATCCAACGGGCCCTTCCCCCTGCCCTTGTGCGGGGGTGCACAAGCCCCCTGGAGGGTCTCCATTCCTCCTCCCAACTTCAAGGGTGCTACTAACGTCCCAATCACTGGGACGATAGTAGCGATAATGGGGGTAAAATGACACTGACGGTCCATTAAGTGGGACGTTAGTAGCACCTGGCAGTGATAGAAACTTTTGGTCAGCCCCTTTTTTTGTTTCTATCACTGCCCAGGAGGAGACTAAAAAGATTCTTCACTTCGTTCAGAATGACAGTACTTCGTTCAGAATGACAGTACTTCGTTCAGAATGACAGTCTCAGTTCAGAATGACAGTCTCAGTTCAGAATGACAGTCTCATGTCATTCTGAGGCAGGTTCACCTGCCGAAGAATCTACTTTTTCTGCGGTCAGGGGGCCGGGGAAGGCGGTGTTGGCGCGGTAGTGGGGAGCGTACAGGGATTCGATGACGGGAACGGGTGCGGCAAAGCGGCCTTCCTGGGTGACAAAGAACTCTTCACGGATGACTGTGGTTTCTTCCGGGAAGTACTCCCTGAAGTATTCGCTCGCTCCTGCCATGACGTTGCGGTATCCGCCGGCTCCGGAATACCCGGAGGTTTGCACTACGGGCCTGAGAGTTGCCTCACGGGGTGCGGTGAGCCGCACAAAACTTCGATTCTGTGCGCTCCATATGCGATAAAGGGCAACAATCTTGTCTCCTACGTGAACAGAGTCGCCTTCCGTGAGGGGGGTGCCGGCTGCCTTTTGGAATATCCTTTCAATCTTGAACCCGTTGGCGGAGGCCTGCACCTGAGCAAATGGCAGCCGGGAGGTTCCGGAAAGTTCCATCACCTTTGTATCCAGGAGATTCTCCGAACCCTCCAGTATGGCCTGCACGGCATCCACAAAAGCAGGTTCCGCCTCCCAGTTCTGCGTTTCCTTCTGCAGCAACAGCCATAGCCTTATGCCGTCTGCAACGCTGTCTTCCGATACATCCGACAGCAATCGGCAGAGGAGTGCGTGCGCATAGGCCTCGCTTTCCATAAGTCCCCTCCATGGCATGACGGCATTGGGGTAGTAGTACCCGCCGTCCGGGTTCTTCACGGCATATTCCAGGAGCGAGGACACGTCGGCAGCGATGGATTTTTTGAGCTTGGCCGATGCCTTGAGCCCCACGCCCCAGGCCTTTGCCAGGGCAAGTCCGTCCTCCGTAGTCAGCGCCTTCAGGGACAGCAGCCTGCGGGCCTTTGCCAAAATCTGACCCTGCAAGCCCCGTCCCTCCTTTGCCGATGGTACCAGATACGCCCTTGCCATCTTGCGGAAATCGGCAATCAGGTTTTTGGGAGTATTTCCCCATTCAAACGGGACATCGGCATACATGGACCTTATATATATATACTGCTCATCGGAGAGGCAGGACCACCAGACCCGTTTCCCAAAGTGGCTGCGGTCCAGATACCTTATGGCGCCATCCAGCCCTTCCACATGGAGTCCGTAACGCTCCATGGCGGCAAAACGCTCCAGCAGTACCGCTGTAATTACAGGGGAGGATTCCATTCCCGGGAACCATGCAAAGCCTCCGTCCCGGCACCTGCATGCCATGACGGAGGCAAGCAGGGAATCGGCCGGATGCCCTCCGGCAGTGTTTACATACAGGGCCTCACTGAGGCTCAGGACATCTTTCCCGCGAGGGACTGCGTGTTTGGACGCCACGTCCTTTACCATATCCAGGACACTGATTTCCCGGACTGCGGCAGATTCCCCGGACACATTTACAAAACGTCCCCGGAGCTCCCTTTCAAGTGAATCGCGTGACATTCCGTGAAGCAGCACGGCTGAGTGGGACTCGGTGAGTTTCTGCGCCGCCTCATATACAGGGAAACTCACCCTTACGGCATCTGTAAAGGCTTCTCCGGCAAAGTACGCGGTAAGGATGGACTTGCCTTCCCTTTCCGGGGTTACCGGTATATGGACGGTTACGCTGGAGCCGGGGTCAAGCGTAATCTCTTTTGCTCCAGGCAGAAGTTTTCCGTCAAGTGCCAGCTTAAGAGTTCCACTCACCGGCGCCTTGGCAATGCTGGAAACCGTAACGGCAGCCTTCCAGCTGTCTCCAAGGTACAGATACTCAGGCTTGAGCACGGAGACCTGCACCGGAATGGTAACAAGCATTTCGTCTTCTATTATAGAGTTGTGCATGGACTTGTCGTGTGCATACACCCTTATATAATAGGTAGATAATTTGTCGGAAGTCCTGACACTGAAGGATGCCCTGCCGTCGGCCCCGGATACAATGTGCGGATAGAAGGCCAGGGCGTCCAGTATTTCGCTCCTTACCGGAACTTCTTCCTCCGGGGCTGCGGCATCCATTATGAGCTCCTCTTGCGCCGACATCGCTTCATTTACGGAGCTCCTGGTGGCCATGAGGGAGACAGGTGCATCCTTATACAAGCGGATACGCTCGTTTTCCCCAACCTTTCCGCATGCGTAATCTATATATACTCCGGGCACAGAGAAGTCCCGTGCCCAAACCTTCTCCCAATCGTTCCTGGCTATTGCGTCCAGACTCTTGTCCCAGACGGCAACCAGAGCCTCGGTTTCCGGCAGAGTCTTTATTTCAAAGAGATACTCCTGTCCGGGGAAGGCATTGCCGTGGAAGCGGGTGAATTGCAGCGGCAGGGAAGTCCTGCTGACCGGCCTTCTGAGCTGACGGCTGTAGGAAACCGCCTTGCCACCTGTAAAATAGAAAATGTCCAGATTCACGGCATCCGGCCAGGCGTCAGGGTAGGGAAGCGTAAGTTCCGCCATCTCGCCTGCTTCTGCATCCAGGGCCGACTCTTCCAGCAGCTCCCGCTTCTCCCCATGAATCATTATTCTGGAATGGAGAGCGCCGATTCCGTTTCCAAAGCGTATGGTATCCCCGTAAACAATCATGCGTTCAACCCCTTCCGGGATACGTTTGTCCCCCGGTCTCAGGAGAAGAAAGCTTGCCTTGGCATCACCCTTTACGTCCTTTCCCGCATCGGCTTTTACCTCCAGGGTATATAGGCCGTCCGGAAGGCCCTCAATGCATACCTGCTGCCCTTTGCCGCTGCGAACCGCCTTCCCGTTCAGGAGGAGAGTGTATTCCGGGGTCACGGGAACGGCCTCTCCGCTGTCGTTCAGGACAGAGAGTGCAATCTTTGCAGAATCGTCGGTAATTATGAATTTCTCTGTCCACCATCCCCAGTGACGGAAGCCGTCTTGCTCTGCGGCGGTGGAGAATTCTCCCGGGGCACTGCCGCTTACGGAAATATCCACGGAAAGGTAGCCGCTAATGCACACCCGCGTGCTTTCTTCCAGGGTTTCGCCGCCCGGGGTGGTCACTTTTACCGTAACGCGATGGAAGCCACGGCTAATCTTTGGCAGCGTAAAGCGGAACTTCCCTTCGGCATCCACGGTCCCGTGGGCGTTGAACGTATAATCCCACCCTTCTACGGATACTATCGCCCTTGCTCCGGTAAGGCTGTGCCCGCTGTAACTTGTCACGGTTCCGGATACGGGAACATCGTCCCCGGCGGCAAAGACCTTCCCCTGCCTGTCAAAATCTATCCGGAAGCTTGGCAGGACATACTCTTCCACCCTGAAGTTCTTGTATGCCACGGCGTCCCTGCCATAAGCGGCCTCCAGGGAAAACCATCCGTTGCGAAGCCCCTCCGGAATGGTGAATTCTCCGGAAGCGGAGCCAAAGGAATTAGTCTTGAGGCCCATGCTCCCGACAGTTTTCCCTTCTGTATCAAGCAGCTTCACATTCACTTTTTTGCCCTCCTCCACCTTCATTTTCCGGCTGGGATCCCCGCTGTAAAGGACAAGCTTGAACTTTAACTTGTCTCCGGGCTTGAAGGCTCCGCGGTCCAGGTACAGGTTGCCCTTCAGACCGTTCCCGGGCGAATACGTATAGCCCCCAAGTTCTGCGGGAATGTCGGCGGGCAGGGTCCGGCAGTCCCCGTCTTCGGCCTCCAGAGCATAGCCATGGCCTTTTTTAATCAGCCTTGTCAGCGAGGATGGCAGCGGCGTAAACCCGTCCAGGACCATCCTCGCCGATGCGAGGGTCTTCCCATTCCTGGAGAGCTTCACCGTTGCCGCTTCCAGGGGCTTGCCGCTGTCGTACCGGCACACATACACAAGCGGTCCGCGGCTGTCCCTGCTGCATGCTATGGAAAGGGTGTATTGCCTGTAGTCCCTTGTGAAGTCCGTCTTCCCGCCTCCGGCCTTAATCTTGTAATCTCCGTCGGACAGCTTTGGCAAAGCTATTGAAACAGTGTCCGTTACGTAGAAGCGGGCCAGGGTGTCCACTGCCTCCCAACTGTGCAGGGCCGCAGATGAACCCTCCGGAAACAGTTCCACTCCCGCCTTGGGGAAATTACGCATCAGAAGTTCAATCTTCCCCTCCCTTATCCTAAGGTCCAGATCCTCTGAACGCAGGGCTTCTATTATGCCCTTGATTCCCGTAACCTTCTTTGCCACAATGGCATCCTGCCCCTTGTATCCCCCGCGTGCCTTTTCCTTTTCCAGGCAGTCTTTATGCAGCTTGAGATAAGCCTCCTCGTCGTTGGCCTTAATCTTTTGGAAACGCTCCTGGAGAAGCCACTCGTCGGCAATGAAAGCGGCTGCCCGGCCCCTGTATTTTTTGTCATAGGCAAGATACCCGGCACCGGCCTCATCGGCATTTAATTTCTGTATATTATAAAGGTCTAAGGCCGCCTCCTGCGGATACCCGGTGCCGATTTTCTCCCGCAGCCGCTCCTCGGCCCCGGTGCAGCCCCTTAGGAGCAGCCTCCAGCGGACATATTCGGAATCGTCCCTGATAAATTCGGCCATCGTTCCCTTCAAAAGGCCTCCGAGGTTGGTGTAAAAGGAAGGATTCCGGCCTGCGAACCCGGCCTTGTCGGCAAAAGCCGCAAGGGCATCGTTGGAGGTGGATTCCCGGCTGTCCATCCATTTGAAAGTGACTATCGGCTCCGCAAACCGGCGCACCCTTTGGGACATCTCCTCCTGGGCCGACTCCCGCTGCTTCCAGTTATGCCTTGCAACGGCGTCCACGTACTCTTTGGCGGCGTTGTAAAAATCCACGCTCCGGCGGGAGGCCTCCGCCTGGTCAAGTATCTGGGTGAGTATCTGGGCCTCTGTCTGGGGCTTGTCCGCCTTCCTGGCGTTTTCCCACTTTTCCCAGAGGGCTTTTAAAGTATCTCCGTCCTGTGCCGTCGCAGTCCCTATGATTGCAGAAGCAATTAAGCAGATAAGATTCATATTCCTTTTCTTTTCTACAAAAATACGCAAATTTCAGGCCCTGCCAAAATGTCAGTCTCAGGGATATTGGCACAACCATTGATTATATCTCTCCGCCTGCGTGCAGCAAGGCATTTTACGTAGCATTTGCCCGTACAGGGTCGCGAAGCGACGCGGAGTAAAATGCTTTGCTACACCTAACAGAACTGACAGAAAGATTATAAAACTATAAATAAACGATATTATGATTAAACCTTTAGGAACAAGAGTGGTTCTGGAGCCCAAAGAGGCCGAAACCATGACCGCCGGGGGTCTTTACATCCCGGACAATGCAAAAGAAAAACCCCAGCAGGGCGTTATCGTAGCAGCAGGTCCCGGTTCCAAGGACGAGCCCATGGAAGTAAAAGTGGGCGAGACCGTTCTCTACGGCAAATATGCAGGTACCGAGGTAACCGTTGACAACAAGAAATACCTCATCGTAAAACAGTCTGACATTTTAGCAATCCTCTAAGCTATGGCAAAGGAAATTAAATTCAATACAGACGTCCGCACCGCCATGAAGGAAGGTGCAGATGCATTGGCCGATGCAGTTAAGGTAACTCTGGGCCCCAAGGGCCGCAATGTGGTTATCGCAAAGAAATTCGGTGCGCCCCAGATCACCAAGGACGGTGTGACAGTGGCCAAGGAAGTGGAACTTGAAGACCAGTTCCAGAATATGGGAGCACAGATGGTCAAGGAAGTGGCTTCCAAAACCAACGACCAGGCAGGTGACGGCACCACTACCGCAACCGTGCTTGCACAGGCCATCATCAATGTAGGCCTCAAGAACGTTACCGCAGGCGCCAACCCCATGGACCTCAAACGCGGTATCGACAAAGCTGTGGATGCAGTAGTGGCAGAGCTCAAGAAGCAGAGCC
This sequence comes from Bacteroidales bacterium, assembly GCA_017477335.1. Lineage (GTDB taxonomy): Bacteria > Bacteroidota > Bacteroidia > Bacteroidales > UBA932 > Cryptobacteroides. Next base: position 94,445 of record JAFUVY010000001.1, read on the forward strand.
AGCCCGTGGGTGACGACTACTCCAAGGTGGAGCAGGTAGGAACCGTATCGGCAAACAACGACGCCCACATCGGCAAACTCATCGCCGACGCCATGGCAAAGGTCAAGAAAGACGGTGTCATCACCGTAGAAGAGGCCAAGGGCACCGAGACGGAAGTCAAGGTTGTGGAAGGCATGCAGTTTGACCGCGGCTACATCAGCCCCTACTTCATGACCAACGGAGACAAGATGGAAGCAGTCCTGGACGACGCCTACATCCTCCTCACAGACAAGAAAATCTCCAACATGGAGGACCTTATGCCGGTCCTTGAACCCGTAGCACGTGAAGGCCGCAGCCTCCTTATCATTGCAGAAGACGTTGAGGGCCAGGCTCTTACCACCCTGGTTGTGAACCGCCTCCGCGGCACCCTCAAGGTTGCTGCAGTAAAGGCTCCCGGCTTTGGCGACCGCCGCAAGGAAATGCTTCAGGACATTGCAACCCTCACCGGTGCAGTGGTAATCTCCGAAGAGCGCGGCTTCACCCTCCAGAACGCCAATGTCCAGATGCTGGGTAAGGCGGAGAAGGTGACCATCACCAAGGAAAATACCACCATCGTGGGAGGTGCAGGCGATGCGGCAGCCATCAAGGACAGGGCAGACCAGATCCGTGCCCAGATAGAGACCACCAAGAGCGACTACGACCGTGAGAAGCTTCAGGAGCGTCTTGGCAAACTTGCCGGCGGCGTTGCTGTTATCTACGTCGGCGCAACCACGGAGGTTGAGATGAAGGAGAAGAAAGACCGCGTGGACGACGCTCTCAACGCAACCCGTGCCGCAGTTGAGGAAGGTTACCTCCCCGGAGGCGGCGTTGCCTATATCCGTGCCGCCGAGGCTCTCAAGGGCCTCAAGGGCGAGAACGAGGACCAGAATACCGGTATCCGCATAATCGAGCGTGCCATAGAGGCCCCTCTCCGCCAGATTGCAAAGAATGCAGGCGTGGAAGGCTCCGTAATTATCAATAAGATCCGCGAGGGCAAGGGTGACTTTGGTTACAACGCCCGCACGGACGAGTACGTGAACATGTACGAGGCCGGTGTCATTGACCCTACCAAGGTGGCCCGCGTGGCTCTTGAGAACGCAGCTTCCGTAGCTGGCATGTTCCTCACCACCGAGTGCGGCATTGTGGACATCCCCGAAAAAGAACCCGCAGCTCCGGCAATGCCCGCAGGCGGAATGATGTAACAGATGGAAATCGTAAAGAATACTTACGCCGAAGGCGAACGCCCGTTCTATGCAAAGCACGGGCTTCGCCTTGAAGGCGTTGTCATCGGCCCCGGAGAGTCTTCCATCAAGGAAGGTTCCGACATAGAGGCGGTCAAGTGTGAATTCAAAGGGAAATATCCATTCTGGGAGTGCCGCAATTTCACCGTGCGTGAGAGCATTTTCCGCGAAGGAGCCCGCAGTGCCCTCTGGTACAGCAAAGGCTGCCGTATGTACGACACCCTGGTTGAGGCTCCCAAGATGTTCCGCCGCATAAGCGACGTGTATCTGGAAAACGTCCGCATACCCAATGGCGAGCAGACTTTCTGGGATTGCAGTGACGTAAAGCTCCGCAACGTGGAAATCCTCAAGGCCGATTATCTTTTCATGCATCTGGACGGCGGCGATATCCGTAACTACAGGCAGGAAGGCAACTACTCCTTCCAGTACGCCAGGAACGTGGAAATCCACGACGCCGATATTGAGTCCAAAGATGCCTTCTGGGAGTGTGAAAACGTAACGGTTTACAACTCGCGCATCAACGGGGAGTATCTGGGATGGTATTCCAGGAACCTTCGCCTTGTAAACTGCGAGATTGGCGGTACTCAGCCGCTTTGTTACTGCGAAGGCCTGGTCCTTGAAAACTGCCGTTTCCTCCCGGATGCGGACCTTGCTTTTGAGTACAGCAGCGTAGAGGCAAGCGTCTCCGGCCGCATTCCTTCCGTCAAGAATCCCACCACCGGACACATCCATGCCGATGAAATTGGGGAGATTATCCTTGACTCCAACATCAAGGCTCCGGCCGACTGCGTTATTGATTAGACGGACGTAAGGCGATAATCCGGGTTGTAGATGACGTGACCCGGACGCTGTGATCGATACAGAATCCTGCTATTGCAAGAATGTGCGAGCGATCCTTTGCACTTCTCAGGAGCAGGATTCTTTTTTTTGCTTCCTGCGGGATATGGTGGTCCGTGAACCAGTCCTGCAGTTTCTTTTTCCCGGGGGCTCCGAGCGGACGTATCCAGTCTCCGCTTTCCCAGGTGCCGATGGTGAATTCTCCGGCCTTGTCCGCGTCAAGGATAAGATGCCCCTGCGGCTGCTTTACTTCCCCGGCCGCGTCCCAGACCTCTTCCGTGATGGAAGGGATGATGGGCGTAACGCAGGGACGTGCCTCCTCAGGAGCAGGAGCCGGAATGTCGGCTGTGAGTTCGGAGGCAAAGCGGGCCATATCGCGGTTAAGCGTTTCCACAAAACGTGGATTTATGTCCCTGAAAACGGGGAAAACCAGGTTGCGGATTTTGTTGCGCTTGTAGTCGTTGAGGGCATTGGTGCTGTCCTCCCGCCAGGAAAGGCCGCAGGCGGCGGCAAAGGCCTCAATCTCTTCCCTGGTCATGCCAAGAAGCGGCCTCAGCAGGGGAACGTCGGCATAGTCCGGATCCGGAATAGTGCCCACAGGTTTCATTCCCAGGATGCCCTTGATTCCGGTCCCGCGAAGAAGGTTGAGTATCAGAGTTTCCGCGTTGTCATTTGCATTGTGTGCTACGGCCACGCCCTCGTAGCCATACTCCCGGCACAGCTCCCCGAACCAGCGGTAGCGGAGCTCCCGGGCGGCCATTTCTATGCTTATGCCATTGGCCTCCGCATAGGCCGATGTGTCAAAATGCCTGAGGTGGCAGGTGATTCCATGGGCGTTGGCCCAGCTTTGGACAAGGGCCTCGTCGCCGTCGCTTTCACACCCGCGTAGCTGGAAATTGCAGTGTGCAATGGCAAAAGGTCCGCCTTCCAGACGGACCTTTTCTGCCAGGCACATGGAATCGATGCCTCCGCTTACTGCAACCAGCAGCATACTTCTAATGCTTTGCGGATATAGAGTAAGTGAAGCCGAATTCCAGGAACTCCTTGAACTGGACGCCCTTTGCGTCTGCCACCCCGTCTTTGTCGGTGTCCCTGACCAGTACGAGGGGATCGTAGATGAGGTTTGTGGAAACGGTGAGAGCAAAGAACTTGGCCAGCTTCCAGAACACCTTGTTGTCCCAAGCGATACGGGGCTCTACAGTGGGTTTGAGATAGTTGTAGAACAGGGCGACCTGGGTGGTATAGGAGAAATTGTCGTTGATTACCCAGGAGGCGTCGGCCTTAACCTGGGCACCAAGTTCCAAACGGGTGCTCTTGTAGCCGAGCGTAGGGTCGTCTGCGTTAATGAGATCCATACCGTAAGTCTTCTGGAGTTCCGGGCGGTTCACAACCACAAGGCCTCCGGTGATGGGAGCGACGTTCAGGGAGAACCATGACTTGGGAGTCCACAGGAGACCGAGACCCAGATTGATGTATGCGGGAGCAAAGAGGTCGGACTTGAGGATTCGGGCTGCTTCCCAATCGGCCTTGGTGGTGCCGGTAGTAGGAGTCTTGTACTCGAAGTTGTCACCGAACTGGGTCTTGAAGTCAAAGTTGGCGGAATAGCTCAGGTGACGGATGGGAGTTTCGTAACCCCATTTGGATTCAAGATAGATGCGGTCTTTGGTCTTCTGAAGGATGGGCTTGTCTTCCGAATACATGAAGCCGTAATCCATCTGGAGACGGTTGTTCCATATCATCTTGTCCTTGGCGTAGTTGGCTTTTGCGTCAATGTTGCCTGCAAGGGAGACGGAGTTGGAACCGCCGGCCGCCCACTGGCTGAGCCAGGTCTGTCCCAGGTTGATGTTGGTCTGTACGCCGGACTCCCAGTATTTGGGCTTGGGGGCCGATACGGGAGCTTCCTCGGCTTGGCTGAGGGCTGCCGCGGCCTCTGCCGCTGCGGTTTGTGCGTCCTGTGCGAAGGCGGTCATGGCCCCGGCAAGGACAACGCTTGCGAATGTAAATACTTTCTTCATTTTAGTATGATCTTGCGAATAAAACTCTCTGATGTGAAGGCTTTCCGGTATAGATGCACTTGCCTTCTTCCATGCATACGGCGCTGTCCACGGGTATGCAGCGGATGGTAGCCTTGGTCTCTTCCTGGATGCGGGCCTCGGTTTCTGCGGTGCCGTCCCAGTGGCAGAGAAGGAAACCGCCCTTTTCAATCTCTTCCTTGAACTCTTCCCAGGTGTCCACCTTGCGGATGGAAGCGTCGCGGAAGGCGAGGGCTTTGTTGTAGATGTTCTTCTGGATGTCATCCAGGAGGTCTATGATTCGGTCTTCCAGACCTTCCAGGGGTTCGGAGATTTTTTCCAGGGTGTCACGGCGGGCAACTTCCACGGTGCCGTTCTGAATGTCGCGGGGACCCATGGCAAGGCGCACGGGAACGCCTTTGAGCTCCCATTCGGCAAACTTGAATCCGGGACGGAGGGTGTCGCGGTCGTCAATATGGACGCTGTGGCCCTTTGCCTCCAGGGCTTTCTTGAGCTGGTACATCTTGTCCAGTACGGCGTTGTGTTCCTCGTCGCTCTTGTAGATGGGAACCATTACCACCTGGATAGGGGCAAGTGCGGGAGGCAGGACAAGGCCGTTGTCGTCTCCGTGAGCCATGATGAGGGCTCCCATAAGACGGGTGGATACACCCCAGGAAGTAGCCCAGACATATTCGTCCTTGCCTTCCTTGTTGGTGAAGGTGACGTCAAAGGACTTGGCGAAGTTCTGTCCCAGGAAGTGGGAAGTTCCGGCCTGAAGGGCCTTGCCGTCCTGCATGAGGGCCTCGATGGTCATTGTGTCCAGAGCGCCGGCAAAACGCTCGCCGGGGCTCTTGTGACCAACCACTACGGGAAGAGCCATTGTCTCGCGGGCAAATTTTGCATAGACTTCCACCATCCTCTGCTTTTCTGCCTCGGCTTCCTCTGCCGTTGCATGGGCGGTATGGCCTTCCTGCCAGAGAAATTCTGCGGTACGCAGGAACAGTCTGGTACGCATTTCCCAACGGACAACATTGCACCACTGGTTGCACATGACGGGAAGGTCCCTCCAGGAGTGAATCCAGTTTTTGTAAGTGTTCCAGATGATGGTTTCCGACGTGGGACGTACGATGAGTTCCTCTTCCAGGCGGGCCGACGGGTCAACGACGATTCCGTTGCCGTTGGGGTCGTTCATGAGCCGATGGTGGGTTACCACCGCGCACTCCTTTGCAAAACCGGCCACGTGCTCGGCTTCCCTGGAGAAGAAGGATTTGGGTATGAACAGGGGGAAATATGCGTTCTTGGCACCGGTCTCTTTGAACATATCGTCAAGGATGCGCTGCATCTTTTCCCAAATTGCGTATCCGTAAGGCTTGATTACCATGCAGCCGCGGACTGCGGACTGCTCTGCAAGGTCTGCCTTTACTACCAGGTCATTGTACCACTGGGAGTAGTTGTCAGACCTTTTGGTTACCTCTTTTGCCATAAAAATATTGTTTTTTTTACTTTTTGTAGTTAATATTGCCGCAAAGATACGAAATTTGCAGTGCTTAAAAAAGTGTTATAACTTTATATAGGAGTAAAGAACGATGAAAAAGACAGTCATTGCCGGCATACTTGCCGCTTTTACCACACTTTCGTGTTCGTCGCTCACTAATCTTCAAAACCAGACTTTTGACGACGGCATCTATCTGACGCAGGCAAGGCAGGCAGTCCAGCCCGCCTCCGCTGTCAGTTCTCAGGAACTTGACAATCTGCTTGCGGAAAGTGAAACCGCCCTTGCCGGAGCGCCCGCACAGCCCATTGCCGCTCCGGCTCAGACTCTTGTTATAAAACTTGAGGATCCCTATTACGCCTGGGCAGGTTACAGGCCCTGGTATTATGACAGTTGGTACTACGATCGCTGGTACTACGATCGCTGGTATTACGATCCCTGGTACTACGATCGCTGGTACTACGATCCCTGGTATCATTCCCCTTACTACCATTTCAGTTGGCATTACAGCCCCTGGTACTACCATCACTACGGCTGGTACCACTCCTGGTATTATGACCCCTGGTATCACCATCACTGGTATTACTCACATCCTCATTACAGCTGGCGTCATGACTATTACGTGCATACGCACTCCCGTGCCTATGCTCTTGGCCACAGGGACGGCGGTGCATCCGCATCCTCCCACAACGCCCGAGTAGCCGGATCCTCCGCCCGTGGCGGCTCTTCCGTACGCAGTGCCGGTGCCGTTTCACGGAGTGCGGTTTCCCGCAGCACCGGATCCGCTTCCCCCAGAAGCAGTTCCGCCACTCGCAGCAGCTCCGCAGTCAGAAGTATCGGTTCTGCTGCAACCAGAAGCAGTTCTTCCACCAGAAGCAGTTCTTCCACCAGGAGCAGTTCTGCAACCCGCAGCAGTTCCTCTCCTTCCTACCGTAGTTCAGGGAGCTCATCATCCAGAAGTTCATATCCCGGAAGTTCTTCTTCCAGAAGTTCGTCTTCGTCCTACCGTAGTTCCGGAAGTTCTTCTTCCAGGTCGTCATCATCTTCTTCCAGAAGTTCTTACAGCGGTGGCAGTTCCCGCTCGTCATCTTATGGAGGCGGCGGTTCCCGTTCCTCTTCCGGAGGTGGCGGCGGTTCCCGTTCCTCTTCCGGAGGCCGCAGATAAAATTTGAAGCGTTATGAAAAAGATTCTTTCAATACTGACAATATTGTCTGTCGCCGTGGCTGCCCAGGCCCAGACCTGGGACGATGCGTACCTTTTCTCATCGGCCTCCTACGGCGGCACGGCAAGAGGCGTGGGCCTTGGCAATGCCCTCACCGCAGTGGGCGGGGACCCCGGGTCCGTCAATCTGAACCCCGCCGGTTCGGCCGTTGCATCCTACTCCCAGTTCATGATTACCCCGGGGTTGAGCATCGCGTCCACATCGGCAACCGGGACCCTGTATAATGGCAGTGCAGTGGGTTTCGGGGACAATGTTACCTCCGCCTACACCAGGATGAAACTGCCTAACGTGGGTTTTGTTATCAGTGCAAACACGGGGCAGCGTTCCGGCCTCAAGCGTATTTCCTGGGGTATGTTGGTGAACAGTACCAATGATTTCACCCGCCGCATGAACGCATCGGGCTATAATTCCAGCAATTCCTTCGCCGCGTCGCTGGCTTCATCGGCCGACGGCTTTTCCAAGGACGTGATGGCAAATGCAGGCTGGAATGAAACCGGAGACCTCTCCCGCATGCCCAGGTGGATAGACCTTGCCGGATACAGGAGCGGCATATTCGGGGCCGTTACCGGTAAGGACGGAACCTACATAGCCCTCACGGAAATCATGGACGAGGACGGCAATTTCAAGCCCGCCGGAGAAATATATCAGAAATACGGTACCCAAACCTACGGCTCCAAGAACGATATCGTCATTAACCTTGCTGCGGATTTTTCCGACAAGTTCTACATCGGTGCCAACCTTGGATTCACCGCCCTTGCCTACGACATCGTGGAATACTGGAACGAATCTCCCGCAGATCCCAGCGAATTCCCGGACATAGAGTATTCCGACGGCACCAAGGCCCGCTTTGTCTCCCTGGACATGAAGCGCAGGCTCAGGCTCAGTGGCGCCGGTGTCTATTTCAAGGTGGGTGCAATATGGCTCCCGTTCAGGGGACTCAGGCTGGGTGCCGCCATCCAGACTCCCACGTTGCTCAACCTTACGGAGCGTTACGGCTATTCCGCAACAGCCAGCCTCTCCGGGAAGAGTACCTCCTCTGTCTCCAGCCCGGAAGACAGGTGGCAGTATGACATGACGTCCCCCTTCCGCGCCAACTTCGGCGCCGCCCTTTCCCTTGGGACCCTGGCTGTCATATCGGCCGATTATGAAATAGTGAATTACTCCCAGGCCCGCTACCGCGACCATTACACCGACAGCGATTCCGTTTTTGCCGACGGTACCTTCACCGGAGTCAACGGGGATATCAAGTCCTACCTTGGCGTTTCCCATGCCTTGCGTGCCGGCGTTGAGGTGAAACCCGTTCCCGCATTTGCGTTCAGGGCAGGTTACAACCTCACCACTTCCGGAATCAAGGACGGGTCGGAGAGTGCCGTACATGCGGTTTCCGCCGGCCTTGGCTTCTCTTCCTCCGGAGCCTTGTATGCGGATCTGGCGTTCCGCATGAGGTTCATGCCCACGAGCTATGTTATACCTTATTACTATTACACCGTCCCGGATCCTTCCAAGTACTGGGACAAGTATATCGATGACAGCGTGCTTACTCCCGAAATAGCCAGCCGGACCACGCTGTCCGAGATTTTCCTCACCATAGGCTGGAGGTTCTGACAAGGGGTTTCTGCCAAAATGTCAGCATCGGCCGGGTGGCACGAAGTTGGATAAAAACACGGCGTCGTCCAATGCGGACGGCGCCTTTTTGTGATAATAAATTTATAAAGTATAAAGATTATGGGTAAAATTATCGGAATCGACCTTGGAACCACAAATTCCTGCGTCGCAGTGATGGAAGGCAATCAGCCTACTGTCATTATCAATAACGAAGGTCAGCGCACCACCCCTTCCGTGGTCGCTTTCACCGAAGGCGGCGAGCGTAAGATTGGCTCTCCCGCAAAGCGTCAGGCTATCACCAACCCTAAAAATACGGTTTTCTCCATCAAGCGTTTCATGGGAGAGACTTACGACCAGGTTGGCAAGGAAGTCTCCCGCATGCCTTACAAGGTGGTCCGCGGAGACAACAACACTCCCCGTGTGGACATCAACGGCAAGCTTTACACTCCCCAGGAGATTTCTTCCATGATTCTCCAGAAGATGAAAAAGACTGCCGAGGAGTATCTGAACCAGGAAGTTACAGAGGCTGTCATCACAGTCCCCGCATACTTCTCCGACTCCCAGCGTCAGGCAACCAAGGAGGCAGGCCGCATTGCAGGCCTTGATGTGAAGCGTATCATCAACGAGCCCACTGCAGCAGCCCTCTCATACGGCCTTGACAAGAAGGACAAGGACAAGAAGGTTGCAGTATATGACCTTGGCGGCGGTACCTTTGATATCTCCATCCTACAGCTTGGAGA
>JAFUVY010000008.1 GCA_017477335.1 Bacteroidales bacterium
ATAACGCCTACATGCTTGAGCGATTTATTTGCGTGTCCGGTCTGCGACCAGACCCGCATGTTATTGACAAACTTTTCAAAGAACTGGTTTTATTTACATCCAGAGCCGCTTAGGCCTGGGAAAAAGTTAACGAACTATTGTTTCTTATTTAATTACAAGGTATGCAGCTTCGGGGACGAGGGTGAAGTACACGTCGTCAGGGTTGCTGATAGCGATGTTCTTGTAAACCTGATGGTGGATTTCGCCGTTTTCCCAAAGGACATCGTAACGGACTTCTGCAGTGGAGCCGTTGTTGCTTGCCGTAATCTTGAGATGTGCGTTGTTCTGCATTGCTGCAAAGAGATCCCAGTTCCAGTCGCTTTCCTTGTTGGCATCTTTATTTACAAAGCCATCGCCCCATCCAAAGTTGTCCAAACGGACGGTGCAGTATGCGGTCTTGTCTGCCTTGCGAAGGATAGTGCTGGCGGAGTGCCAGTTGGCTTCGCATTTTGAATACACATCCATTTCAACGGAGATGCTTCCGCCTTCCGGGATCTTGACATCTGGATAGAAGTGTGCCAACCAGGGAGTAGAGAGGTCTGCAAGGCCAATTGCGCTGCTGCCCTTGACAAGTTTTATAGGAGTGGTCGCAGTAACGGCCTTTGAACCGGGTTTGTAGGTGAAGGTTACATTCTGGGTGCCGGCAACAAGTTTAATGTCAGAAATTGTTACCTGGTCAAGAGAAACGGGAAGAGAGAGACCGCCGTCATAGTTTGCCTGGAGTTCGATTCCGTAGGGGCGGAACGAAAGGTATGTGTTGTCAAAGAAGTAATAGGTGTCGGCGGAAGGAGCGGTTACAATTTCCAGACTCTGGATCTCAGCGGCCGCTTCTATTGTGTAGTAGCCTGCAACGGGCTTCTGTGCCTTTACACCCTTCTTGGTGAGGTTGTATATGGCGATAACCGTCTTTGTTCCGGGAGTGCTGAGGTCCGGTTCCGTAATTACAAGATTATCCTTGGCTACGTCCAGGGTGCTTCCGTCTTCAAAGGTGACGGTTGCTTTTGCATTGCCCCAGAAGTCGGGATCTTCAGTGCCGCAAGGGATGCTTGTAGGAGCGCCGGTGATGCTGAGGGCTGCGGGCTCGGAGTCGGGAAGGATGGGATAGGCGGACGAACTGATGTAAGCCTTTTCAATCTTGATGTGGGCCCCGTCTGCAACAAAGAAGCAGTTGACGTCGTCCGTGAAGGACACGGGGTGATTGTAGGTCTCTGTAATGATGGAGCCGTCAAGCGCCGTTGCAACTACGGAAACGTATGCTGTACCTGCGCTTGCATGGTCAATAGTGGCAACGACAGAAGCGTTGTTGATCTTTTCACGGAAGGTTGCCCACCAGGGGTCGTCGACGGGCGCCTGGCCGTCTATGTCCATGCTCATGCGGGAAGCGTTGTAGTTTCCGTCACCCCATCCGTAGTTGTCGGAGCGGATAACGAAATACTCGGCATATCCTGCACCGCCTCTTTCGGCGGCAGTGGTGCAGGCGAGAACCCAGTTGTTCCAGTTTGAAGCACCACCGTAGTTGGTGAATTCCACTGTGAGCTTTTTGGCTACGGGAATTGTGAAGTACTGGCTGAATTCAGTCCACCAGCCTGATGAGTTGTCTTCTGCACCCACAACTGCGGGAGATACTTCAATGACAACAGCGTCGTCGGGAGTGTCACTTCCAGCCTCTTTTTCGGCTTCGTACTCTGCAATCTTCTGTGCGAGGTCTTCAGGTGCGTCAATGGTGTAAGGTTCCAAAGTCCTGCACGAGTAGGCCGCAAAGAAAGAAAGGCAAAGAGCGCCGATCAATAATTTTTTGGCATGCATAGTGTTAATAGTTTTTGGTTTATATTTATAAATGATATATATATATATATTAAAGGTCAACGCTTGGCCATCCGCCGGTCCAGTCAACGGGACGGATCAGCAGATGGGCGTTGTAACTTGTCTCTTTGTCGTATGCGTGGAAAAACAGCAGGTCTCCGTCCGTACCGGGAACAAGGGCACAGTGGCCAGCTCCGGGATACCTCTCATTTCCGCTTAATACCGGAGTGCCGCCGCCTTCAAGCAGTGAGACGCCGTCTGCATCCACGTAAGGGCCTGTGATATCCGCCGAACGGCCGCAGACAACTCTGTAAGTGCTCTTGGAACCGCGGCAGCAGAGGTCGTAACTTACCAGCAGGTAATACATTCCGTCATGCTTTACGATGAAGGGGGCTTCCACTGCGTTGTTGCCGGGGTCGTACTCCTTGCCGCGGGGGTCGGGGGTAATGGCGTCGTCGCTTTCCTGAGTGTAGGAGAGCGTGCCTTCCGGACGGGTGCAGATGGTAATGGGAGCTGCGCCTTCTGCTACGGCGTCCATCCCGGCATTCAGGCGGACTATCTGTACGCCGCCCCAGAAGGAGCCGAAACTGAGCCATGGAGTTCCGTCCTCTTCCACAAACAGGTTGGGGTCAATTGCATTGTAAGGGGTCTTTCCGCCTTCAGAGCGAACCACCGGTCCGTGGTCTTCCCATTTGTAGTCCGGGGAGGATGGGTCCAGCGTTGAGTTGGTGGCAAGGCCTATTGCACTGTCGTTCTTTCCGAACGAGGAGCAGGAGTAGTAAAGGTAATATTTCCCGTTGTGCAGGGAAATGTCCGGAGCCCAGATGTGGCCGTGGAAATTGGGAACGGAGTCAAGTGCCCACTGCGGCGCCTGTTCGAATACCTGGCCGGCAAAACTCCAGTGTTCGCCGTCCCTGGAAGTGGAAATGCTGATGCCCATTCCGGTGGAGAACATGTACCATGTCCCGTTTTCCACTATGCACACCGGGTCGTGTACGGGAGGTTCCTTTATGCTTTTGCCGTCACTGTTGCACCCGGAGACCAGGGCAATTGAGGCCAGAAGAATGTACAATTTGAAGCTTCGTGTCATACGTATGTGGTTATACCGAAGCAAAGGTAATTGCTTTAAACAATGTAACAGTGTACAAAAAAACTCAATGGGTGGATTTTTGAACCAAAATTATTTAATATATTTGCCTGCCATGAAAAAATGCGCTCTAATATTTCTAAAGGTTTTATTGTCAGCTGTTTCGGCAGCCGTGCTGTTTTCCTGCGGCCGGAAATCGGAGATTATTGTCCCCACGGCTGTGGAAAATACCGATTATTATCAGTACGGCCTGGGAAAGATGTATGTATATACGCAGGATGGACGGGGCGTCTTTTCCAAAGATGAATACAAGAAATGCAAAGTGGGACTGGACGGAGGGGGAGTCTTTCCAAATCACCTGGATATGGACGCGCAAATCCGAGGACGCGGCAACTCCACCTGGTCATGGTATCCCAAAAAGCCTTACAGGATAAAGCTTGACGTAAGCAGCCCACTTATGGGTATGGCAAAGAACCGGGACTGGGTGCTGCTTGCAGATTTCCGGGACGTTACGCATCTTCTGAACAATGTGGCTTTTACTCTGAGCCACGAGCTTGGACTTCCATATGCCAACAGCTCGCGTTATGTGCGACTCATTGTCAATAACGACGACATCGGCCTTTATATGCTCACGGAGCAGATTGAAAGGGGCGGTAACCGCGTACCTCTGGACAAAGATACCGGTGTGCTGCTGGCCCTGGACTTGAACGACGGCCCGGGGGAGAGCCCGTCGGCCACTGACAATTTCTATTCTACCGTCTTTGGCACCGCCTGTGCCGTCAAGTATCCGGATAATCCCACCCCGGAGCGGCTTGTGAACGTAAAAGCGGATTTTGCAGTCCTGGAACGCGCCATAGATACCCGCAACTGGGAGCGTATCCTGGAACTCCTGAACATAGACTCTATGATTAACTACATCCTGGTTCAGGAGATAATAGCAAACGGGGAGCTGGACAACAATCCCAGCATGAGAAGCGGCTACATCCACCGTCCTGACAAGGATTCCAAATGGGTGATGGGCCCTTTTTGGGATGCCGATGCCGGCTACGGCTATGACGGGGCGGACATGTTCAACCGCAACGGGATGTGCCACACTTTCTTCAAATGGAACGTCCTGGTGTTCGGAACCGAGCCCTATCGTCACCGCGGAGCCATGAATGGTACCGCCTCTGACCTTTTTTGCAGGCTTTGGGGTATTCCGGCTTTTGTCCAGTCTCTTAAAGCCCGCTGGAATTCAACCAAGGACGGTCTCCTGGAAAGCTCGCTGGATCAGATAGACAAGACGGAAGCCGTTATCCGCACCGCAGCCGAGGAGGATATGAAACTTTGGAACATAAGCAAGTTCGACCACGCCACGGAGGTCGCCAAGCTTAAAAAATGGCTCACGGAAAGGTTCAAATACCTTGACCAGGTCATCAATTCCTATCCTGAGAAGATTTATTGACCTTCTGCATGGCGCTGGGGGACATGTTGAACTCCTTGGTGAAGCAGCGGGTAAAGTATTTAGGGTCGTTGAATCCCACTTCGTAGGCAATCTCGGAAACGTTCATGTCTTTGCTGTTTTCCAGGATTTCCCTTGCTACAGTGAGGCGGTAGGTACGTATGAACTGCCCCGGGGACTGGCCCACAGCAAGGTGCAGCCTGGTATTCAGGAGCGTCTTGGACATACCAAGGGCAGTACTGAAGGCACTTACGTCTAATTCCGGGTTTTTGTAGTGTTCTTTGAGCACGTCCAGCACTTTCTGGATGAAATTTTCTTCATTAGGTTTTCCGGCCACCTCCGGGGAAAGCAGAATCTTCCGTGACGCCAGTTCTTCGTTCTGGTGCAGGAGAAGGGTATTCTGCTTGCTCAGCTCCTCTGCCTGCTGCTTTATCTCCCGGGTGCGTTCTTCAACTTTCTTTTCCAGATTTTTGTTCCTCCTGGAAATGGCCCTGGTCCTTAGCTGAGTGACGGCATATACCCCTGCAATAAGCAGCAGGATGACAAGGATTCTGAACCATACCGTATTGTAAAACAGAGGCTTCACTTTTATGACGGCCGCCTTTTGGGCAATGGCGCTGCCGGATGCGTCCAGGGCCCTTACTTGAAGGGCGTATTTCCCGGGAGGAAGGGATGAGTAGCGAGCCTGGTGGGATTTGTCCGGCAGGTACTGCCACTGCTTGTCGTAGCCTTCCAGCATGTAGGCGTAGCGGATGGATGAAGGAACGGCGCCCGGTACGCAGAAGGAGAGACTTATGCTCCGGTCCGTCTGGCTGGCCGATATTTCACTTTCGTCCGGTGTCCAGGAGGTCCTGTCGGAAATATGGATTCCGCTGAACCGTATTTCCGGGTTCTCGTCAAAGCGGTGCCTGTCTACCGGTTTAACTACAGTGAGCCCCACTGTGCTTCCAAAATACAGGGTCCCGTCGCTTGCGGACAGGGCGGAGTTCCAGAAGAAGTTGGGATGCTCAAGGCCGGACTCCCTGCCGTAGGTGTAAATGGCTCCGCTCCCGGGATTTACTACGTTTAATCCGTATTCGGTGCTGGTCCATATTTCACCGTCGGGCCCCTCGGCCATTGCCCTGGACCTGTCGCGTGCCGCACCGCCCTTTGAGAATGACTTGAAATGCAGTGACCCGTCCCCGTTTTCCACGGCCCTGAATATGCCGGAACCGTTGCTGGCTATCCATATTGTGGAGTCCGAGGCCTCTATTATGTCGCATATTTTGTCCTTCTGGCAAAGTTCGGGGGCGTCCAGCCTGTATCTGAAATGGCGGAAGGGGAAAGTTCCGTCGGCATTCCGCTTGCGGGTGTTGAACACAAATACACCCTCCTGGCCGCCAATCCACAGGCGTCCTTTTGAGTCCAGGCAGGAACCTATGCAGCCAGTGAGGTTGTCCCCGTTGCAGGCGGGGGAGTAGCTTTTCTTTTCAGGGTCATACAGGTAAATGCCCACGTTTGTTCCTACCCAAAGCACGCGGTTGAGGGCATCCCACTCCATGGCTCCTATGAAGGCTGTGGCGTCTCCGTGTACGGGGAGGCGGTATTTGATGCGGTAGGGGGTGCCTTCCTGCATGGCTACTATGCCTCCTCCCCACGTTCCTATATATATAATATTGCCTTCCCCCGGGCATATGTCCGATACGCTGTTGTGCGACAGCCCTCCTTTTTCGGCGGTGATGTGGGCCTTCTGCACACCTGATGCGGTATAGATATGCAGACCTCCTTCCTGGACTCCTGTCCAGATATTGCCGCTGCTGTCTTCCCAC
This sequence comes from Bacteroidales bacterium, assembly GCA_017477335.1. Lineage (GTDB taxonomy): Bacteria > Bacteroidota > Bacteroidia > Bacteroidales > UBA932 > Cryptobacteroides. Next base: position 6,179 of record JAFUVY010000008.1, read on the forward strand.
AGTGCGTTCACGGGGCCTCCGAGTTCATATTCCACGGAATTTATCGGCTTTGGTGTCAGGATGAGCAGCCCTGCATTTTCCGTCCCTATGTAAAGCTTATTGCCGAAGGTCTTGATGCAATTGACGCTGGTGGAGCCGATACGCCTGAAATCGTCGCTCACGGGGTTGTAGATATTGCATCCGTACAGGGTGGAAAACACAAGTTCGCCGAAGATGTTCTTTGTAATGTCTGTGACAAAGTTTTGAGTGAGGGAATTGGCATTCCCGGGGATGTGGGTGTAGTGCCTCCATTTCCCGCTTTGGCGGTGAAGCGCGTAAATGCCTTCCGAGCAGGATATCCATATCATGCCTCCGTCCAGCAGAAAGCCGGATATATAGGCTCCCGGGACGATGCTCAGGTCCGTTTGCAGCGGCGTCACCCTGAGCCTGCCACCGGAATCTTGTTCAATTTTGTGCAGTTTGCCTTCCATTACGGCCCAGATGCTGCCGTCGCCGTCGATGTCCTTGAAAATGAAGTTCCCGCGTGGAATCCTTCTGTCGCTGAGGCTGGAGACGGAACTTATCCCGCCGCCCTCGTCAAAGCACAGATGGAGCAGGGTGTCCCCCAGCTTGAGCCACATGTTGCCACGCTCATCGGCCGATATGTAATTGCTTGGACTGCTCTCAAGGCCGCCCAGGGCGGAAAGATCCAGCTTTGCATGATTGAGGCTTCTCAGGTCCAGGATGTCCACTCCGCCTTCGGACCCTATCCACAGCCTTCCGAAACGGTCTTCCACAAGGTCTTTGACAAAGTTGTTCCTGAGCGGGACATCGGAAAGGGTGTTGAAGACTATGGCGTCCTGTCCGTCATAGCGGGTGAGTCCGCCGCCTGCCGTAGCCACCCAGACGAATCCGTAGCTGTCCTGCAGTACGTCGTCCACATAGTTGCAGGGAAGCCCTTTTTCTATATCAAGTACGGTATTTACGTATTGTGCGCCTGTTTTTTGCCCTGCAAGGCATAAAATCGCACAGATTAGCAAGGTTGTTTTTACACTTCTATTGTTCATTTGTCCACCTTTATGCCTGCAAACTTAGCTAATTTTGTAAAAATTAAAAAACTGACAACCAAGTTTATATGAATTTCCGACATTTTGCCCTCAGCTTAGCCACTCTGGCGCTGACCGTTCCGGCCCTTGCCGACGACCATGAGCTCACCCTTGATCTCAAAAAACGCGGGGCCCCTGTCCCTGAAACTCTCTATGGGATTTTCTTTGAAGACATCAACTTTGCCGCAGACGGCGGCCTTTATGCAGAGAAAGTCATGAACCGCTCTTTTGAGTATCCGCTGGATGCTCTTCAGGGCTGGAAGGCCTTCGGCAAAGTTTCCGTCAGGGAGGATGGCCCGTTTGAACGCAATCCCCATTATGTCCGTCTTGAAAACCCCGGCCATCCCCACAAGTGGACCGGCCTGGAGAATTCCGGCTGGTTCGGTATCGGCGTGGAGAAAGGGGCGGAATACCGTTTCAGCGTCTGGGCCAGGGTTCCGGAAGGCGGCTCGTCGTCCATCAGGGTGGAACTTGTGAATTCCGCTTCCATGGGAGAGAACCATTTCCTCTGCCAGGATACCGTTACTGTAAACGGCGCCGAGTGGAAAAAGTACAGCGTCACAATCACTCCTGACGCAACTATGGAAAAGTCCGCCCTCAGGATTTTCCTGGTGAGTGAGAGGAATACCGTTGACCTGGAACATGTATCCCTTTTCCCCGTGGACACGTGGATGGGTCACGAAAACGGTCTTCGCAAGGACCTGGCACAGGCCCTGTATGACCTTCATCCCGGAGTTTTCCGTTTCCCCGGAGGCTGCATAGTGGAGGGTACGGACCTTGCCACCCGCTACCAGTGGAAGAACTCCATTGGCCCCGTGGAGAACCGTCCGCTTAACGAAAACCGCTGGGAATACACCTTCCCTCACCGTTTCTATCCGGATTACTACCAGAGCTACGGCCTTGGTTTCTACGAGTTCTTCCAGCTCAGTGAAGAAATAGGCGCACAGCCTCTTCCCATTCTGAGTGTAGGCCTTGCCTGCCAGTTCCAGAACGACGAATCCGTCCCGAATCCGCACGTTCCTGTGGAGGAGCTGGAACCCTACATCCAGGATGCCCTGGACCTCATTGAGTTTGCCAATGGCGGCGCTCAGACCACCTGGGGTGCTGTCCGTGCCCAGATGGGACACCCGGAGCCCTTCGGCCTCAAATACATAGGCATAGGAAACGAGCAGTGGGACAGCCTTTATCCGGAGCACCTGGAACCCTTTGTGAAGGCTATCCGCAAGGCTCATCCGGAGATTAAGATCGTGGGCTCCAGCGGCCCGGACTCCGAAGGTCCCCAGTTTGAATACCTCTGGCCGGAGATGAAGCGTCTTGGCGCAGACCTCGTGGACGAACATTTCTACCGTCCCTACAACTGGTTCCTTTCCCAGGGAGCACGTTATGACAGTTACTCCCGCAAGGGCCCCAAGGTGTTTGCCGGCGAGTATGCCTGCCACGCCAAGGGCAAAAAGTGGAATCACTTCTACGCTTCCCTCCTGGAGGCAGCCTTCATGACCGGAATAGAGAGGAACGCCGATGTTGTTGAAATGGCCACCTACGCTCCTCTGTTTGCCCACGTAGAGGGCTGGCAGTGGCGTCCGGACCTTATCTGGTACAACAACCTGGAGAGCTTCCGCACCGTTTCCTGGCATGTCCAGCAGCTTTACGGCAAGTATCGCGGCACCACTACCGCCACCCTTACCATGGACGGCAAGCCGGTCACCGGAGCCGACGGCCAGGACGGCCTGTTTGCAAGCGCAGTCCGTGACGGAGACCTCATTTACGTCAAAGTGGTGAACACTTCCGACAAGGACACTACCGTGGAACTGGGATTCAACGGCCTCAAAAAGCGTCAGACCGTCAAGACCTGCAAGGTGGTCCGCCTCACTTCCGAAGAGCTTTACGTGGACAACTCCCTTGAGGCTCCCGCCAGGATTGTTCCCGTGGAGTGCGAACTCCCCGGAGAAGGCCGTGAGTTCACCCTGGAGGTTCCCGCCCTGTCGTTCAATATTTTTATCCTGTCAAGAAATTGATTATTTTTGCAGACTGCATAAGAATTTTAAACACTAAAAATCATAATTCATGGGTATCATCGACCAAATTGCAGCATCCGGATTCAGGGTCATCGACCTTGTAATCGTGCTCATTTACCTGGCTCTACTGATTTTCCTAGGTCTTTTCCTGGGCCGAACCAAAAAGGGTGAGCAGAAGAGTGCAAATGACTATTTCCTTGCCGGCAACACCCTCACGTGGTGGGCTGTCGGCGCTTCCCTCATTGCGGCCAACATATCGGCGGAGCAGTTTATCGGCATGTCCGGCACTTCCTATGCCGACGGCATTGCAACTGCAGCCTACGAACTTATGGCGGCGGTTACCCTTGTGGTGATTGGCAAGTTCCTCCTGCCCATCATGCTCAAGCGCAAGATTTTCACCATTCCCCAGTTCCTGCGTGAACGCTACAACGACGGCGTGGGCCTTGCCTTCTCCATCCTCTGGCTGTTCCTTTACGTGTTTGTGAACCTCACTTCCGTGGCATGGCTGGGAGCCCTTGCAATCGAGCAGATCCTCGGCCTCCAGGGCGCAGTCCTCATGATTGGCAGCTGGGCGGTTTCCATGAGGATGGTTATTGTAGTAGCCCTCTTCCTCATTGCAGGTATCTACTCCATCTACGGCGGTCTTGCCTCCGTTGCATGGACAGACGTTCTCCAGGTCACCTTCCTGGTCGGCGGCGGCCTTATCACCGCATGGTTCGCCCTGGATGCCGTAGGCGGAGACGCCGGTGTCCTTGGCGGTCTTTCCAATATCTATACGGACCTCACAACCGGTGACCACCTGCACGACACGCACCTCCACCTGGTAATTCAGGAGAGCCACAACGCATCGGCCTTTGCCAATGTTCCCGGTATTGCGGCAGTTGTAGGCGGCGTATGGCTCACCAACCTGGGCTACTGGGGCTTCAACCAGTACATCATCCAGAAGGGTCTTGCCGCAAAGAGCATAGATGAGGCACAGAAGGGCCTTGTGTTCGCAGGTTTCCTCAAGATCCTCATTCCCTTCATCGTCTGCCTTCCCGGTATCTGCGCGTACTACATCTCCCTGCATCCGGAAGCATTCTCCCACCTTCAGGGCTCCATCAACGTCTCCGACGACGCCTATCCCTGGCTGGTCCGCAACTTTACTCCCACCGGCGTAAAGGGCCTCACCTTTGCAGCCCTGTCCGCCGCCATCATCTCATCCCTGGCATCCATGCTCAACTCCACTTCCACCCTGTTCACCATGGATATCTACAAGAAGTACCTGAACAAGGGGGCCGATGACCGCAAGCTCGTGAACGTGGGACGTATTACCTCCCTCTGCGCACTTGTCATCGCCCTTGTTGCAGTAAAGCCCCTGCTCGGCAGCCTTGACCAGGCCTTCCAGTACATTCAGGAATACTCCGGCTTCATCTATCCCGGTATCATTGTGGTATTCGGCCTTGGCCTTCTTTGGAAGAGGTCCTCTGCCCGTGCCGCCGTATGGAGCGCCATCATCGTGATTCCTCTGGGCATCCTGTTCAAGATTTTCCTTGGCGGCGTGCCGTTCCAGCTCCGTGCCGGATACATTTTCATCATCCTGGTCGTATTCCATGTGATTATGAGCCTCATTGACAAGAAGGTCGTGGATGCGGAAGAACTTACGGAATCCGACAAGAAGTCCATGATCAAGTGGGCCCGCATCCTCGGTTGCTCCGGACTGCTGTTCATAGTGATGGCAGCCGTCGTCACCATCTGGGGCGCCCTCCTTCCCGAGACCGCCACTCCGGACAACAACTTCATAGCCTATCTCAACGACATCGGCTTCCAGGCCTTCTTCTTCTTCGGAGCCCTGGTCGGTATCCAGGCGGTATGGCTTTACAGCAATGTTAATGACAAGAAGAAGGATCCCAAGGCACTTCCCGTGGACCTCAGCCTCTTCCATACCAGCAAAGGTTACAATATCGGAGCGCTGCTTATCTGCGTCATCGTTGCCATTCTTTACGTAATACTCTGGTAATATGCTCGAACAACTCAAAGAAAAGGTATGTAAGGCCAATCTGGACCTTGTCAGGCAGGGCCTGGTGATATTCACCTGGGGTAATGTCTCCGGAATAGACCGTGAAAAGGGTCTTGTGGTTATCAAGCCCAGCGGCGTTTCATACGACGGCATGAAGCCTTCGGACATGGTAGTTGTGGATCTGGAAAGCGGAAAAGTGGTCGAGGGAGACCTTAACCCATCCTCCGACACTCCAACCCACCTTGCCCTGTACAAGGCTTTCCCCAATATCCAGGGCGTGGTCCACACCCATTCCACCTATGCCACCGCATGGGCCCAGGCCGGGAAGGACATCCCCAACATCGGCACCACCCATGCCGACTACTTCTACAAGGACATTCCCTGCACCAGGGATATGACCGAGGCGGAAGTCAAGGGCGCCTACGAGCTGGAAACCGGCAATGTGATTGTGGACGAGTTCCTGAACATCCGCAAAATCAATCCGGATCACACTCCCGGAGTCCTGGTGAAAAACCACGGCCCCTTCTCCTGGGGCACTTCCCCGGACAATGCCGTATATAATGCAAAGGTGATGGAACAGTGCGCCAAGATGGCCTTCGTGGCCCTGAGCGTAAATCCTTCCCTTACCATGAATCCTCTCCTTATAGAGAAGCATTACCAGCGCAAACACGGCCCCAACGCCTATTACGGACAGAAAAAGAAATAATTAAAAAACTGATAAATTATGAAAGCATTTGAAAACATTGAACTTTGGTGGGTTACCGGAGCACAGCTCCTCTATGGCGGTGACGCCGTCGTAAAGGTGGATGCCCACTCCAAGGAAATGGTGGAAGGTCTCAACGCCTCCGGTATCATCCCGGTAAAGATTATATATAAAGGTACGGCCAACTCTTCCAACGAGGTGGAGGAAGTGATGAAAGCCGCTTCCAACGACAAGAAGTGCGCCGGCGTCATCACCTGGATGCACACCTTCTCCCCGGCCAAGATGTGGATCAAGGGCCTTCAGGCTCTCCACAAACCCCTCCTTCATTTCCATACCCAGTACAACGCGGAAATTCCCTGGGCCGATATCGACATGGACTTCATGAACCTGAACCAGAGCGCCCACGGCGACATAGAGTTCGGCCACATCTGCACCCGCATGAGAGTCCAGCGCAAGGTGGTAGCCGGCTACTGGAAGGTTCCTGCCGTACAGGAGAAGATTGCCGTATGGGCACGTGCCGCCGCTGCCGCCCTGGATGCACACGACGTGCTTTGCCTTATGTTCGGCATGAACATGAACAACGTGGCCGTCACTGACGGAGACCGCGTGGAATACGAGCAGAGGCTTGGCTACCACGTGGATTACTATCCCGTTTCCAAGCTCATGACTTACCTTGCAAAGGTGACGGACGAGGAAACCGACGCCCTTGTTGAGGAATACAAGAAGCTCTATACCATTAAGATAGACGAAACCGGCGAGACCGTGTACTGGAAAAAGGTACGCAACGCCGCTAAGGCGGAGATTGCAATACGCCGCGTCCTCAAGGACAAGGGCGCAACCGCCTTCACCACCAACTTCGACGACCTTGGCGACGTCGACATCAACACCCCCGACTTCCTTGGCTTTGACCAGATTCCCGGTCTTGCCTCCCAGAGGCTCATGGCCGAGGGTATCGGCTTTGGCGCAGAGGGTGACTGGAAGACCGCCTGCCTCTACCGCAGCCTGTGGGTCATGAGCCAGGGCCTTCCCAAGGGAAGTTCCTTCCTGGAGGACTACACCCTCAATTTTGCCGGCGACCGCAGCTCCTGCCTCCAGAGCCACATGCTGGAGGTGTGCCCCCTCATCGCAAGCGACAAACCCAAGCTGGAAGTTCACTTCCTTGGAATCGGCATCCGCAAGCAGCCTACCGCACGTCTGGTGTTCACTTCCAAGACTGGTGCAGGTACCAAGGCTACGGTCGTTGACCTCGGAAACCGTTTCCGTCTCATCGTCCAGGATGTGGAGTGCATAGAGCCCAAGCCCATGCCCAAGCTCCCCGTTGCTTCCGCACTCTGGGTTCCCCAGCCCAGCTTTGAGATTGGTGCATCGGCATGGATCCTTGCCGGCGGCACCCACCACTCCGCATTCAGCTACGATATAGACGCCCAGTACTGGGAAGACTTTGCTGAGATTGCCGGCATAGAATACGCCCACATTGGCAAGGAAACCACCATTCCGGAGTTCAAGCAGCAGCTCCGCAACAATGAGGTTTACTTCATGCTCAACAAAGCCCTCAAGTAGTATGGACCCCAGGAACACCATAGAAAGCGGCAAGGCCGTTCTGGGTATAGAGTTTGGCTCTACCCGCATCAAGGCTGTCCTTGTGGACGAGAAACACCGTCCCATCGCCCAGGGTGAACACGAGTGGGAAAATTCCCTGGTGGACGGCCTCTGGACCTACAGCATAGAGGAAATCTGGGAAGGCCTGCAGAACTGCTACGCCTCCCTCAGGGCCGATGTCCGCCACCACTACGGCGTGGAGATAGAGAGCCTTGCAGCCATCGGCATAAGCGCCATGATGCACGGATACCTTGCCTTTGACGCCGCAGAGCGCCTGCTGGTTCCCTTCCGCACATGGAGAAACACCAATACCGGAGCCGCCGCAAAGCAGCTCAGTGAGGTTTTCAACTTCAATATGCCCCTCCGCTGGAGCCTTTCCCATCTTTACCAGTGCATTCTGGACAAGGAACCTCACGTAAAGGACGTGGACTTCCTGACCACCCTTGCAGGTTATATCCACTGGCGCCTGACCGGCAGGAAGGTCCTGGGCGTAGGCGATGCCTCCGGCATGATGCCCATCGACGCCTCCACCGGCAATTTTGATGCTCAGCGCGTAGCGGCCTTTGACAAGCTGGTCGCCCCTTACGGCTTCTCCTGGAAGCTTGGCGACATCCTTCCCAAGGTGCTTCCTGCAGGAGCTGCCGCAGGCGTCCTCACGGAAGAAGGCGCCACCAGGCTGGACCCTTCGGGCCACCTGAAGCCCGGCGTGCCGTTCTGCCCTCCCGAGGGAGACGCAGGCACCGGCATGGTGGCTACCAACGCCGTGAAGCCCCGCACCGGCAACGTATCGGCAGGTACCTCCTCCTTCTCCATGATAGTCCTGGAAAAGGACCTCGCGAAACCGCACGAGGTCATTGACATAGTTACCACCCCCGACGGAGCTCCTGTGGCCATGGTCCACTGTAACAACTGCACCAGCGACCTCAATGCCTGGGTGAACCTCTTTGTGGAATACAACGCCTTGCTTGGACTTAACATGGAAAAGAGGGACGTTTACTCCACCCTGTTCAAGCATGCCCTCAGCGGAGACCCCGACTGCGGCGGCCTGGTCAGCTACAACTACATCTCCGGCGAACCCGTCACGGGCATAGTGGAGGGCCGTCCCATGGTGGTCCGCACCCCGGAAACCGTGTTCAACCTTGCCAACTTTATGAGGGCCGGCGTATATGGTGCCATCTGCGTCCTCAAGATAGGCAATGACATCCTCTTTGGCGAGGAGAACGTAAAGGTGGACCGCATCACCGGTCACGGCGGCATCTTCAAGACTCCTGGCGTTGCCCAGCGTTTCCTGGCGGCAGCCCTCAATTCCCCCATCTCCGTAATGGAAACGGCAGGGGAGGGCGGTCCCTGGGGTATGGCCCTTCTGGCTTCCTACCTGGTGGAGAAGGCCGATGGCCAGAGCCTCTCCGACTACCTGGAAACCAAGGTCTTTGCAGGTGCCACGGGCGTGGAGATTGCCCCCACCGCAGAGGATGTGGAAGGATTCAACCGCTATCTTGAAAATTACAAAAAGGGTCTTCCCGTAGAGGAAGCCGCAACCAAGTGCTTATAATGAAAAAACTCATGATTCTTGCAGCCGCCGCTTTGCTGGCTGCCGCCTGTTCCTCCAAGACGGAGGTCCCCGGCGTTTACACCCTCCGCAACTCAGGCGGAGTGGAGGTTAAGGTCACAAGTTACGGCGGACGCATCATGTCCGTACTTGTCCCGGACAAGGACGGCAACATGCGCGACGTAGTCCTTGGCTTTGACAAGGTGGAAGATTACTATCCGGAAAACAACCTCTCCGACTTTGGCGCAGCCATCGGCCGATATGCAAACCGCATCAACCAGGGCCGCATCACCATAGACGGAAAGGAGTATCAGCTTCCCCGGAACAACTTCGGGCATTGCCTCCACGGCGGTCCCACCGGCTGGCAGTACCAGAACTACGAGGTGGTAGAGGCCGATGACACCCACATCCGCCTTGTACGCCGCTCTCCGGACGGTGACAACGGTTTCCCCGGCAACGTAGAGGCTTATGTGACCTACACCCTTACGGAGGAAAACGCCATTGACATTGCCTACGAGGCCACAACGGATGCTCCCACCGTCATCAACATGACCAACCACTCCTATTTTAACCTTTCAGGAGATCCGGCCGGTCACAGCATTGTGGATGACATCCTCTGCGTCAACGCATCCGGCTACACTCCCGTGGACAGCACCTACATGACCACCGGCGAGATTCTCCCCGTAGCGGGTACTCCCTTTGACTTCACCGCTCCCCACGCAATAGGCGACGGTATCACTGCCGACGACCAGCAGATCCGCAATGGCAACGGTTACGACCACAACTGGGTCCTTGACACCGCAGGGGACATCACCGTCCCCGCAGTGGAACTCTACTGCCCGGAGAGCGGCATCGCCCTCACCGTCTATACCGACGAACCCGGCATCCAGATCTACACCGGCAACTTCCTGGACGGCAGCGTTACCGGAAAGGGAGGCGTGGCCTATCCCCAGCGCAGCGCCATCTGTCTGGAAACCCAGCATTACCCGGATTCACCCAACAAGCCCCAGTGGCCCAGCGTGGTCCTCAGGCCCGGTGAAACCTACACCAGTCACTGCATTTTTGCTTTCAGCGTAAAATAAATCTCAGATATGAAATCCAACAAAGAACTCGAAACCATTGCGGTACAGGTTCGCCGTGACATCCTGAGGATGGTATGCAAGGCCTCTTCCGGTCATCCCGGCGGCTCCATGTCCTCCACGGATATCCTTACCGCCCTCTATTTCAACCAGATGAACCAGAATCCCGCCACCTGGACCCGCGACGGCAAGGGGCAGGATATGTTCATCCTTTCCGCAGGCCACATGACCCCGGTTTACTATTCCGTCCTTGCAAGGGCCGGTTATTTCCCCGTTGAGGAACTGGGCACGTTCCGCCAGATGGGCTCCCGCCTGCAGGGCCACCCTTCCATCCGCAAGGGCCTTCCCGGAATCTTCCAGGCCTCCGGCTCCCTTGGACAGGGACTCAGCGCCGCCGCAGGTCTTGCACTTGGCAAGAAGATTGACGGAGAGGACAACCGCGTTTACTGCCTCTGCGGAGACGGTGAATCAGAGGAAGGACAGATTTGGGAAGCCGGCATGTTTGCCGTTTTCCACAAGCTGGACAACCTCATTGCCATGACCGACTGGAACGGCAAGCAGATTGACGGTCCTGTGGAACTGGTTGCAGGCGAGGGTGACCTTGCCGCAAAATGGGAAGCCTGGGGCTGGAGAGTGATCGTTGCAGAAGGTCACGACTTTGAGTCCATCAACAGTGCCTTCGAACTGGCCAAGGCCGGCAAGGGTACCGGAAAGCCCACCATGATCCTGTTCAAGACAGAGATGGGTCACGGCGTGGACTTCATGGCCGGTACGCACAAGTGGCACGGTTCCGTTCCCAAGCCCGAGCAGCTGGAAGACGCTCTGAAACAGTTAGGTGAAACCCCCTTAGGAGATTTTTAATATGAAATATACAGATACAGGTAAAAAAGACACCCGTAGCGGTTTCGGTGCCGGACTTCTCATTGCCGGTAAGGCCGATTCCCGTGTCGTAGCCCTCACCGCAGACCTCAAGGGCTCCCTCAAGATGGACGCTTTCGCAGCCGAATTCCCCGAGCGCTTTGTCCAGTGCGGTATTGCCGAAGCCAACATGGTAGGCGCCGCAGCGGGCCTTGCCATCACCGGCAAGATTCCTTTCATCGGCTCGTTCGCCGAATTCGTTACCGGCCGTGTCTATGACCAGATCCGTCAGGAAGTGGCCTATGGCAACACCAACGTCAAGATTGCATCTTCCCACGCCGGTATCACCCTCGGCGAGGACGGTGCCACCCACCAGACCATGGAAGACATCGCCCTTATGCGCGCCCTTCCCGGCATGGTGGTGCTGAACCCCTGCGACTACAACCAGACCGTCCAGGCAACCATCGCCGCCGCCAAGTACGAAGGTCCCGTGTACCTGCGTTTCGGCCGTCCTTCCGTTCCCAACTTCACCCCTGCCGATGAGCCTTTCGTCATTGGCAAGGCCATAGTGATGAACGAGGGTGCCGATGTCACCGTCTTCGCAACCGGCCACACCGTTTGGGAGGCTCTGGTAGCTGCCGACAAGCTCCAGGAGCAGGGCATCAGCGCAGAGGTCATTGACATTGCAACCATCAAGCCCCTGGATGCAGAGGCCGTTCTTAAGAGTGTTTCCAAGACCGGGTGCGCCGTTGTCGCAGAAGAGCACAATCTGGCCGGCGGACTTGGCGAGGCCATTGCCTCCACCCTTGCACAGTGCTGCCCTAAACCTCTTGAGTACGTAAACGGTGCAGACCGCTTTGGCCAGTCCGGTACTCCGGCTGCCCTTATGGAGGCTTACGGCATCAACGCCGCCGCCATTGAGGCTGCTGCCAAAAAGGTTATTGCAAGGAAATAAACTCCCCGTCGCTCAGGCGACATATTCTGTCACACATTCCGGCCAGGCCTTCGTCATGGGTAACCACAACGATGGTTTGGCCGAAATCGTTTCTCAGGGAGAAGAAAAGCCTGTGAATCTCTTCCTTGGTGGCGCTGTCCAGGTTGCCGGAAGGCTCATCGGCAAACAGGACGGCGGGATTCATGGCTATGGCCCGGGCTATGGCCGTACGCTGCTGTTCGCCGCCGGAAAGTTCCGAGGGCTTGTGGCCTGTCCTCTCTGCCAGCCCCACTGCATCCAGCAGTTCCAGGGCCCTGGCTTTGGCTTCCCGCTCCGGCGTGCCTCCTATAAGAAGAGGAATCATTACGTTCTCGCAGGCCGTGAATTCCGGAAGCAGGTGATGGGCCTGGAAGACAAAGCCGATGCTGCGGTTGCGGAAGGCGGAAAGTTCCTTCCCGGAAAGGGAGGAGATGGCGGTTCCGGCAATTTCCAGGGTACCGCTGTCCGGTGCCATCAGGGTGCCAAGTATCTGGAGCAGCGTGGATTTTCCGGCACCGGAGGCTCCGGTAACGGCCACGACTTCACCCTTTTCAACAAAAAAATCAACTCCTTTCAGGACTTCCAGGTTTCCGAAGGACTTCCGTATTTGCTCAGCCTTGATAATCATGAGTGCAAAGATAAAATATTTTGCTTATATTTGCACTCCTCATCGGGGTGTGGCGCAGTTGGCTAGCGCATCTGCTTTGGGAGCAGAGGGTCGTGTGTTCGAGTCACATCACCCCGACAATATCGGCCGGAAATGAAAAACATCCGCAATTTTTGCATCATCGCCCATATAGACCACGGCAAGTCCACCCTGGCGGACAGGCTCCTGGAACTTACCAGCACCCTAAGCTCACGTGAAATGGAGAACCAGGTGCTGGACGACATGGACCTTGAACGAGAAAAAGGCATCACCATCAAGAGCCACGCCATCCAGATGGACTACACCCGTGACGGTGAAACCTACAGGCTCAATCTCATTGACACTCCCGGACACGTGGACTTTTCCTACGAAGTGTCCCGTTCCATTGCTTCCTGTGAGGGAGCCCTCCTTGTTGTGGACGCCTCCCAGGGCATTCAGGCCCAGACCATCTCCAATCTTTATCAGGCCATAGACCATTCCCTGGAAATCATCCCTGTCCTTAACAAGATAGACATGGACAGCGCCCAGCCGGAACTGGTCCAGGACCAGATTTGCGACCTCCTGGGCTGCGACCCGGAAGACGTCCTGCGCGTGAGCGCACGTACCGGAGAAGGCGTGCAGGCAGTACTGGATGCAATAGTGGACCGCGTTCCTGCCCCCAAGGGAGACACTCAGGCCCCCCTCCAGGCCCTTATCTTTGACTCCGTATTCAATCAGTTCCGCGGCATCATAGCCTATTTCAAAGTTGTCAACGGCAGCATCCGCACCGGGGACAAGGTGAAATTCTTCTCCACGGGCAACGAATACGAGGCCGAGGAAGTGGGTAATCTGAAGCTTCGCCTGAACCCTACCGGCGTTGTAAGCGCCGGCGACGTAGGCTATATCATCACCGGCATCAAGGCCGCAGTGGAAGTGAAGGTTGGCGACACAATCACCAAAGTGGATAATCCCTGCCGTGAAGCCATAGCCGGCTTTGAAGAGGTCAAGCCCATGGTCTTTGCCGGTCTATACCCCGTGGATGCCTCCAAGTTTGAAGAACTCAGGTCCACTCTGGAGAAATTCCAGCTCAACGACGCCTCCTTCACCTACGAACCGGAAAGTTCCCTGGCCCTCGGCTTTGGTTTCCGCTGCGGTTTCCTGGGGCTCCTGCATCTGGAAATTGTCCAGGAACGCCTGTTCAGGGAATTCAACATGGACGTCATAACCACGGTCCCCAACGTTTCTTATAAGGTTTACACCACAAAGGGCGACGTGGTGGATGTCCACAACCCTTCCGGACTTCCTCCCCAGAGCGTGATAGACCATATAGAGGAACCCTATATCCGTGCTCAGATTATCACCAAGAGCGATTTCTACGGCCCCATCATGAAGCTGTGCATGGACAAGAGGGGAACCCTCATCGGCCAGCATTACATAACTACGGACAGGGTGGAGCTCAATTACGACCTTCCCCTCTCCGAGGTGGTCTTTGACTTTTACGACAAGCTCAAATCCATCTCCAAGGGCTATGCTTCCTTTGACTACCATGTCACGGACTTCCGTCCCGCAAGGCTGGTTAAACTGGATATCCTCCTTAACGGGGACCCGGCCGATGCCCTTTCCACCCTCATTCACGAGGACCACGCCTACGACTTCGGACGCAAGATTTGCCTCAAGCTCAAGGACCTCATACCACGTCAGCAGTTTGATATTGCCGTCCAGGCGGCAATAGGGGCCAAGATTATTGCCCGCGAAACCGTCCGCCAGGTGAGAAAGGACGTCACCGCAAAGTGTTACGGCGGCGACGTTACCCGTAAGCGCAAGCTCCTGGAAAAGCAGAAGGAAGGTAAAAAGCGAATGAGGCAGATAGGCACCGTCCAGGTTCCCCAGAGTGCCTTTATGGCTGTCCTTAAACTGGATTGAGATGAAACTGAAAGCGGCTGTGAGGTCCATGAGGCTCAGGACTCTGCCTCTTTCCACAGGCGGCGTTATCCTTGGTATTCTCCTTGCCGCGGCAGATTACCGTATCAGCATCCTTACGGCGGTCCTCATTGTAACCACCGCCATCTGTCTGCAAATCCTATCCAACCTTTCCAATGAACTTGGAGATGTCCTTCGCGGGACGGACACGGCAGAGCGCCTTGGCCCGGCGTACGGGCTCAACAGCGGGGAAATGACAGTCTCCGACATGAAGGCCCTTATTGCAGGAGCCGTAGTGGCATGCATCGTTTCCGGCACGGCCATGACCTGGTCTGCCTTTGGAACGCTGATGGACCTGTATCCCATACTCACCCTCATGCTGGGTGCCGCCGCCATTGCCGGTGCCATGAAATACACCCTGGGCCCCAACCCTTACGGCTACAGGGCAAAGGGGGATTTCTTTGTCTTCCTGTTCTTTGGTATCGTGGCAGTTGTCGGGGCATATTTTGTCTGCACTCAGAGGATCAATCCCAAGGTGTTTCTTCCCGCCGCCGGCGTAGGGTTCTTCAGCATGGGAGTCCTCAATGTTAACAACATCCGTGATATGGTGACGGATTCCGCCAACCGTGTTACGGTGGCCATAAAACTCGGTGAGAGGGGAGCCCGCATCTACCAGACCGTCCTCATTGTCCTTGGCTGGGTGTGCATGATTGCTTTCTGCCTCTTGTGCTGGCCGGACTGGCACCACTGGCTCTATGTCATCACCCTGCCCCTGTACATCCTTCACCTTTATGGCGTCTGGACAAAAAGCGGCAAGGAGATGGACTCCCTCCTCCCCCAACTTGTCATGGCCACCTTCGCCCTCTGCCTCCTCATGGGCCTTGGCTTCAGCCTCTTCCTTCTCCAATAGTAACCCATCTTTGAATTGTCGTTTGGACTCAAGAGTGAGTTGACCTCTTTTTTGTAGTGAAGGGTATGGAGTCCCCCTGGAGGGTATTCCTTCCTCATCCCAACTTCAAGGGTGCTACTAACGTCCCAATCGATGGGACGATAGTAGCGATAATGGGGGTAAAATGACACTGACGTCCCATTAAGTGGGACGTTAGTAGCACTTGGGCAGTGATAGAAACAAAAAAACCGAGTGATCACTAAAATGCTCTGGGAGGCCGATTTTGCCCTTCTTGTCCAATTTAAATCCGGGGAGAAGTGCAAAAACCCCATCCTGTGACAAAAAACGTTCACTCACTTTCTACAGACATCCTTCACAGAGCATCGGTATTATAAAAAAACAACCTATTCCATTTTTCCTGCCGTCGCACAAGGTGCGACCCCTCCCACTTCGTGGGCCCCTCCCTCTTACACG
>JAFUVY010000009.1 GCA_017477335.1 Bacteroidales bacterium
ATCGTCCCAGTGATTGGGACGTTAGTAGCACCCTTGAAGTTGGGAGGAGGAAGGGATACCCTCCAGGGGGACTCCACTTCGCTTCGCTTCGTTACCGCCCCTCCCGTTGTCTCCCGCGTCCCCGCTAGCAGCGGGAACTTGTATCCAACGGGCCCCGGCCCCCTACCCTTGTGCGGGGGTGCACAAGCCCCCTGGAGGGTATCCCTTCCTCCGACCTACAAAAAAATCTCCCACACTCTGCAAGTATGGGAGATTAAAAATCAGTCAAAAGGATTAGAACGGGAGATCGTCCTCCGGGAGGTCTGCGGCGGGCATGTCTTCTACGGAAGGTGCCGGGGCCACAGGGGCGGGGGCGGCGGGGGCGGCGCCGGCGGGGGCGATGCGCCAGATCTGGATGTCGGTGTACCAACGGCCGTTGTACTCCCGGCTCTTGAGGTTGAAGGAGACTTTTACCTTGTCCCCGACCTTGAACTTCTCAAGTTCCTTTACCTTGTCCTGACCCCAGGCCAGGAACACGGCCTGGGAAGTATAATTGCCGTCAGGGTAATCCAGGACAAACTCCTGCTTAACCCATTCTCCGCGGGCCGACGTTCCGGACTGGACGCCCAGGAACTGCCTGATTGTTCCTTCCAGTTCCAGTGCCATCGCTTACTTGCGTTTGCCGCTCTTGGCAGGTGCCTCGACGGGTTCTACGTAAGGGTGAACCTCAAGGAGGTCAACGTCGAAGATAAGGGTGGAGTTAGCAGGGATGGTGCGGGGACCGCGTTCGCCGTAAGCAAGCTCGGAGGGGATCACAAGAGTGATCTTACCGCCTTCGCCCACGAGCTTCATGCCTTCTGTCCAACCCTTGATAACGCGGTTGAGGGGGAAGGTGATGCCTTCGTTGGCGTCGAATTCCTTACCGTCGATGAGGGTGCCGCGATAGTTGACCTTTACGGTGTCCTTGTCGGAGAGGGCGCGTACCTCGGAACCGGAATCCTGGATGAGGTAAACGATACCGGAAGCGGTGGAGTCTGCGCTGTTCTTCACAAAGAAGTCCTTGCGGAAAGCATCACCCTTTTCCTTGTTCAGTGCGCCTTCGTAAGCCATGCGCTTCTGGAGGTAACCGTTGATGATGGTGTTCATCTGGTCAGGGTGAATCTTGACAAACTTGGTGATAGCGGAATCCATGGGATCCAGATCCTTTGCCTTGAGTGCGTCTTCCATACCCTTGCGGAGCTGAGCCATGTTCAGGTCACCGAAATTGTTCTGGGTGATGATGAAACCGAAGTTCACACCAAGCATGTAGGAGGTGGAATCAAGCTCGCCCTTGGTGGGGAGGAGATCACGGACTTCCTTGGAGCCTTCTACTTTGGAGGAGGCGCAGGCCATCATCAGCACGGAGGCCGATGCGATGGCAATCATTTTGAAAATTTTCATGACGTTATACTTTTAAAAGTTAATTCAAGCCTGTACACCTTTGCGGTGCTCAATCTGCAAAGTTAAACATATTTTTACAAACGAGAGAATTTTTATTTGTATTTGCATATTTGGATAATAATCACTATTTTGGTGCGAAAGATGCCGCCAAGTATGACAGCCGACTCTGCAACCCTGCACAAAAAAATTAAAACATTCTTCGGTTACGACACCTTCAAAGGCGACCAGGAACAAATCATAAACCACCTGCTTTCCGGAGGTGACTCCTTCGTACTTATGCCCACCGGAGGAGGAAAGTCACTGTGCTACCAGCTGCCGGCTCTGCTCATGGAAGGTACGGCCATAGTCATTTCACCGCTGATTGCCCTGATGAAAAACCAGGTGGATGCAATACGCGGTTTCCAGGAAGGCGAAAGCGGCATTGCCCATTTCCTGAATTCCTCGCTCAACCGACAGCAGGCGGCAGAGGTAAGGGAAGACCTCCTGAGGGGTATAACAAAGCTTCTGTACGTGGCGCCCGAATCCCTCACGAAGGAGGAGAA
Organism: Bacteroidales bacterium; assembly: GCA_017477335.1. Taxonomy (GTDB): domain Bacteria; phylum Bacteroidota; class Bacteroidia; order Bacteroidales; family UBA932; genus Cryptobacteroides. Next base: position 1,962 of record JAFUVY010000009.1, read on the forward strand.
CATAGCCCTTCTGAAAGAAATAAAAATCTCCTTCTACGCCGTGGACGAGGCCCACTGCATATCCGAATGGGGACACGACTTCCGTCCTGAGTACCGCCGGATAAGGAGCATAATAGAAGAGATCCAGCCCGCTCCGGTGATGGCGCTTACGGCAACGGCAACCCCAAAGGTCCAGAGCGACATCCTTAAAAACCTCCGGATACAGGATGCCAGGGTATTCAAGTCATCCTTCAACAGACCCAATCTGTACTATGAGGTAAGGGACAAAAATGAACCGGAAAAGGACATTATCCGCCACATAAGGCAGAATCCCGGCAAGTCCGGAATCATATACTGCCTCTCCAGGAAGAAAGTGGAAGAACTGGCACAGCTCCTTTGTATCAACGGGATACGCGCACTCCCCTACCACGCCGGCCTGGACGCAAAGACAAGGGCGGAAAACCAGGACAAGTTCCTGTCGGAAGAGATAGACGTGATTGTGGCAACCATCGCCTTCGGCATGGGAATAGACAAGCCGGACGTACGCTTTGTCATCCATTACGACATTCCCAAGAGCATAGAGGGCTACTATCAGGAAACCGGCCGTGCCGGCCGCGACGGCAAGGAGGGCACCTGTATCACATTCTACAGCTACAAGGACATACGCAAGCTGGAAAAGTTCATGCAGGGGAAGCCCGTGTCGGAGCAGGAAATAGGCAAACAGCTGCTTGCAGAAACGGCGGCATACGCAGAATCCAGCCAGTGCCGCAGAAAACTGCTCCTCAACTACTTTGGGGAGGACTACCCGGCAGACAACTGCTGCAACTGCGACAACTGCCTGCACCCCAAGCCCAGGTTCAACGGCAAGGAGGCCCTGTGCCTTGTCATAGAACTTGTGGACACGCTCCGCGAACACTTCAAGCTGGAGCACCTTGCAAACATCCTTACCGGAGCCACAAACTCCACCATAAAAACCTACAAGCACGACACCCTGGAACTCTATGGAGCCGGCAAAGACCATGACCTGCGCTATTGGATGGCCGTCATCCACCAGGGACTCATACTGCACCTGCTGGAAAAGGACATAGACAACTACGGGCTCATAAGCGCAACGGACAAGGGCCTGGAATTCCTGCTGGAGCCCTACGACATAATGCTGGTGGAAGACCGCACCTTCTCCGAAGGCTCGGACGACGACGATGACGAACCCGTAGCTTCCCCCGCCGGCGGAGGAGGAGCGGACGACGTCCTCCTTAAAATGCTCAAGGACCTCAGAAGGGACGTGGCAAAGAAGAAGAATCTTCAGCCCTGGATGGTATTCTCAGACCCGGCACTTGAAGACATGACCATCCTTTACCCCCTGAGCATCAAGGAATTGTCAGAGAAGTGCCAGGGCGTGGGAGAGGGCAAGGCCAGAAAGTTCGGCCAGCCTTTCGTGGAACTCATAGGCCGATACGTGGAGGAAAACGGCATAGAAAGACCGGACGACTTTATAGTAAAATCCGTTGCGGCAAAATCCGGCAACAAAGTCTATATAATCCAGTCCATAGACAGGAAACTCCCGCTGGATGCGGTGGCATCGGCAAAGGACCTGGACATGGACGGCCTTCTGACGGAGATAGAAGCCATAGTGGCAACCGGCACCAGGATTAATCTGGACTATTATATAGAGGAAAAGCTGGACCCGGACGTAGTGGAGGAGATATACAACTGGTTCCGTGAAGAGGCCGAATCGGACTCTCTGGAAGAGGCCCGCAAAGCCCTTTCCGACGATTACGAGGATATCGAGATACGCCTTGTCAGGCTGAAGTTCCTCTCGGAGGTGGTAAACTAACGGTAAATGAGGGTGCTCAGATTACTCAGCAGCCTGCATGCCATTTCCTGAATCTGCACGGCGGTCACGGCGTCCAGAAGCGCCCGGGTCTGCGCAGAATCCATAATCTTTCCCCAGGACAGCATGCTTTTCCCCATGGAAAGGCACATGGACTCCGACGATTCGCCGGATATGGCAAGTTGTCCCAGCATCTGCTTGCGGAAAGCCTTCAGGCGTGCATCGCTGAGAGCTTTGTCCTTAATGGTGTCCAGCGTTTTCCACACCAGGTCCAGGCACTGTTCCAGATTCCTGGAGTCGCAGCCAAAGCTGATTGCGATGACTCCGCTGTCTGCATACTGGGTGTAGGAACACTCTATTCCGTAAACCAGGCCGCGTTTTTCCCTTAGCTGGGCATTCAGCAGGGAATTGGACGCGGGGCCGCCCAGGATATTGGCAAGCATGGCCGCCACGATACGGTCCGGCTCCCGGTACAGGGAAGGGGCAAATCCGCCTATGACCACATTGGCTTCGTGATTGCGTTTCCCCACGGTCTTCACAAAGGGGGCCGATGAGGGCAGCTCCGTCCGGGGGCGGAAGAAAGGTTCCGGGCCCGCCGCGGGGAAAAGTCCCCGGACTATCCGGACAGCCTTTCGCTCCAGGAGGGCCTCGTCTTCATCGGCCACTATGGAAAGGACCATGCGGGAGGGGATGAAATACTCTGCCACAAAGCGGCGGAGCATCTCAGGGGTGATTTTTCTTACGCTACGGGCGGTGCCCAGGATGGGAGTTTCCAGGCTGGTGCCGCGGAAAAGGAGTTCTTCAAAGGAGTCGTAGATATCCTCCGAGGGGTTGTCCTTGTAGGATATGATTTCGTCCAGGACCACTCCCCTTTCCGTTTCAATCTCCCTGTCCGGGAAAGTGGCCTCTGTAGCAAGCTCCAGAAGGAGCCCCACGGCCTTCCAGATATCTTCCTTGAGAACCGTCGCATGGAGGACTATCTCCTCCTTGGTAGTGTAGGCGTTGAGCTCGCCGCCAAGGCGGTCCAGATAAGAGTTTATCCGGGCTGCACTTTTGCGGCGGGTTCCGCGGAAAAGAGTGTGCTCGGTAAAATGGGCGATGCCTGCGGGGTAGGAGGATTCATCCCTGGTTCCGCATGCTATTGAAACAGAGCAGCAGGCAACATTGTGCCCGCTGCGGCGTACTGCATATCTGAATCCGGTAGTGCCGGCCGTCCCTGCCCTCATCTTGCCTTTATTATTCTCTTGAAGTCTGCCGCCACAAAGCCGGGGCCGTTTTTCCCGCTCAGCTTGTGCTTGTTGAAGTAGTAGAGAGTATGGGTATCGGACTCAAAGAGCATGGTGTAGCATACAGCTCCGTTGCCGGGCTCAGAGGGAGAGACCACATAGCTGACAAGGGTATTGTATTCCCCTGACGCATAGTGGCTGTCAACGGTGTCTTCATCGGCAATGTGGATATCCTCGTCAAGCTCACTGAGGATTTTTGCCGGGACTCCCCTTGCTATATCGTCCTCGGAAATCCAGATGGTCTTCATCTTGCCACGGCGGGCGTAGTTTATGTTAATCCATTCCTCCATGCCATAGGCCGTAAGTTCGGAGTTCATGGCGTCCAGGGTGAATTTCTGGACAAACTCCACAAGCGCACCTATGTAAACCAGCTCCCTGCCGGATTTTACCCGCTCGGAGCAGACGGGGATGGATACCACCTCATGCATACCGGCGGTGCCTTCAGTGGCCTCAGGAGCACCCTTTACCAGAGTAAGGAAGGTGATGCCTCCATATCCGGCCGGGATGAGGAAATAATAATTGTCATCCTTCTTGAGGCGCTCGAATTCCTGCAGGTCGCAGATTTCAAAGGCCGATGCATACCAGCATTTGGTAACCTCCTGCTTGATTGCGTTGTCCAGAAGGTCAGTGCCGGGAATGACAACTTTGGTAATCTTGTCGGTAAAGTCCGCAATGCGGTATTTCTTTGTGACAACCTTGCCCTGGGCAAAGCTGACAAGGCACACGAGAGTGCATGCAAGTGTAACGATAAACTTTTTCATTGTGATATGAATGCATAAGTTATGCTCCCGATTTGTCTGGCGGGAGCCTCCGGGGATCTGGAGAACTTCGAAAGTCGTGCCGCACGCACCGCAAAATCCCTCAGACAGCGGTCCTGGGAAGATGCTGCGTCATCCACTTTGGCCTGAATCACGGATCCCTCATTGTTTACGGCAATTATCACTGTAACCTCACCGCCGCCGTAACAGCGGTAAGAAGGTATGGGCATGTGGGAAGCCTTGCGTCCGTCCAGGCTCCAGTAAAGAACTGACGGTCCGGAGTATGGCTTTGAGGGTTCCTGCTTTTTCTCCGGAGCGGCCTCCTCCCGGGTGACGGCAATCTCTTCCTTCTCCTGCTGCATGCTTCCTTCCCGAAGTTCCTGCTGAAGGCGTTCGGCCTCGCGGTAGAGCTCCTCGGCGTTGGTGCTGCGGTCGTCCTTGAGGGAGGAGCGGTCAACCGCTATGCTTTTGACCGGAATTCCGGAAGCGGCGGCAATGAGTTCTTCCAACTTCTCCTCGGAGATTTCCCTCAGCTGCTCCTTTTCCCTTGCCCGCTCGGCCTCATCGGCCTTGGTAAAGTCCAGGACAAAGGAATTCTCGCGTTTGAATTCGTATCCCACCCGGATGGCAAGGAGTAAGACAATCACCGCGACATGGATTATCGCGGTGATGTACAGACCTGCCTTGTTTTCCGGAGAAAGGGGCCTCATAGCAGGGCTTTTTCCACGGTGTTGGAAATGATGTCGATGGCAACCTTGTTGTGACCGCCCTGGGGGACTATCACGTCGGCATAACGCTTGGACGGCTCAATGAACTGAAGGTGCATGGGCTTCACTGTATCGCAGTAGTGCTCTATGGCGGCGTCAATGGTGCGGCCCCTTTCGGCCATGTCACGGATGATGATGCGCATGAGGCGGTCGTCGTCATCGGCATCCACGAAAATCTTGATATTCATCTGGTCGCGTAGCTCCTTGCAGGTGAAAATAAGGATGCCCTCCACTATTATGACATCGGCCGGCTGCACGGTGACGGTTTCCGTGGTGGATCGGGAACAGGTGATGTAGGAGTAAACCGGCTGCTCTACGGTTTTGCCGCTTTTGAGTTCCCTCACCTGCTGGCACATGAGCTTCCAGTCTATGGCGTCGGGATGGTCAAAGTTGATGTTCTTCCTCTCTTCCACGGGAACGTGGCTGGAGTCTTTGTAGTAGGAATCCTGGGGAATTACGACAACTTTGCCCTTGAGCTGTTCGGTTATAGCCCTTACTACTGTTGTCTTGCCTGAACCGGAACCTCCGGCGATACCAATTACCAGCATATACTAAAATTCTGCGTTTTTGGGAGTTCTGGGGAAAGGAATGACGTCACGGATGTTGGACATGCCGGTGACAAAGAGCAACAGGCGTTCAAAGCCCAGGCCGAATCCGCTGTGCGGCACTGAACCGTAGCGGCGGGTGTCTATGTACCACTCCAGGTTCTTGCGGGACATGCCCAATTCGTCTATGCGGGCTTCCAGCTTCTCCAGGGAAGCTTCTCGCTCGGATCCGCCGATGATTTCTCCAATCTTGGGGAAGAGCACGTCCATGCCGCGTACGGTACGTCCGTCCTCGTTCTGTTTCATGTAGAAGGCCTTGATGTCCTTGGGGAAGTCTATGAGGATGACGGGCTTGCCAAAGTGCTTTTCCACCAGGAAACGTTCGTGCTCGCTCTGGAAGTCAGTGCCCCAGTGGACGGGATACTCAAACTTGACACCGTCTGCAATGGCTTTCTCCAGGATTTCCACGGCCTCCGTGTAGGTAACCCTCTGGAAGGGAATGCCCAGGACGCCCTGCATACGGGCGATAAGGCCGTCGTCGTACTTGTCATTGAGGAAACGGAGGTCGTCCATGCAGTTGTCAAGGGCGTACTGAACCAGGTATTTGACAAACTCCTCGGCCAGTTCCATGTTGTCCTGAATGTCATAGAAAGCCATTTCCGGCTCAATCATCCAGAATTCCGCAAGGTGGCGCGGCGTGTTGGAATTCTCTGCACGGAAGGTGGGGCCGAAGGTGTAGATTTCTCCCACTGCGGTTGCTCCCAGTTCGCCTTCCAGCTGACCGGAAACGGTAAGGGAAGTCTTCTTCCCGAAGAAGTCCTTGCTGAAGTCCACATTTCCCTTCTTGTCCAGGGGAATGTTCTTGAGGTCCATGGTGGTTACCTGGAACATGTCTCCTGCACCCTCTGCGTCGGATTCGGTGATGAGCGGGGTATGGAGATATACAAAGCCTCTTTCGTTGAAGAACTTGTGGATGGCGAACGCCATTGCGTTCCGGATGCGGAGCACGGCCCCGAAGGTATTGGTCCTGAGCCTCATGTGGGCCACGGAACGCAGATACTCAAGGGTGGTGTCTTTTTTCTGGAGGGGGAAACGCATGGGGTCGCATTCTCCCAGGACCTCTATCTCCGAAGCCTGGATTTCCACGGCCTGGCCGCTTCCCACGGATTCCACCAGCATACCTTTCACGGAAATGGATGCGCCGGTGGTGATGCGTCTGAAAAGGTCCTCGTCAAAGTTTTCGGCCGATGCCACTATCTGGATATTGTTGATGGTGGAGCCGTCGTTGAGGGCTATGAATTTTACCTGTTTGTTGCCTCGTTTGGTACGTACCCATCCTTTGGCAAGTACCTCAACTCCGGGTTTCAGTCCCAGAAGTTCCTTGATTTTAGTCCTTTTAATCTTATCCATTATACAATTGTTTTCTTTCTCTCAATATATTCAAAAAAATAACCTACACCATTTTTCCTGCCGTCGCACAGAGTGCGACCCCTCCCACTTCGTGGGCCCCTCCCTCTTACACGGCCGAGGGTGGCCATGGGCGATAAAAATGGTATAGGTTATTTTTTAACATTTACCCAGATTGCTTCTAAATTCTGCAAATATAGCTGATTTTTGGGCTTTATCCTATAGTGGCGCCGTTTGCGAGGACCTCCTGGGGAGTGATGAAGCGCATCTTGCCGTCACCCTGGCGGGCCATGAGTATCATGCCGCGGGACTCTATGCCGCGGATGGTACGGGGTGCCAGGTTGGCAAGGATGCATATCTGCTTGCCCAGCATGTCTTCCGGACTGTAGAACTGGGCTATGCCGGAGACTATGGTCCTGCGGTCCAGGCCAGTGTCTATGGTGAGTTTCAGGAGCTTGTCCGTCTTGGGAACACGTTCGGCCTCCAGGACAGTTGCCGTGCGGATGTCCATGGCTTCAAACTGCTCAAAACTAATCTCGGACTTCTGCGGCTCCACCTTCTTTGCGGCTTCGGCCGCAGCCCTTTCGGCCTTTATGGCCTCCAGTTTTGCAATCTGGGCGTCAATAACATCGTCCTCTATCTTCTGGAAAAGGAGAACGGCCTCTCCCAACTTGTGGCCGGCGGGGAGAAGTTCCGCATCGCCAAGCATATCCCATTTCAGGACAATCCCTTCAGTGGAAGGAACTGTGTGAAGGGCTGCGCTCTCGCCTTCCCTGTAGAAGTTTTCAGTGGGGACGCCTTCACCTGCGCGGTAGTCATGGCCGGCGTCAATTCCCACGCGGAGGATATTGCGGAGCTTTTCTGCACCGAAGGGAGTGAAAGGCTCAAAGGCGATGGCAAGGTCCGCACATATTTGCAGGCAGGTGTAAAGGATGGAAGCGGTGCGGTCCATGTCCGTCTTCGCCACCTTCCAGGGCTCCATGTCGGAGATGTATTTGTTGCCGATGCGGGCAATGTTCATGGCCTCCTTGAGAGCCTCGCGGAAGTGGAAGGTCTCCACGTATTTTTCCAGGGCCTCCCGGCAGGGCTTCACTGCCGCAAGCGTCTCGGCATCAATTGCCTCGGGCTTGAGATTGGCAGGGACCTCGCCGCCAAAGTACTTGTGGGTGAGCACCACTGCCCTGTTCACGAAGTTTCCGAACACGGCCACAAGCTCGCTGTTGTTGCGGCTCTGGAAGTCCTTCCAGGTGAAGTCATTGTCCTTGGTTTCCGGAGCATTGGCCGTGAGCACATAACGCAGCACGTCCTCCTGTCCCGGGAAATCCTTTTCGTATTCGTGCACCCACACTGCCCAGCCGCGGGATGTAGAAATCTTGTCTCCTTCCAGGTTCAGGAACTCGTTTGAAGGCACGTTGTCCGGAAGCACATATTCCCCGTGCGCCTTAAGCATGGAGGGGAACACTATGCAGTGGAAGACTATATTGTCCTTGCCGATGAAATGCACAAGACGGGTATCATCGCTCTTCCACCATTTCTCCCAGCTTTCCGGGAGGAGTTCCTTGGTGTTGGACACATAGCCGATGGGGGCGTCAAACCACACGTAAAGCACCTTTCCTTCCGCGCCCTCAACCGGAACGGGAACACCCCAGTCCAGGTCACGGGACACGGCACGGGGCTGCAGGCCGCCGTCCAGCCAGCTCTTGCACTGGCCGTAAACGTTGGTCTTCCACTCCTTGTGCTGCTCCAGGATCCAGTCACGGAGCCAGGGCTCGTACTTGTCCAGCGGAAGGTACCAGTGGGTGGTCTTCTTTTTTATGGGCGTTGCACCGGAAAGCTTGGAATGAGGTTCCAGAAGCTCTTCGGGAGAAAGGGTGCTTCCGCACTTTTCGCACTGGTCGCCGTAGGCGTTGGGATTGCCGCACTTGGGGCAGGTGCCCACGATGTACCTGTCGGCCAGGAAAGTGTTGGCTTCCGGGTCAAAGTACTGCTCGGATTCGCGGGTGATGAACTTGCCCTCGTCGTAGAGCTTGCGGAAGAATTTGGACGCATGCTCCTCATGGACGGCCGACGAAGTCCTGGAATAGATGTCAAAGTTGATTCCAAGGGCGGTGAAAGCATCCTTCATTATCTTGTGATACTTGTCAACGATATCCTGAGGGCTTACTCCCTGCTCGCGGGCCTTGATTGTAATGGGGACACCGTGCTCGTCGCTGCCGCAGATAAACAGCACGTCCTCTCCCCTCATCCTGAGGTAGCGGACGTAGATGTCTCCGGGAATGTAAGCTCCGGCAAGGTGGCCGATATGTACGGGACCGTTGGCGTAGGGAAGCGCGCAGGTCACCAGGGTTCTTTTACTGCCGTTCATTTCTTTTCTCTTCCTAATTTTCTATTGAGTGTCTTTTTCATTTCTGCAAATTTGCCAAGCTGGACCAAAATCTCATCCTGGCGGGCCCTGGCGGCCGATTCAAGCTCCTTGTCCAGCCTCTTTTCCATGAGGCATACCCTGTCATAATGGTAGGCTAGGATGGCTTTGGGGACAAAGGTCACAAGCCAGGAGTCGTGGGTGGTGAGGGCGTCCCGGTAGTTCTTTACCGACAGTTCGTACTCCTCTGTGGTAAGGCGGGCCGTAACATCGGCTACTTCCCTGTCTTCCCCGTCCATCATGGACTTTACAATTGTATCCTGCTCCAGGCCCTTGTCATAGAGGGTAAAATAAGCGTCGTATGCCCTTGCATAGACCGGGTTTTCAAACACCACCTCATCCGCGGCAAGGGCGTCGTCTATGAATTCCGCCACGGTCTGCTCCCCGTCGGGATTGTAAAAATCCGAATCGGATTCAAAATGGAGCAGATCCTTCCCATAATCAAGGATGAACTCCATAAGGTCCCTCTCACACCGTTCCGTAACGGAAACTTCCGGTATGGCTCCCTGCGGGAGCTCCGGTTTTACCGGCTCGCGAACCTCCTCCCTGGGCCTGAGCTCTTCCCTGGGCTTTGCCTCCCTGCGGGTCTTTGATACGCGTTCCCGGATTATATCCACCTCTATGCCGAACTTCTTGGCCACGGTATCTATATAGACCTGGCGGGTGATGGTGTCCGGGATAAGGGCCACGGTGTCTGCAATCTCGTTGATGAGATTTGCACGGCGCAGGGGGTCGTCTCCTGCCTCGGAAAGGCGAAGGTCCGTCTTGAAGGCTACGCCGTCCTTCTCGTTATCGGCAATGAACTCCTTTATTTCCTCAAGGGTGTGCTTGCGGGAGTAGGAATCGGGGTCGTCGCCGTCAGGGAGGAACACTACGCGGGGATTCATGCCCTCCTTGAGGATCATGTCAATGGCACGGATGGCGGCATGGAGGCCGGCGCTGTCACCGTCGTACATGATGGTGACGTTGTTTGTGAACCTGCGGATTATGCGTATCTGCTCCTCCGTAAGGGAAGTGCCGCTGGAGGCCACGCAGTTGGTGATTCCCGCCTGATGCATGGAAAGAACGTCCAGATAGCCTTCCATAAGGTAGCACCTGTCTTCCTTGGAGATGGAGGTCTTGGCAAAGTAAATTCCGTAGAGGGAACGGGACTTGACGTAAATCTCCGACTCCTTGGAATTGACGTACTTTGCAATTTTGTCCGACTTTTCCTTGAGGAGGGTTCTGCCGCCAAAGGCAATGATGCGGCCGCTTACGGAGTGGACGGGGAAGATTACCCTTTCGTAGAAGCGGTCGTGAAGGCTTCCGTCGCTTTCCCATTTGGAGCAAAGTCCGGTTTCTTCCAGATACTCATCCTTGTATCCGGCAGCCCTTGCCGCAGTGGTAAAGGATTCCTTGTCCCTGGGAGCCCATCCAAGGCCCCATTTCTCAATGGTTTCGTCCAAAAGGCCGCGGGAGCGGAAATACTGATAGCCGATAGCTCTGCCCTCTCCCTGAAGCAGCTGCTCCCGGAAGAATTTCCCCGCAAATTCCGTCGCGGCAAGCAGGCTTTCGTTTCTCTGGCGGGCTGCAATCTGGTCCGCAGTTTCTTCCTGCTCCTTTACCTCTATGTTGTACTTTTTGGCAAGGTAACGAAGGGCTTCCGGGTAGGTAAGCCTCTCATAATCCATCAGGAAGCCAACGGCCGTGCCGGCTTTTCCGCAGCCGAAGCATTTGTAAATGCCGCGGGATGGGGTCACGTGGAAGGAGGGAGTTTTCTCATTGTGGAAAGGGCAGCATGCCACATAACTGGATCCGCGCCGCTTTAGCGACACGAACTCTCCCACCACCTCTTCTACCTTGGCGGTCTCCAGTATGGTATCTACCGTTTCCCTGGGAATCATGCTATTCCTTCCTGAAATCCACTTCCTTGGCGTCCGACAGGTCCGTAACGGTTATCTTTCCGTCGTCCTGCACCGGCTCCGTTTCTATTCCGGAGTCCTCCTGCCTGCGCTCCTGGCGTTCCTGACGCTTCTGATACCGCAGGACCCTTATCTGAAGGAAGACGTCCCGGAGATAGTATATTATCAAAACAAGGCCCAAAAACCTTGCCAGGAAGCTGTCCCAGGTAAGCATCCACACACCCACAGCCGTAAAGCAAAGGTCTTTGAATATCTGCCACTTGGGATCCCTGTAACTGAATGTCATCATAGCTTGAACTTTTTAACCTGCAAAGGTAGTAAAAAAATCAGTCAAGGGAGTGAATTGCAAGGCCGCTTCTGAGTTTGGGTTCAAACCATGTTGTTTTGGGAGGCATGATATTGCCGGTGTCCGCAATGCGTATAAGCTGGTCCATGGACACGGGGTAAAGGGCAAAGGCCACTTTCATCTCCCCGGAATCCACCCTGCCGGAAAGTTCCCCAAGGCCGCGGATTCCGCCCACGAAGTCTATCCTCTTGTCTGTACGCAAATCCTTTATTCCCAAGAGCTTGTCCAGCACAAGGCTGCTGAGCACCGTCACGTCCAGAACGCCTATGGGGTCCGAGTCGTCGTATGTCCCCGGCTTCGCCGTAAGGCTGTACCACTTCCCTTCCAGATACATGGAGAAGTTGTGGAGTCCGGTGGGAGCGGTTTCCCCGGCGGGACGCTCGGCTACGGTGAAATCCGCCTCAAGGGCATGCAGGAAATCGCCGGCGCCAAGGCCGTTAAGATCTTTCACCACACGGTTGTAGTCCATTATGGCAAGCTGGCTCTGGGGGAAGCACACCGCCATGAACCAGTTGTACTCTTCCTCGCCGGTATGGTGCGGATTGGCGGCCTTTTTCTCTGCTCCCACGCGGGCGGCGGCCGCAGTGCGGTGATGGCCGTCGGCAACGTAAAACGCATCCACCCGGGTGGTGAATATTTCCGTAATCCGGGCTACCGTTTCCGGGGCCGATATTACCCAGAAGCGGTGCGTGAAGCCGTTCTCGTCCACAAAGGAGTACTCCGGTTCCCCGGCCGATGCGGACGCGACGATGCCGTTCAGCTCCCGGTTATCTTTATAGGCAAAGAAGACGGGCTCTATGTTGGCGTTCTGGATACGGACGTGGACCATGCGGTCGTCCTCCTTGTCCTTGCGGGTGAGTTCGTGCTTTTTGATGACCCCGGAGGCATAGTCGTCCGTGTGGGCGCAAAGGACCAGGCCGTACTGCGTACGCGAGCCCATGGTCTGGGCATAGACATAGTACTGCTCCGCCTTGTCCTTAACCAGCCACCCGCGCTCTTTCCAGGCCTTGAAGTTCTCCACGGCCTTGTCGTAGGTGCGCTGCTCGTGCTCTCCGGCAATTGGAGTAAAGTCTATTTCCGGTTTGGTGATGTGAAGGAGGCTTTTCTCCCCGGCCATCTGCAGGGCTTCTTCAGAGTTAAGAACGTCGTACGGCGGAGCCGCGACCTCCGTCACCAGCTCCCGTGGCGGCCTTATCGCCGCAAAAGGCTTTACTGTTACCATAGTAATATCTTATTGAAAGATGTTGTAAGGTAATGGTATGTTGTTCAATGAACCCATGGCCACCCTCGGCCGTGTAAGAGGGAGGGGCCCATCGCAGATGGGAGGGGTCGCGTAGCGACGGTTCATGAACAATATACCATTACCTGCATGCATTAATTAACCTGGAGACTCATTTATTGACCTGGAAACGGCGGTTGCCGGTGGCAAAGAAGTCCGCTATCTGGCGAGCGGCGGCAAGGCCGGCGTTGATATTGGCCTCGGCGGTCTGGGCACCCATCTTCTTGGGCGTTGCAAACACGCGCGTACCCAACTTCTCCGTCAGTGCGGCGTAGTTGTCCGGCATGACGTCCGTAACGTACTTCAGGTCCGGACGCTCTTCCAGAGCCTTGGCAAGGCCCTCCTCGTCCACCACTTCCTTCCTTGCGGTATTCACCAGTACGGCACCCTTGGGCATGGAACGCACAAGGTCATAGCCAATGGAGCCGATGGTCTCCGGAAGGGCGGGGATGTGGACGGAAAGGTAGTCGGACGTGGAGTAGAGCTCCTCTATGGAATGGACGGGGGTTGCTCCGGCCTGCTCTATCTGAGTGTCCGTAAGGAAGGGATCCAGGGCCTGCACCTTCATGCCAAGGGCCGCGGCCTTCTGTCCAACCAGCCGTCCCACGTTGCCGAACGCCTGGACGCCAAGGGTTTTGCCCGCAAGTTCAGAACCCGTGGCAGGGGTAAACTGGGTCCTTGCCATGTAAATCATAAGGCCTATGGCAAGTTCCGCAACGGCATTGGCATTCTGTCCGGGAGTGTTCATTACCACAATCCCCCGGGCCGATGCCGCCGCAAGGTCCACGTTGTCGTATCCGGCGCCGGCCCTGACAACTATTTTCAGGGACGGGGCGGCGGCTATGACATCGGCCGTTACCTTGTCCGAACGGACGATGAGGGCGTCGGCGTCTAGGGCGGCGGCTATGAGCTCCGCCTCTCCGGGATACTTTTCCAGTTTTTCAACGCTGTGCCCGGCTTCCCGCAGGATGGATTCTATGCCTTCTACGGCAGCTGCCGCAAAAGGTTTCTGGGTTGCAATAAGGACTTTCATATCTTAGGCGTTCTGTTTTTCAAATTCTTTCATGCAGTCCACAAGGGCCTGGACGTCTTCCAGGGAGCAGGCGTTGTACAGGGAAGCCCTGAAGCCGCCCACGCTGCGGTGACCCTTGACGCCAACCATGCCGCACTCCTTGGCGTATGCCATAAAGGCGTCCTGGAGCTCCTCCTTGCCCGGAGCCATGACAAAGCAGACATTCATAATGGAGCGGTCCTCCTTTGCCGCGGTACCTGTAAAGAGGCTGTTGCGGTCTATCTCTCCGTACAGGAGTTCCGCCTTGGCCAGGTTCCTCTTGTAGATGGCCTCTACGCCGCCCTGGTCCTTGATCCAGTGGAGGGTCTGATTCATCACGTAGATGGCAAATACGGGAGGGGTGTTGAACATGGAGAGCTTGTCCACGTGGGTGCGGTAATCCAGCATTGTGGGAATGTGGCGGGACACGCGGCCAAGGGCGTCCTTGCGCACAATTGCAAAGATGACTCCGGCAGGGCCCACGTTCTTCTGGGCGCCGCCGTAGATGAGGTCATACTTGGAAACGTCCACGGGGCGGGACATGATGTCGGAAGACATGTCCGCTATGAGGGGGCAGGGGCAGTCCAAATCTTCATGAATCTCCGTACCATAGATGGTGTTGTTGGTGGTGACGTGCAGATAGTCAAGGTCTGCGGGAATGTCAAAACCCTTGGGAATGTAGCTGTAGTTCTTGTCCTTGGAGCAGGCAATGGCATAGGCCTCGCCTATTCCCTGAGCTTCCACAAGGGCTTTGTGAGCCCATACGCCGGTGTCCAGATACGCGGCCTTCTTCTCCAGGAAGTTCATGGCCACATACAGGAACTGGAGGGAGGCGCCGCCGCCCAGGAACACCACCTCGTGGGTGTCCGGGATGTGGAGGAGTTCCTTCCAGAGGGCGCGGGTTTCGTCCATCACGGCGTCCCATTCCTTGGTACGGTGAGAGATTGAAAGCAGCGAAACGCCGGTTCCGCTGAAGTCCCTGAGGGCTTCAATTGTATTGTCTATGGCACTCTGGGGCAAAAGACAGGGCCCCGCATTGAAAACATGTACTTTTTTTGACATGGTGTTATAAGTTTAGTTCCGATATTTGGGCAACGCCGTCCAGGCGCTGCATGAAATTATCCGTTTCCGACAGTCTCACCGTTACCGCAAGGCTGCATTTTTCTCCAAAGTCCTGTCCCCTCTGCGGCAGGTCCATATCCTTGAGGACCTTCATCACCGCATTCATCTGATGGTAGTCAAACTCCAGGCGGAAGTGCCTGGAGGCCACCTTTTCCACTACCGTGGCGGCGGACAGGGCATCGGCCGATGAACTTTTGTACGCCCTTATGAGCCCCGGGATTCCCAGCTTGATGCCGCCGAAATAGCGCACTACCACGATGAGGATGTCGCTGAGGCCGGCGGAGACAATCTGGCCCAGGATGGGACGTGCGGCACTGCCGGATGGCTCGCCGTCGTCGCTGGCACGCCAAACATCGGCCTTGTACCCAAGCCGATAAGCGTAGCAGTGGTGGCGGGCGTCGTGGTACTCCTTGCGTAGGGAAGCCACTATCTCCCGCACCTCCTGCTCCGTTTCCACCGGGTAGGCAAAAGCCAGGAAGCGGGAACCGTTGTCCTTGAACAGTCCCCTGGAGGGTGCCGCAATGCTTTTATATACGTCGTACGCAGACATCGGGAACGAAATTAATCATTTTTGAGTGTTTGTGCAAAATTATTAGTACCTTTGGGCCGCAAAACGCCAGAATATGACTTTCAGGATAAGAGTAACCCTTACGGGCATCAAAGGTTTTTACCGCGTATATGAAGTGAACGGAGACACCACGCTGTACACTCTTCACAAGCGTCTCCGCGAGGATTTGGAGTTCCCCCAGGACCAGCTGATCCTGTTCAAAGGACTTGACATAACAGGGGAAGTGACAGGACGTTACGGCCTGTTTGACCTGGGCTGCGGCACCGTGGACAGCGTGTCCCTGGAAAAGGCCGTCATGGACGGAGCCACTGACTTCGTGTACTTCTACGACGCCACCAACAAAAAGAGCGTGAACATTACCGTGGAGGGCGAGGCGGAGTCTTCCAAGGCCACCGCGGAAAACCCTGTCCTGACAGACGTCAAGGGCCCCAATCCCATAGAGTTCGAGAACGGCTACGTAGCCTTCGAGGATCTTCCCGAACGCCGCCGCATCCTCCCCTCCGAAGATGACGACGAGGACTTTGACGACGAAGACGACGAAGAAGACGACGAGGAAGAGGATGAGGAAGACGAGGACGGCAAGGAAATCTTTGACGAGGGCGAGCAGTAGTGGCCCGACGCCTGGAAATAATCCTGGGCCCCACAGCCTCCGGGAAAACAGGCTACGCCATCAGGCGTGCCCTGGAATGCGGTTCTCCCGTTATTTCCTGCGACTCCAGACAAATCTACAAGGAACTTTCAATAGGAACCGCGGTACCCTCTCCGGAGGAACTTGCCGCGGTTAAGCATTATTTTATACAGACCGTTCCGGTAACGGCCAATTACACCGCCGGAATCTACGAGGCGGAGGCTCTCTCTCTCATAGAGGACCTGTTCAACCACGGGCACGAGACTCTGATAGTGTGTGGAGGCTCCATGCTTTACATAGACGCCCTCTGCTACGGGCTGGACGACTTCCCTTCCGTTCCCATCCAGCTGAGGGAGCACCTGATGGACTGCCTCAGGACGGAAGGTGTGGAAGAGCTTGCAGCCCAGCTCAAGGAACTGGACCCGGTGAGCTACTCGGAGATAGACCTTTCCAACGGCCAAAGGGTGATAAGGGCCCTGGAGGTGAGCATGTACACCGGCCAGCCCTTCTCTTCCTTCAAGACAAGGGCCATCAAGGAACGCAATTTTGAAATAGTCAAAACCGGCATACAGAGGCCCAGGGAAGAACTTTACGAACGCATCAACGCCCGCGTCCTGGACATGATGGACCGCGGACTTGAGCAGGAAGCCCGCTCCATGCTCCCCCACCGCGACCTCCCGGCGCTTCAGACAGTAGGCTACAAGGAACTCTTCCTGTATTTTGACGGGGAGATTACCCTGGAGGAGGCCGTACGCCGCATCCAGGTAAACACCCGCCACTACGCAAAGAGACAGCTCACATGGTGGAGGAGGGATCCTTCCGTACGCTGGATTACCCCTTAAGTATTTTTTGTTATAGGTAGGTAATTTGCTATATTTGCAAAACAGCAAATCACATAACTTACCAATGAAACCTGACAATCAGGTCTTTGACCTCATAAAAAAGGAGCAACAGCGCCAGGAATCCGGGCTGGAGCTCATCGCATCGGAAAATTACGTATCCAATCAGGTGATGGAGGCAATGGGCTCCGTCTGCACCAACAAATACGCCGAGGGCTACCCCGGCAAGCGCTACTACGGCGGCTGCGGCGTAGTTGACAAGATTGAGCAGCTTGCCATAGACCGCCTCTGCGCCCTGTACGGTGCAGAGTACGCAAACGTCCAGCCCCATTCCGGAGCCCAGGCCAACATGGCCGTAATCATGGCCTGCCTGAGGCCCGGGGACTGTTTCATGGGCCTGGACCTTTCCATGGGCGGCCACCTTACCCACGGCTCCCCGGTAAACGCTTCCGGCATCCTTTACAAACCCGTATCCTACGGCCTTGATCCGGAAACCGGCCTTGTGGATTATGCCGATATGGAGCGCAAGGCCCGCGAATGCAAGCCCAGGCTCATCATAGGCGGAGCGTCCGCCTACTCCCGCGAATGGGACTACGAGCGCATGAGAAAACTTGCCGACGAGGTTGGCGCCCTCCTCTGGATAGACATGGCCCATACCGCCGGGCTCATAGCCGCAGGTCTTTTGAAAAACCCCGTAAGATACGCTCACATAGTCACTTCCACAACTCACAAGACCCTTCGCGGTCCCCGCGGAGGCGTCATTCTCATGGGCAGGGACTTTGACAACCCCTGGGGCATCACCACTCCCAAGGGCGAGATAAAGAAGATGAGCGCCATCCTCAACTCCAGCGTATTCCCCGGAGTCCAGGGAGGCCCCCTGGAGCACGTTATCGCCGCAAAGGCAGTAGCCTTTTACGAGGCCTCGCAGCCGGAATACGTCCTTTACCAGAAGCAGGTGCTCTCCAACGCCGCCACCCTTTGCGAAGAATTCCTGAAAAAGGGCTACAAGATTGTCTCCGGCGGCACGGACAACCATCTGATGCTCATAGACCTGCGTTCCAAATTCCCGGACCTGACGGGCCGCGTGGCAGAGGCGGAACTTGGCAAGGCCGACATTACCGTAAACAAGAACATGGTTCCCTTTGACAGCCGCAGCGCCTTTGCGACCAGCGGACTTCGCATAGGAACGCCCGCCATAACCACCCGCGGATTCAAGGAGGCCGACATGGTCTTGGTTGCCGCCCTTACGGACATGGTCCTGGATTCCGCCAACAGGCATTTTGAAAACCTGGAGGCGGAGGAACACCTTGCCGTCCTGGAGCAGGTCCGCACAAAAGTTCACCTCATGACAGCCGGAAGGCCGCTTTTCAACGAATAGGGATATGAAACGATTTTTACTTCTTGCGCTGTCCATACTGGCATCGGCCTGCACCGTTAACGCTCCGGAAGGACCTCAGATCACAGTAACGGTGGAGACTCTGAACGCAACGGACATATCCTTCACTTACGCAACACTTCACGGCCGATACGCCGACGCCGGCAGCACCGGAGTCTATGACTACGGCTTTTACTATGGGACGGACCGCTCCAATCTTAAGTTCATTCAGCCGCTTAACAGCAGTCCGGACCCGGAAGCCAGCTTCAGCGCCACGCTTACAAGCCTGGAGCCCGGCACCACATATTTCTACAAGGCTTTCGTAACGGTCTATGACGCAAAGAGCGGAATGTATATCGACAGGCTGGGAGAGATGGAAACCTTCATTACCAGCGCCGAGCCTGAGCCCGAACCTGAGCCTGAACCTGAACCGGATCCGGATCCTCAACCCGCCGGCCTTCAGTACCTTGGCTGCTACGAGATGCCCTTCATTGAACTGAGGAAAACAGACTCATGCAGCGACAACGGCCCGGAAAAATACGGCAGCACTTCCTGGTACGGATATCTTACCCAAAACCCCGACAGGAAGGTAGCCACCCACACCTACTCATACGAAGGCAGGCAGTACCGCAACTACACCTGCATGATTGACCGCACCAAGAAAGCCCCGGTATGGAGCGCCTTCGTAATGCACAAAGGAGCTTATCCGGACAACAACGTGGGCCGCACCGGCAGCTGGAAAGAGGACCCGGCATTCCCGTCTTCCTGGCAGCAGGAGTCGTCGGCCAACGGATACAGCCGAGGCCATCTTGTGGCGTCCAACTACAGGCAGGCATGCTCGGATGCAAACAAGCAGACCTTCTACAACACCAACCAGGCGCTGCAGGAGCAGAACGGCTTTAACGGTGCCGTATGGAACAATCTGGAACTGGCGGTGGCAGCCAACGCCCCTTCAGGCAGGGACACCCTGTATGTAGTGGTGGGCCTTCTGTTTGAAGACGGAGTGCCTCTTCCCAGTTTCTCCACCCCCTGCCCCAGCCACTTCTACAAGCTACTGATGAAGTGCAGCTTCAACGCCAAAGGAGAGATGGAAGACGCCGAGGGCTGTGCATACCTGTTCACCAACGTTTCCCATAAGGGAGAGCCGTACAGCGACTTTGTCACCAGCATCGACGCCATAGAGCAGAGAACCGGGATAGATTTTTACCACAACGTCCCCAAAGCTCTTCAGGACCAGGCGGAAAAGACCGCCGTCTCCCTGCTTTAGATAAGCTCTATGTCAGAGGCTGAAATCCAGCCCTGGCGGCCGTCGGAAAGGGAGACGGAGGTATAGGAACCCACATTGTCAAGAATGCGGACTTTAGTGCCCTCGTGAAGGATAAACAGATCCTTTTCACCTGAGGGCGCGTTCTTGACGGCCGAAACCGGCTTCATTACAATCGCGTAGTCCTGGCGTATGGCGTCAGAACGCTGCCAGGCTGCAAATCCCCAGGCCGCAAAGGCCACTACAAGGGCCGCAATGCCGCCAAAGAATCCCGCCTTCCTGCGTCCCGACGTGCTTCCAAGGAAATACAGCAGTCCCAGAAGGAGGGCCAGCGCAAACAGCACCAGGGAAAGCACCGCCCACACGTTGGAGGGAAGAAGGCAGCTGAGGTTGCGCATCCATACCTTCAGGAAGAATTCCGGAATCTCATCTATCCTGTCCTGGGTCAGGCTGCGTGCAAACTCCAGGTTGTAACGGACGTCGGCATCCGAAGGATCTATGCGGAGGGCACGTTCGTAATTGAGGATGGCCGGGGCAATCTCTCCCGTCCTGTAATACGCGTTTCCAAGGTTGTAGTAGAGGTCCTTGGAGGTAAGTCCGGCGCCAAGCACGCCCTCCCATGCAGAGACAGCCTCCCCGTAATTGCCCTGGGAATATGCTTCCACACCGGCAGTGAAAAGCGAATCGGGATAGTTCTGCGCCGCACTCACAGCCTGCGGAACAGAGGCCAGGAGTATAGCCAGGACAAGGGCCGCTCCGGCAGAAGAAGGTGCTTTTTTCATGGAAGAATCTATTGCTGTAATTGAAGCCACCGCTCTCTGGTAATGGGCGCTCATGGCATCGTGTCCCTCAACCGGAGCATAGCGGGCAAATTCACATTCGTCAAGGAGGGCCACAAACTCTGCGGCGTCCGCATCCGAAACGCCGCGGGCAATGAGCCGGGCCGATATGTTTTCCTTACTGAGGCTTGCCATGTCCATGCCCAGTTTGTCCCCCACAAAGCCCAGCAGGGAGCGGTGGAGCTCCTCGTAGAAGGCGGTGTAAAGGTCCTTTTTCAGGAAGTCGCGTGCCTGGGCAAGGCGGCGGAGCGCCTGCTTGGTGGCCTTGCGGCCGCGGTTACCCACCACATCGGCCCGTCTTGCGGCAAGACGGCGGAAGGCAAAGGCGAAGGCCGATGAGAGGACCACCAGCGCGGCGATTATTCCCCACCAGAGGCCGCTTCCGACCAGGTATCCCTTCTCCGGCTCAAGGGTGGTCTTGCCATGGATGTAACGTATGTCCTCTCCAATGTTACGGACGCCCTTGCGCTCCACCGTGAGGGCGGAAGCCCCCGGCTCTGAGGAAGATACGCTTCCTGCCACCTTCTGCACGTGAATGTGCAGGGAATCCGTGGTGGCGGTCACGTACCTGCGGGCCTTGACGTCGTAGTAGGAATACTTTACGGGCTCTATCACAAAGTCTCCGTGACTCCTGGGGATAAAGGGATATTCAAAGGTGCGGGTTCCGGATGTAGCGGAGCTGCCGGCCGATGTGGAAGACTTTATGTCGTACACTTCAAAGTCCGGCGGGAAGTTCACCTTGGGAGCCTCCAGGAGGGCCACATTGCCTTTGCCGGAAACGGTTACCACAAGAGAAGCGGCATCGTGGGTCTTGAGGGAATCGGCATTGAGGCGGGCCTTGACGGAGAATTCACCTACGCCGCCGCAGAAGGAAGCCGGTGCCCCGGCTGGCAGGGCCGATACGTGGAGTACCGGCGCGGTGGTATATACCCTCTGCCGCAAAGTGGAATAGTCGGAGCCAAAGAAATCGTCAAACACGGAACCGCTGCTGCGACGCCGGCGTACATTCACCAGGCATACTACCTCCGCGGGGTCTATCTCCAGATCCCCGGCCTTCTGGGGGACTATCACCCATCGGCGTAGAAGGGCGCTGTTGTAGATGGTGCCGTCATACTCTTCCCTCTGGAAATCCAGATTGGTGGGAGCCTCTACTTCCTGGCTCCAGAAACCCTTGAAGGAAGGGAAACGGGCGTTCTCAAAGCCCACCAGATTGGCCCTGTGATAAATCTTGAGGCTCACGGTAACGGGCTCTCCCACAACTACATTGCTGCGGCTCATGGTAAGACGCATGAAGATATCCGCATCGGCAGTGGCAGTGCCCTGGACCTGAGAGGAAGCGGAGGCGGAAGAGCTCTGCTGCGGCTGGGAGGAGCCGTTGTCTATGACCTTCACGGTAACGGGCCTGGACTGGTACTCCTTACCCTTTATCTTTGCCGTGGCGGGAGCTATGGTAAACTCTCCGGTGCGCTTGGGCTGAAGGATGTAGGTATAGGAGGTCTGGGAACTGCGGGTTGTTTTGCCGTTGATTATCTGAATGCTTGTGGAGCTGCCCTTCTGAGGGCCCCAGACAACGGTAAAGTCCTCTCCCGCTTCCCAGCGGAAGTCAGAGGGGGAATTCTCTCCCTCCACCACGAATACCAGATTGAACTGTTCCGAGCGTTCTACAATATTGTGAACCTCTACCGTAATTGTGGGGTCCGCAAAGGCCGCTACGGCCCAAAGCATTCCCGCTATGGCTGCGAATAAACGTTTCATCTTACCAGTTCTTTTCCTTCTGACGGGATTTCAGCGCCGCGGCCTTTTTCTCGTCAACCTTTTCCTGAGTCTGCCGTTCCTTTTCCTGTATGGCCTGAAGCAGCTGCTGGGCCTGCTGAGGGGAGATCTGCGGCTCCTGCCCTGACTGGGGCTGAGACTGCTCCTCCTGCTGATCCTGATCCTGATTCTGGTCCTGCTGCTGGTCCTGATTCTGATTTTGATCCTGATTCTGGTCCTGATCCTGTTGCTGTTGCTGTTGCTGCTCCTGTTGCTGCTCCTGGAGCTTGTTGCGGGCATAGACGTAGTTCTTCTTGGCGTCCATGTCTTCCGGAGTTATCTTAAGGCACTCCTTGAAGCTGTCCACGGCAGTCTGCCAGTCCTGCTTTGCAATGGCAATGTCGCCCCTGTTGAACCAGTAGGACGCCTGGAAGGGTACATCGGCAACAGCTTCGCGGGCACTGTCCATGACGCGGGCGGCCTCGTCGAAATTCTCCTGACGGTACAGATTATCCGCCAGGTTGTACTTTCCGGCAACGCTGCTGCTGTCCTTAAGGAGGGCCTTGCGGTAGCTTATATCGGCCGATGCGTAATCCCCCTTGCGGAAGCTGCGGTTGCCCTTCCGCATATCGGCCTTCTGGCCCCACGCGGCGGCACTGACTGCCATAAGAAGTATCAGGGTCAATATCTTTCTCATACCTGGAACAGTTTGCGGCGGGGCTTTCTCTCGCCAATGAGTATCTCTATCACAAAAAACAGCAGGGCGGCCCCGAAGAAGTACATGTACAGCTCGTTGAAGTCCTCGAACACCACGCTTCCAAACTCTTCGTCCTCCATCTTGCGTATGTCCTGGACTATGGGATTGAGGCCGAATTCCTCCGTCCCGGCGTGGATGTACGCTCCGCCGCCTGCACGGGCTACGTCCTTAAGGATATCCTCGTTGAGACGGGTAACCACTATGTTGCCGTCTTTGTCTTTCATAAGGCCGCCTTCCGTGGGAATAGGCTGCCCCTCCGGAGAACCTACGCCTATGGTATATACCTTGATGCCGCTTTCCGCCGCAAGCTTTGCCGCCTCCACGGCGTCGTCCTCGTGGTTCTCTCCGTCGGAGATTACAATTATCACGCGGCTCTTTTCACTCTGGGCGCTGAAACTCTTGATACACAGCCTTATAGCATCTCCTATGGCCGTACCCTGCACAGGCACGGACCCGGTATCTATGGAGCCAAGGAACATCTTTGCGCTCACGTAATCCGTAGTCACCGGCAGCTGCACAAAAGAGGTTCCGGCAAAAATGACAAGGCCAATGCGGTCGTCCTGCAACTTGTCCGTAAGGCGGGAGATGGAAAGCTTGGCCCTCTCCAGCCTGTTTGGGGAATAGTCCTTTGCGAGCATGGAGTTGGAGACGTCCAGGGCCACGATAATCTCCGCACCCCTCGACTTCCTCTCGGAGAGTTTGGCTCCGGTGCGGGGACGCGCCAGCCCTATCGCAAAAAGGCCGAAGGCAATGCAGAAAAGCACTACCCTCACCCAGCCCTTCACCGCACTTCTGGAAGGCATCAGGGCCTCCACCATGGCAGGGTCTCCAAGACGGCGGACCCGCCTTCTCCTGAGCCATTGCAAAAGACCGTAACCCAGGAGGATAAAGGGCACTGCCAAAAGCAGATACAAAAACTTATAGTCTCCAAAAAGTATCATACCAACCTCCTTAACAGTGCAGCCAAGATGAGCTCAAGCACAAGGCAGATGAGCGCCGCAATTGCATATCCTTTATATAAATCCTTGTAAACGGGGAAAGAGTCCACACTGGTACGGGTCTTTTCCATCTGGCCTATCTCTGCGTAAATCTCCGCCAGCTTGGTGTTGTCCGTAGCGCGGAAATACCTGCCGCCCGTACCTTCGGCGATGCCTTTCAGGAGGGGTTCGTCAATCTCTACCGGGATGCGGCGCATCTCTATTCCCCAGGGGGTCTGGACCGGATAGGGGGCTTCTCCGTTTGCACCCACGCCAATTGTATAAACCCTTATCCCGTAGGTTTTTGCAATCTCCGTTGCCATGCCGGGGTCAATCTCGCCGGAGTTGTTCACGCCGTCCGTCAGGAGTATCACAACCCTGGACTTGGCGTCCGAATCCTTCATCCTGGCAACAGCCGTGGCAAGTCCGTTTCCTATTGCTGTGCCATCCTCGATCAGGTCCGTCTGGACATCCTTCATGAGGTTTATGAGAGTGGCCCTGTCCGTAGTAAGCGGGCACTGGGTGTAACTCTCACCTGCAAAAACCACAATGCCCATGCGGTCCGACGGTCTCTGGGCTATGAACTCTATGGCTATGTCCTTTGCCGCCGAGAGCCTGTCCGGATTAAAGTCCCTGGCCAGCATGGAAGTGGAGACGTCTATGGTGAACATTATGTCTATGCCTTCCGTATCCACCTTTTCCACCTGGGAAGAGGAGCGGGGACGGGCAATGGCAATGACAATAAGGCAAAGGGCTGCGGTCCTCAGGGCAAAGGGCACATGGACAAGCACGTCCATGACGCGGGAGTTCCCTGCCGTCCATGGCTTGATGTCCGACACTCTCATGTGCGGCACCCTGCCCTTTGCCTCAAGGTAGATGTGCCTTGCGACAAGCAGCAGCGGAATCAGCAGCAGCCACAGAAGATATGGATACTCAAATCTCATCGCTTTCTATTTCCTGACGGTAAGTTTCCGTTACAAAACGCACTGCGGAGGGCAGCACGGAAGCATTCTCCTCCGCCGTGGCGGTGTGCTTTGCAAACTTCACAAAATCCGACCTTTCAAAGAGTTCTTTCATGTCCTCGTACAGTCCGGCGGGGATGTCGCTTCCGCGGAGTCCGTCAAAAATCTCCGCCGTAGTCATTTCCATGGCATCTATCCCGTAGCGGGCCGCCATGTATTCGCGTAGCACGTCCGTAACGCCGGAATAGAAGGCCTTCTGGTTTTCCGCCTTCCAGTGCTTATCTCCGCGGAAGGCCTCCAGCTTGCGCAGGGCCCTGAGGTGGGCGGGCTCGTCCGGGGCGGAATCGGCCTGCTTTTTCCTCCGGCGGAGCCACCTTACAAAGAAGAATATCCCAAGGCCGATGACAAGGGCTCCCCCGGCCCAGGGTGCCACTTCCGCAAAGGTGTAGGGAACTTTAATCTGGGGCTTGATGTCGGCCGGGACGTAGTTTTCCATGTCCACCTGCGGCTCGCGGACATCCAGGGAGGAGGATTTGAAGACCAGGGTGTCCCCGGCTACGATTACCGGGATGTCCGGAAGGTCGTATTCCCCGCCCCAGTAAGGGATGAGGGTAAGCCAGGCCTTGATGTCGTAGCGGGCGGGCACTTCCTTTTTCCTGGAAACGCGTGTGGAATCCAGCTGCCAGCCTCCAAGGAACTCGAAGGGGGCCTCGCCTTCCATCTTGATCTCCGGAAGGGCTATGGGGGTTCCCTCCTGAATGTCCTTCAGCACAACGCCGTAACGGATATGGTCTGCCACAAGGACGGAATCCCGCTTCTGCTGCGGCTCCAGGAAGGTTGTAAGGGCCGACGCTATGAGTAAAACAAGCAATTTCATCTTCTATGGAACAATGTCATGAGCGGGCGGACGTAATCCCCGTCAGTAGAAACATCCACGTGATCCACCCTGTGATGCATAAGAAGCCTGTCCGCAGCATCCGTGGAACGGAGCATCCAATCGGCATAACGGGTCCTCATCCGGCGGGAGCCGGTGTCAATCCACCTCTGCGCCCCGGTTTCCGCATCCTTCACATGTACAAGACCCAGGTCCGGGATGCTCTTTTCGGCCGGATCGGTGACGCGGATTACGGAAATATCGTGCCGGGAGGCGGCTACCTTCAGGGCTTCTTCGTAGCGGGGGGAACCATCCGCATTGCAATCCAGCATGTCCGACAGCACAAAGGCCGTGCACTTTTTCTTGATGGCTCCGCTCAGAAACCTCAGGGCCTCGCCGATGTCCGTACCGTCGCTGCCCGGCTGGAGTTCCAGCATTTCACGGATGATATGAAGGAAATGCGTCCTTCCCTTTGCCGGAGGGATAAACTTCTCCACCCTGTCGCTGAACAGGATGCAGCCCACCTTGTCATTATTGAGGATGGCGCTGAAGGCAAGGGTGGCGGCTATTTCCGCAATCTGTCCGCGTTTGGTGTTCCCGGAGGTGCCAAAAAGGCCGGAACGGGAAATGTCCACCAGAAGCATCACGGTAAGCTCACGCTCTTCCTCGAACACCTTCACGTACGGGGAGCTCATCCTTGCAGTGACGTTCCAGTCCATATTGCGGACGTCGTCCCCCCACTGGTACTCCCTGACCTCGCTGAAGGCCATGCCGCGGCCCTTGAAGGCCGAGTGGTACTCTCCGGCGAAGATCTGCCGGCTCAGGGCCTTGGTGCGGATTTCTATCTTCCTTACCTTTTTTATGAGTTCCTCGGGAGTCATTACGGGACAATAACCGCGTTGATAACTTTTTCTATAATCTGTTCAGGGGTAACGTTCTCCGCCTCTGCCTCATAGGTGAGTCCTATACGGTGACGGAGCACCTCGTTGCACACGGCACGCACGTCTTCAGGAATCACGTAACCGCGCCTCTTTATGAAGGCGTAGGCCTTGGAAGCCATGGCGAGTGAGATGCTGGCACGGGGCGAGCCTCCATAGGAAATCATGCTCTCAAGTTCCTTCAGGCCATATTCGCCGGGAGTACGGGTAGCATTTACGATATCCACGATGTAACGTTCTATCTTCTCGTCCATATAGACTTCACGGACGATGCCGCGGGCACGCATGATGTCTTCCGGGGTAACCACGGCGTGTGCAGTGGGGAATTCTCCGCTGTTGTTCATGCGGATAATAAGGCGTTCCTCTTCCTTCTGGGGGTAGCTTACCACCACCTTCAGCATGAAACGGTCTACCTGGGCCTCGGGAAGAGGGTAGGTTCCTTCCTGCTCAATCGGGTTCTGGGTTGCCATCACAAGGAAGGGCTCCGGAAGAGGGAAGGTTTTGTCGCCAATGGTGACCTGATGCTCCTGCATGGCCTCCAGCA
This sequence comes from Bacteroidales bacterium, assembly GCA_017477335.1. Lineage (GTDB taxonomy): Bacteria > Bacteroidota > Bacteroidia > Bacteroidales > UBA932 > Cryptobacteroides. The sequence continues at coordinate 28,973 of JAFUVY010000009.1, forward strand.
GGGCGCTCTGCACCTTTGCCGGGGAACGGTTTATTTCATCGGCCAGGACAAAGTTGGCAAAGACGGGACCTTTGTGGACTTCGAAGCTCTCGTTCTTCTGGGAATAGATCATGGTGCCGATTACGTCGGCCGGCAGCAGGTCCGGGGTGAACTGGATGCGGCTGAACTTGGCGTCCACAGCCTTTGAAAGAGTGTTGATAGCCAGGGTCTTGGCAAGTCCCGGGACACCTTCCAGGAGAATGTGGCCGCCGGACAGCAGGCCGATGAGAAGATTCTCCACAAGGGCCTTCTGGCCTACAATCACTTTCCCCATCTCCAGGGAAAGCATGTCCACAAACTCGCTCTCTTTCTGGATTTTTTCGTTAAGCTCTCTGATGTTTACGCTTTCCATAATATTTCCTAAATTTGCACATGCGTTATTCTGTATGCCTGTCCTACGACGGGTCTTCTTTCTACGGCTGGCAGATTCAGCCCGGTGTCCCAACCGTCCAGGAGAGCCTGGAGAGCACCATCTCACGCCTTTTGGGCCGCCGCATTTCCGTTACCGGAGCCGGCAGGACAGACACCGGAGTGAATGCGTCCGGCTACATCGCCCACTTTGACACCGATTGGCCTCTGCCTTACACGCAGGAGGATTTTTGCTACAAATTAAATGCCATGTTGCCCCACGGAGTGGCCGTATTGTCGGTTTCACCAGTGGCCGATGATTTCCACGCCCGCTTTGACGCCAGGCGCAGGGAATACACGTATTTCATCCATCGGCACAAAGACCCTTTTGTGAGGAACTACTCCTGGCAATGCGGCTACCCGGATCTGGACTTTGACGCCATGAACGCAGCATGCTCTCACCTTGCCGGCACGCATGACTTCCGCTGCTTCCAGAAGACCGGGACAGACGTCAAGACATCCGTCTGCACCATCTACGACGCCTTCTGGGCCCCCTACACCCCTTCCTATCTGAATATCTTTTCCGCCCCTCAGGCACCGGAAGGCTACTGGTACTTCAGAATAGCGGCCGACAGATTCCTGAGGAACATGGTCCGGGCCGTGGTGGGCTCGCTTATAGAAGTCGGAAGGGGGAAACATGACCCGGAGTGGATAGCCCGGCTCATTGAGTCCGGCACCCGTTCCGACGCCGGCGAATCCGTCCCCGGCCACGCCCTTTTCCTTTCCAAAGTACTCTACTGAAGCTGTCCCTTCCGGACACTTCTGATAGTGAGTTATGAAACCGAGTGATCACTTTTTGCTCTGAGAGGCCGATTTTGCACTTCTTGTCCGATTTAAATCCGGGGAGAAGTGCAAAAACCCCATCCTGTGACAAAAAACGTACACTCACTTTCCCTGGTCCCTTCATTTATGTGATAGCTTCGGAAGAGGATGAGACTTCGGACGGCATAGCCGCCCGTGGCTTTGTGAACGGGAGGGGCCCGCGACCGTCAGGTCGTGGGAGGGATAGGACCGCAGGTCCGTACCGGGCCGAAGTCTTATCCTCTTCCGAATGACTCCACAATGGGGTAAGTGCGGTTTCATTAAAAAAAAGGACTGCCTCAAATTGAGACAGTCCCATGTAAGATTGCTTGACTGACTAATTAGTCGGCCAGGGAGAAGCGCTTGAAATCCAGGACTTTGGCCTCAGGGTCAACGGCCTTGAGAGCCTCGGCGACGGTCTTCTTGTCATCGGAAAGCTGGTATTCCTGCTCCAGGAGGGTATTCTCCTTGAGGAACTTCTGGATACGGCCCTTCACGATGTTCTCGATCATCTGTGCAGGGAGGGAAGCTGCCTTTTCGGCGCCAACCTTTGCGATGATCTCGCGTGCCTTCTGTGCAAGTTCTGCGGTGATCCAGCCCTTGGCGGTGTTGGATTCAATGTGATCCTCGGAATCAACATGGGCGGGGTTGATGCCTTCCTTCTTGAGGGCGGCGTCAACGGCCTTCTGAACCTGCTCGTCCTTGGTCTTCTGGATAGCGACGGTGCGCTCGGACTCGATAACCTCGGCGGGAACGCTGTTCTCGTCAACTGCAACGGGGTTCATGGATGCAACCTGCATTGCGATACCGCGTGCAATCTCTGCGGGAACCTCCTTGTTGAAGGAGACGATGGCACCAAGCTTTCCGTTGAAGTGTACGTACTCGCTCACGAAGGGAGCCTCAAGGGCGCCGTAGTAAGCCAGGACGTGCTTCTCACCGGTCTTGCCGGCCTGATTGGTGATGTTCTCGTCAAGAGTGTAACCGTCAGCTGCCTTTACGGCCTTAAGGGCCTCCAGGTCTGCGGGGAACTCGGCGATTGCTGCATCGGCGATGGAGGCTGCGAGAGTCTTGAAGTCGGGAGTTGCAGCAACGAAGTCGGTTTCACAACCGAGGCACACGAGGATGGCCCTGCCACCGTTTACACGGCTGAGGACTGCACCCTGGGTGGTCTCGTTATCACCCCTCTTTGCAAGGGTTGACTTACCTTTTTCGCGAAGGATTTCAACAGCACGCTTGAAGTCGCCTGCGGCCTCTGTGAGGGCCTTTTTGCAGTCCATCATGCCGGCGCTGGTCATGTCGCGAAGTTTTTTGATATCTGCAAGTGAGATAGCCATAGTTTCCTGCTTTTTAAACGGTTAATTACTCAGCCTCGGCGGGAGCCTCGACTTTTGCGGCTGCGCCGCGACGGGGACGGAGCTTCTTTGCGGGAGCCTCTGCTGCTGCCTCTTCAGCTGCTGCGGGAGCGGCCTCTGCCTCCTTCTCCTTTTCCAGCTTGCGCTCTTCCAGACCTTCGTTGATAGCCTGGCACATTACATCCATGATGAGTTCGATGGACTTCGTTGCGTCGTCGTTGGCGGGAATCACGTAATCAATAGGGGTAGGATCGCAACATGTGTCAACCATAGCGATTACCGGTATGTTCAGACGTACGGCTTCCTTAACGGCGTTAGCCTCTTTCTGGACATCGATGACGAACAGGGCGCTGGGCAGGCGGGACATGTCGCGGATGGAACCGAGGTTCTTCTCCAGCTTTGCCCTCTGACGCTCTACCTGCAGGCGCTCACGCTTTGCAAGCTTGTCGAAGGTGCCATCTTCTTTCATCTTGTCGATGGTGTTCATTTTTTTGACGGCCTTGCGGATAGTCGGGAAGTTGGTAAGCATACCACCCGGCCAACGCTCGGTCACGGAAGGCATATTGACGGAAGCAGCCTTTTCTGCTACGACGTCCTTTGCCTGTTTTTTGGTGGCAACGAAGAGGACCTTGCGGCCGCTGCGGGCCAGTTCCTTGAGGACCTCTGCTGCCTCGTCGATTTTAACGACGGTCTTGTGCAGGTCGATGATGTGGATTCCGTTCCTCTCGATGAAGATATACGGAGCCATCTTGGGATTCCACTTGCGGGCAAGGTGTCCGAAGTGAGTACCTGCTTCAAGAAGCTGTTCAAAATTTGTTCTGGACATGGGTTTTTCTTTGTCTTAATAATAACTCTTTCATCAATCCGAAGTAGCGGACCTTGTCCGGTCTCCGGGATTTTTTCGCAGAAGGGCAATCCGTCTTGTAGTCCGGGACGATTCTCATCGAAGCCCTGGAATCTCAGGATTTGATGATACCCTTTCTGTGCTGACGTAAACCAGTATTGCGAAGCGGGATTAACGCTTGCTGAACTGGAAGCGACGACGTGCGCCAGGCTGACCGGGCTTCTTGCGCTCGACTTCGCGAGCGTCGCGGGTGAGGAAGCCTGCGGCCTTCAGAGTAGCGCGGTAAGCCTCTTTGTCAACCTCGCAAAGTGCGCGGGCGATTCCGAGACGAACGGCCTCTGCCTGACCTTTGGTACCGCCTCCCACGAGGGTTACCTTAACGTCAAACTGACCTGCTGCACCAGCGACCTCGAGGGCCTGGTTGGCAATGTACTGAAGAGTTCCCTCTTTGAAGTACTCTTCCATGGGGCGGTCGTTGATCACGAACTTGCCGTTGCCGGGTGCAACATAAACACGAGCGACAGCTGATTTACGTCTTCCAATGGCGTGTTTCTGTTCCATGTGCTCTGTTTAAATTTCGTTAAACTTGATGGTTTTGGGATTCTGAGCCTGGTGCTTGTGCTCGGGACCTGCATAGATGAACAGGTTGTTGATGAGCTTGTCACCAAGACGATTCTTGGGGAGCATTCCCCTCACAGACTTACGGATGAGTTCCTCGGGCCTTGAGGCAAGGATCTCCTTGGGAGTGGTGAAGCGCTGTCCGCCCGGATATCCGGTGTAGCGGGTGTAAACGCGGTCTGTCATCTTCTTGCCGGTGAGACGGATCTTTTCGGCGTTGACGATGATGACGTTGTCACCACAGTCCACGTGCGGGGTGAAGCCGGGCTTGTTCTTGCCGCGAAGCACCAGGGCGACGCGGGAAGCCAGGCGACCGAGCACGAGATCGGTTGCATCAATGACGAGCCACTCTTTGTTCACAGTTGCTGCGTTGAGCGAAACTGTCTTGTAGCTAAGTGTGTCCACTGTCTTGATTATTAATGGTTTAACATAAAAATTGCGATCCCCCTACAATCAGAGGGACCGCAAAGGTAGCAATTAATTGGGTAAAATCCAAATATTAGTCCTCAGGAAGCGTTGCCGGGATCCAGTTGATATCGGCATTGGCGGTGAGGTCGTTGCCGTTTCCGGAGTAATCCTTTACAGCCTTGCCCTCTCCCTCGTTGAACTTCCAGTAGGCCAGGAGGTTGCTCATGTCACCGGTGTAACGGTACATGTTGGCGGCAATCTCTTCGGCGGTGCGCTCAACCTTCCATACGCGGAGCTCGGAAAGCTCGCCCTGGAGGTAGCGGCTGTTGTCGTAGGACTTGGAGATGAAGCAGTCTGTGCTGAGATTGATGCTGGAGTCGTAAGCGGTGCCGCTCTTTTCAAGTTTGCCGTTCACGTAAAGCTTGATGGTGCGGCTGGTGCAGTTCTGCACAACGGCCACATGATACCACTTGCCTGCATCGAAGTTGTAGTTGGAGGTCCAGTTGGAACTCTTTGCAACCTGGAGGTTAGCGTCGCCGATGCCCTGGTCACCGATACGGATGAGCCACTTGCCCTCGATGCCGAAGATGGAGGACACGGGGTTCTGGGCGTCGTTGCGCCACTTCTCCGCACGGACAAGGAACTCGACGGTAATCTGGGTCAGGCTGCTCACGGCAGAGGTGTTCTTCCAGTTGACGGGGAGGAAGTTCTTGTACATGTTTGCCACTACGGAGATAGGATAATCCTTCACGGTAACGTGTGCGACGGCCTTGACATTGCCATAAGCGGCGGTGATGTCGGCCTCACCTTCAGCAACTGCGGTAACTACGCCGTCCTTGACTGTAGCGACAGCGGTGTTGGAGGAAGTCCAGGTAAGTTCGGGGAGGTCAGTGTGGTCTGCGGGAAGCAGGGTGGCCTTAATCTCCCAGCTCTTGCCGACGGCAAGCTTGAAGTCGGTTTCGCTGAGAACGATTTCGGTGGTAGGATTGTTGTCGGGGATGACCTTCACCTTTACGGCAGCCTTGTGGGCGCCGCCCCAGACGATAACCTCGCACTCACCTTCCTCGACGGCGGTGATGACGCCGTTTGCAACGGTAGCGACAGCCTCGTCGGAGGAAGACCATACGAGCTGCGGCTTGGTGGTTGCATTCTCAGGGAGAACGGTTGCGGTAACGGTTGCAGTACGGGTCTCGACGATTGTAACCTCGGCGGGATCAACGGCAATCTTGACTACGGGAACTACGGACTCGTCCAGAGGGGTGACGGTAACCTTGCAGGTGCCGGTATAATTGCCGGCCTTTGCAGTAACGGTGGCGGTACCGGCGCTCTTACCGGTAATCTTGCCCTCGTTGCTTACGGTAACCACGTTACGGTTGGAGGAGTTCCACTCCACGACGCTTTTCTTGGCCTCGCCGTAGCAAGTGGGGACAAGGTAAGCAACTTCCGTCTCCATGATGGAGATGGATTCGGGGGCAACGGTGACCTTGGCCTCGTTGACGGGCTCCGAAGGAAGTGTCTTTGTGCAGGAAACGCCTGCAATCAGGGCTGCGAAAGCAGCTGCAAAAGAAAGAATATTTTTCATGATCTGTCAGACGTTTAAATTACCAATTGTAGGGCTTGGGATCGTACTCGCCCTCGCCAATCTTCTTGTACCACTGCTTCATGGGCTGGCACTTCTGTCCGTAAGCGCCCTGGGCGGCCTGGGAGAAGTAACCGTTTTCTCCAAAGTAACCGCGCATGCTTGCAGGGTCGGGGTTGAAGTACATCATGAAGCCATAACCGTCGTTCTTGATGCTCTTTGCAGTGGAGGCGGAGGCGTAATCGCCGTCGTTGCACTCATAGGAACCGCCGGTAGCCCACTTTTTGGTCATGCTGCCGGAGGTGCGGCCACGGCCGCCGTAGTTGCCGACGCACTGGTCGATGAATTCGCTGGGATCATGGCCGTCAACGGCGGGCATGGTGTACAGGGCACCACAGTTGAAGATGCTGACGATGGAGTCGTCGCACTTGGCTTCCTTCATTGCCTGCTTGAGTTCGTAGCAAAGGCGTGATCCTGCAGCGGCACCGTGAGAAGCGAACCACTTGTTGCCGGAGATGGGAGAGGTAGAATACTCGTCGTCCAGATTCACACCGTCCATGCCATACTTCTTGATGGCGGCGGCAACTTCTTTTGCGAATTCCTTTGCGCCCCAGTCGGAAAGCTGTGCAAGACCGGCGGCATCGTGGTTGCCAAGAAGGCCCATGAGAACCTTGATACCCTTGCGGCGAAGAGGCTGGAGGTAGGTTTCGGATTCGTCCAGGAGAGCCTGGCAGTTGGGGTTGCTGTGCAGATACACACGGTCCTCGGCTGCGTTGTAGTTGATGTTGTAGGCAAACAGGACAACGTAGTCAAAGAAAGGAGTGCCGTCTTTCAGGAGAACCTCACCGTAGTTCAGGGGGTTGATGTTGTTAACCTCAGGGAAAGCGATCATCTCGATGTCCTTCTGAGGAGCACGGGAAACCTTGTAAACCACGCGGTTTTCCTTGCACACGACACCTGCGCTCTCGGGTTCAAGGATAAGGGGAAGGACGTAGGTCTTTGCAAAAGGCATATCTTCCACATAGAAGTCCACGTTGATTTCGCCTCCGCGCTCGCCGGCTTCAATCTCAATGATGTCGCCGTCCATGTCGTAGAAATCAGTGGGGAGAAGATCCTCGGCTGCATCCAGGAGGTATTCCCTGTCCAGGGAAACGTTCAGGACAATGTCGTCTTCCAGTTCCTCGGCAAGGACAGCCGTAAGGGTAGAGGAAGCGTCGGAGCCTTTCATGCGTACAACCACCTCGTTCTGGTTGGCGGCGGAGAAGGTAAGTTCCACCACCTCGGAGGGCTCAAGGCCGTGAGTGGGATTGGGATCCGGAATCACTTCGGGTTCCAGATACTTGGTGCTGCAGGCCATCGCCATAAGGCCGGCTGCAGCGAACAGCATTAATTTTTTCATAAAGTGTTATTGTTGTTAAAAGGTTTATTCTTCGGGAAGCGATACGGGGTACCAACTGGGAGGAAGCTGGCTGGTGAGGTCGTTGCCAAGGGGAGAATGGTCCTTGATGACAGAGCCCTCGCCCTCGTCAAACTTCCAGTATGCGACAAGACCGTCGGAGGAAGGATCCACCTGGTAGAAGTGCTTGGGGGCGTTAATCTCCGACTCGGAAAGCACCCTGTTCCAGATACGGCACTCGCAGATGCGGCCGTTCCAGTAGCGCCATTTGTCATAGGAGTAGCCAACCCAGAAACAGCGGGGCTTGCCGTCGTCTTCTTCCGAGTGTACGGTGGAGAAATCCACGGAGGTGACGCCAATCTCGGAGGCATCGCCCTCGCCCACCTTGACGCCGTTAAGGTACACTACCATCTTGCCATTGTCAAAGGAGACGGCAATGTGATACCACCTTCCGGCCTTTATCTGCATGGCCGCGTTGGAGATGTGGGCCCGCTTTACGGAACCCTCGCCGTCCTTCTGCGCCACTGCAATCTGGATCTGGTTCTCAGGGATGAGGGTGTCTCCCACGCGGATGAGGAAGCGGTCCTCTATGCCCATGACGGTTGCAAGGGGATGCTCAATCTTGTTGCCGTCGGAACCGGTGCGCTTGAAGGTTGTGGCGTTTACCAGGGCCTCCATGGTGAATGTAGTCATATCCTTGAAGGTGGGCTGGTCGTCAAAGTACGGCCAGGCGCGGTTATCCGTAAGGTCTGCCACCACGTTCACAAGGGAAGCCTTGGAAAGCACGTAGTAAAAGATGGAACCGCTTCCGAGGACGTCCACATCGGCAGAGGAAATCCTGAGCGGAAGGACATAGTGGGTTTTGAGATCCGGGAGTGCGTTGGCCCCGGTAAAGCTGACGGTTACGGGAGAGCTGGTGACAAAGCCACCGGCAAGTTCCACCTCCAGGGTGGAGAGGGAGTAGTTGGCCTCCGGAAGGAGCTGGGCGGCGGCATCGGCATGGGCGGCCCGGTAAGTTTCAAGGGCCGACGGATCCACGTCCACCCTCACCTTCACGTCCTTGCTTTCCGGGAGGGCCATCTGGATGCTGAACTGCCTGGAAAGGGCGGCGTCGGTTTCGGCTACGCGGATATCGGCAACGGAGGAAGAACCGGAAAAATAGATCACGTTGGAGAAACGGTGATCGGTTTCTTTCTGCGAGCAGGCGGCAAGGCAGAGCGTCATGGCCGCCAGTGTAAATATCTTGGCTTTCATATTCTAGTTGCAGAGGTTAATGCCGTCACGGATCTGGGGGAAGGTGCGGCCGCTGTTATAATAGTCTTCCTGGGCGTTGAAGAAGGCCACGCCCTTTTTGTTGATTCCGGAGGTGTAGTCCTTTACCCATGCGGCCGCCTGTGCGCCGCTGGGGCCCACCCATTCCCCGTCAATCGCCTCGGGGATGGAGACCTCCATAAGCAGCCTGTCCTTGGGCACGCCGGCCACAAGCTGCGCGTTCACGGCTACGGCAAGGGCCCCCACGGAGGTGTTGGCCCCGGGGACTATGATAAGGTACTCGCACTTGGAAAGGAAACTGTTGTCTTCCAGGTTACGGGCATAGCCGCGGAAAATGACGGTCTTGCCCTCATGGGCGGACACCCATGCAAGGACTGCGTCAATGAACTGCCTCTGGGCCCTGGACTCTATGTCGGTGCTGGTCTTTCCGGTATAGGAAATCACAATGCCGTCGTAATCGTATGCATTGAGGGCGGCTATCTGTGCGTCCGTGTACTCCCGGAGCGTTGCAAGGAAGCCTTCTTCCAACTCCAGATGCTCGCTGAACCAGGCGTCCCAGGCAAGGGAGTAGTCCACCACGTGAAGCACTTTGGTGCCGCGTTCGCGGACAGAGGCCATCTCTGCGGCTATGGAAGGATAAAGGGGCTTGGTTCCCACAAGACCTATATAGTCCAGGCTGTCCGGATACACGTCCAGATGCTGGTTGGCCCGGGTGGGAGCCTCTGACTGTGAATCGAGCATGGCGATGGAGACCTTATGGGTTTTCTTTGCCTTGAAGGCCAGGAGGTTCTCCATATACTCTGCACTGCGGACCACGGGTGCCGGGCTGTAATCCAGGGGCTCGGGGCTGGTCCACTTGGAGCAGGAAACCGCAATGGCGGCGGCCGCTCCGGCTATCATTATATAATGTAGTGCTTTCATAACTCTAGTTGATTGCGGGGTTGCAGTCCCACCACAGACGGGTGGAGTAATTGTCCGGTCCTCCCAGAAGGGCTACGCCGGCGGTATAGTTGGTTCCGTTGGTGGTAACCTCTTCCTGGGGATAAGGCATGCGGCGGGCGCCAAGGTCGCTGCGGACCACTCCACCGCTCTTGTTCCCGGCTTCGGAGGCGGGGATGATGCGGGGATAGCCGGTGCGGCGGATATCGGCCCAGGATTCATTGCCGATATGGTAGTTGGCAATCCACTTCTGGATGAGGATGCGTTCCTGCATCTCGGCCGGGTCGGCTGCGTCGTTCCAGGCCACCGGGAGGGTGGACAGGCGGGTGGTGTAGGTGTTGGTGCCGGCCGGGTCTATGTAGGTGTCCGGGATGGAGGTGGCGTCGGCAATGTAGGCGTCTGCGCCGGAGGCTCCCCACTGGGCAAAGCTCAGACGTATGCCTTCCTCGTAGAAGTCTTTTGCGCTGCCGCCCATGTCAAAGCCGAAGACCGCTGCGGCCTCCGCCTTGAGGAACTGCACCTCTGCGGCGTTCATCCAGTAGATGGGGGAAGATACGGAGAGGTTCACTCCGCTGTACTTGCGGCCCACGGTCCCAAGGGCGGGAATTTCTATTCCGTGACGGATACCCACGTAGGGAACGCCGTCCCATTCGGACTCGGTGAAATACATGGGCCTGCGGGGGTCATTGTAACCGTTCATGTAGCAGATGATGTCTGCCGCGGCGTGGGTGTCTCCGCCGGTTGAGCAGCCCTGGGGCTCGTTGTACTTCACGGAGACATACATGGGATTGCCCTTTTCACCGAAGTTGCGGGTGGTGAGCTTTGCCGCGTCGTCATTGGAGGTGAAGACGCCGATTTCGTGCTTCGCGGCCTCTTCCGCCATCTTCTTTGACAGGGCGGGATCCGCATAGACGATACGCATGGCAAGACGCAGCTTCATGGAGTTTGCAAATTTGCACCACGCCACGGGAGAGCCGCCGTAGATGTAGTCCGCACTGGCCGATATGCCCCCGTTGCGGTTTTCCGTAAGGGCGGCTATAGCCTCGTCAAGTTCGCGGAACATTGCGGTGTAAACGTCCCTCTGGCTGTCATATGGAACCTCTATCTTGCCGCCCACGCCTATCTGGCTGTAGGGAATGGGACCGTAGGTGTCCGTGATGCGGCTCATGGAGGTAACCTTTATAATCTTGCTTATCGCCGTAACGATGGGGTCGCCGATACCCTGGAGCGTCTGCATATTGGCATAGAGCACGGGGATTATGCGGTCGCTGTGCATGAGCACGCGGGTCCAGTCGTTGGTGGCGTTGTAGTTGTCTATAGTGTTGTCGAAACGTCCCGTGGTGGCGTAGTATCCGGCCATGGGACCTCCCAGGAGACACTCTGTGAACTGGGTGGTATTCACATCCGTGGAGACCACTGCCGATGCCATGCCGTTCAGGGCGGCGGCCACATTGTAGCCGTTGCGGGACATGGCCTCGTCGGAGATGTCGTAAGGATTGGTGTTGTAATCCAGGTAGTTGGCCGTACAGGAGAGTGCCGCTGCGGCACTGGCTGCAAATAATATGATTTTTTTCATAACCACTCTAGAATTTAGCCCTTAAAGAGAAGCCCACATTACGCAGGGAAGGCATCATGAAGTTGTCCAGGCCCTGATAGTAGTTGCCCACGGATGCCACTGCCTCCGGGTCAAAGGGCGCCTTGCAGTAAATCATAAGGAGATTTCGGCCGATGAGCGAGAGCGTCAGGTCACACACTCCGCCAAGGGTCTTGCGGGGTATGGTGTAGCCAAGGGAAACCTCGCTCAGGCGGACGTTGGTGGCGCTGTAGGTGTAGAACTGAGGGACACCGTTGCCGCCGGCTATGCCGTTGTACCAGGCAAGGGGATCCACCCTGTCGCCGCCGTTGATTTCCACAAAGCCCCTGTCGCGGGCTGCTGCGGAATCTTCCGATACGCCAAAGTAGTCCAGCAGGCTCTGGGTGCGGGAATAGACTATGCCGCCTATCCTTGCGGTCACCAGCACGCCCAGGTTAAGGCCCTTGTAGCTGAAATCATTGCGCCAGCTCAGGTTGGCCTTGGGCAGGACGCTTCCAAGGAGCTTGTATTCCGACTTGTCGGCATAGGGGGTGGTGCCGAAGGTACCGTCCGCATTCTGGTAGATGCGGCCGTCCTGGTCACGGTTTATGTCAAGCAGGGAATAAAGGTCGCCCAGGGTACCGCCTTCCTTGAGGATGAAGTGAGCCTGGCCCAGGCCGCCCATATCCATGTCCCTGCCCACCAGAACCTCATTGCCGTCCACGACGATAGTCTTTTCCAGGGAGACAATCTTGTTCTTATTGGAGCTGAAGTTAAAGCGGGAATCCCAGCCGAAGTCCCCCCACTTGTGGCCGTAGCCAAGGGAGAGTTCAATACCGGTGTTCATGATGTCACCGCCCTGGACATACATCTTGGAATAACCGGAACCTGCGGAAATCTTGGGATCGAAGGTCTGGTTGGCGGTGTGGGAGAGGTACCAGCTCAGATCCAGGGACCAGTCCTTGAAGAAGCGGGCGCTGTAACCGACCTCAAATGAGGAGGTGCGTTCCGGAAGGAGCTCGTACATGGGATACTGCGTGAGCTGGGAATAGCTCATGGTAGCGCTGTCCCAGGGATGCTGGGGATTTGCTATGTAGCGGGTGAAAGGAATTGCCACGGAAGCCCAGGAGGCGCGCAGCTTCATGTATTCAAAGTACTTTTGGATGGCGGGGAAGGTCTGGGAGATAACCCAGGAACCGCCAACGGAAGGATAGAAGAAGCTCTTTACGCTGGAGTGGGGGCCGGCAAGCATGGAAGGCCAGTCGTTACGTCCGGTTATGGTAAGATAGTAAGCGCTCTTGTAACCCAGTTCGGCCGATGCAAAGATGGCCTGGGTCTGGTCGTGATACGCGCTCTGGCTCTTTCCAAGGGCCGACGTGGAGGTAAGGTTCATCAGGGAGAACACGTTCTGGACACCGGGCTTCTCGTCGGAGAAGATGCCGTCCGGGATGGGACCGCCAACGGATTCGCTGTAGAACTGCATATCAGAGATGGACGCACCCAAGTTGGCCTGGAGGTGAAGGTCTCCCGTGAGGTTCTTGTTCACGTTCACAAGAACATCGGCATAGGTCTGGCGGGTGTCGGAAGAGCTTACCCCGTAAGAGCCGTACTCGGAATTGGAGGTGAACAGCTTGTTGGTGGAACCGTACTTCTTGTCGTCAAAGCGGTTGGTGTCGTTGTCTATCTTCACGCGGGCGGCCACGTTGAGCCAGTCCAGGATGTCGTAAGAGAGCTGGGCGCCAAGCATGTAACGTTTCTTGGAGTTCTCACGCAGGGTGCGGTAGTTGATCCAGTAGGGGTTCTGCATGGTAAGGCCGCCCTCACCGATGGGCCAGTACTGCTCATACACGCGGGCCACGGCGTTGTAACGCTCGTAGATGCGGACGGCGTCCCAGTCGTTGCCGCGGGGGAAGAGGTAGGCGCCCACCACGGGGTTGTTGTAAGTACCCTGGTTTATGAGGTTGCGGTCCTTCTGGATGACGAATCCGGCGTTGATGTCCAGAGTCATCTTGCCGTTCAGGAACTTTGTGGTATTGCGTCCGTTGAAGGTATATTTGTCGTAGGAGTTGTTGGGAACTATACCCTGGGAATTCAGGGCACCGGCGCTCAGGTAGGTCTGATTGTTGGCGTTGCCCACGGAAAGGGAGATGTTTTCCGTTTCCGTCATGCCGGTCTTGAAATAATCCCTGAGAGGGTTGTAGCCGCTGCGGACGCTTTCGGGAATCTGCGTTGCGGCCCAGCTCTTCACTTCCGAGCCGATGGAGGAGGCGTAGTCTCCCGTGCCGTAACGGTTCTGGAATGAAGGCGTCACAAAGGGCGACATCATTTCCAGGGAAGCGGAGAATGTAACGCTGGCCTTGCCCTCCTGGCCCTTGCGGGTGGTGATGACTATGGCACCGTTTGCAGCGTCCGAACCGTAAAGCGCGGCGGCGGCTGCACCGTTAAGGACAGACATTGACTCTATGTCTTCCGGGTTAAGGTCTGCAAGAGGGTCGCTGGAGCCGGTGGAGCCAAACTGCGTGTCTCCGCTGGCTGCGGTCTTGTACATGGGGATACCGTCTATGACATAAAGGGCGTTGGAGCTCTGGGTGACGGACTTGGGTCCGCGCATGACAACCTTGGAAGCGCCGCCCACGCCTGAAGAGGAGCTGTTTATGACAACGCCGGCCACCTTGCCGTTAAGGGCATTGATGAAGTTGGCATCCTTGTTTCCAAGTACATCGTCGCTGGAAACCTGCTGTACGTTGTAGGAGAGGGCCTTTTCACTGCGGCGGATACCCAGGGCGGTGACCACCGTTGCATCCAGGGCCATGGATTCCTCTGTCAGGACCACGTTGATGACTGTGCGGCCGTTGACGGGAATGGTCTGGCTCTCGTAACCCAGGCAGGAGAATTCCAGGGAGGCGCCGCCGTCCGGAATAGCCAGGGAGTAGCGTCCGTCAAGGTCCGTCACCGTACCCTGAGACGTCCCCTGAACCAGCACGCCGGCCCCCATGACGGGCAGCCCGCTGCCGTCTGTAACGGTGCCGGAGACCTTGGCGCTCTGAGCTAATGCACTAATACTCAATGCTGTCAGAAACACCGTGATGGCAAATCGTTTTAGAAAGTTCATGTTTATGTTAAAAATTAGTGATAATCCGGACAAAAATAGTATAAAATAACGTATCAGCAAAAATATTTTCAAAAGAAAATCCCCGAGGTTTTGGACCCCGGGGATAAGGTATAAAAAAGTGCCTGTTACTGTACTGAAGGGAGCGTTCCGGTAACCCAGGAAATACTGCCTTCCTTGGGCGTAAGATTGGCTCCGGTGGAAGAGTAATCCTTGACGGTGTCACCCTCGCCGTCGGTGAAGTACCAGTTGGCGATGAGACCCTCTCCCGAGGGAGTTTTCTTTGCCATGTCGGCTGCAATCTGCTCCTGAGTGCGAACCACGTTCCAAACGCGGGCGTAGGCTATGTTGCCGTTCAGGAAACGGTTGCGGCCGTAGGCGTTGCCCACCATGAAGATATTGGGATTGGTTCCGTCCGTATAGCCTTCGCGGCCGTTGAGAGGAATCGCACCTTCAATCTTGGGTTCCGCTTCCCCTGCAAGGGCTCCGTCCACATAGAGGTAAATCTTGTGATCCGCCGCGGAGTAAACGCCGGCGACGTGATGCCATTCGCCAACCTCTGCCGTTGCAGTTACCTTGGCCTCTGTCTGGCCGTCCCAGGTACCGCTGGCACCTGCGCCGCCGGACATAATCTGATACTGGCCGCTCTGGGCGCGGATAAGGAGAACACCCTCGGTGCCAAGGAAGGACTGCTCCGCAGAGCTCTGGCCGATATTCACCCAGCATTCCAGGGTGAGGGCCTCTGTGGAAGCAAGATTCTCGGGCCAGGTGTACTCAAAGTAGGTAGCGCTCATGTCGATGGTGGTGCCGGACTTGGGGCCTTCACGCACAAGGACGGAGCAGGTGGCCTGAATGTCGTCCGAAATCTTTGCAGTGATTATTGCGCTGCCGTAGTCACGCGCGGTAACCACACCTCCGTCCACTGTTGCAACAGCGGGGTCGGAGCTTTCCCAGGTAACGACGGGGCTGTCTGTATGGTTGGCGGGATAGAAAGTGCAGGTAAGGGTTGCGGTCTCGGAAGGATTCAGTTTGAGGGAACTCTGGTTGAGCTGGATGCTGCTGGTCCTTACCTTATTGGAGCTCACGTTAACCGTGCAGGTTGCGGAGATGGGGGTGCCGTTCTTGCCGGTTACGGTGGCGGTAATGGTGGCCGTCTTTGACTCTCCCTCGGGCATGGTGAGGGCTGTCACCACACCGGCGGCGCTGACAGTTGCAACCGTCTCGTCAGAACTTGCCCACTTTAGGGTGGCACGCACGGCGTCCATATCCGTAGCGTCCGAAGGAGAAAGCTCAGCGGTGAGGTTTGCGGTTTCGCCGTCCCTGAGGTTAAGGGAAGAAGGGCTCACGGTAAGGGAAGATACCACATTTTCCTTGGGGGTGACAGTGACATGGCAAGTGAGAACGGTAGTTCCAACGGTTGCGGTCACATTGGCCTCTCCCTGCTTTTTGGCGGTAATCTTACCGGTCTTTGCATTGACGCTTGCTACGGTTGTGGCCGATGACTTGAAGCTTACGGTCTGACCGTCGGCAAGGCCGTTTACCTGAAGCACAAACGTCTGCTCCACCATAAGGGTAAGTTCTGTCTTGTTAAGGGACAGGTTGCCGGCGTCGGTGCCGCCGCCCTGCTCCTGTTTGGAGCATGCCGCAATGGCCATGAGGACCATTGCGGCAGCAGTAATAAGCTTGAAAATACTCTTCATGTCTGCAATTAATTACTTAACGGCGGGAAGAGTACCTTCAATCCAATTGATTTCGGCATCCTGGATGGTGCGGGCCGTTCCCTTATTGAACGGGCTCCAGGTCTTGGGAGCAAGCGTGCGGCCGTTGCCGGAGTGGTCGGAAATGGCGTTACCGGCACCCTCGTCAAAGAACCAGTTTGCAAGGAGGTTGTCTCCCTCTGGAGCCTTCTTGTACATGTTGGCCTTGATTTCATCGGCGGTACGGACATCACTCCAAACGCGTGCGTAAGCAATGCTGCCACGAATATTGCGGTTGGCGTCGCAGCCGTTGCCAATTATGAAGCTGAAAGGAATGAGGCCCCACTGGGTATCGTTCTCGCCGGGACGCAGTTGAGTGCTCTTTTTCTTTATACCGTTCATGTCCACAGGGTGATCCTCCGTGTTGCCTTCGCCTGCCTTCTCTCCGTTGATGTAGAGGATGGCCTTGCCGGCGCGGGCATAAGTAGCCGCAATGTGGACCCACTCGTTAGTGGGAAGGGTGCCGTTTACCTTGCCTTCGCTGTATTCCTCGTTGTCCCTGACGGTGGTGCCGTACAGGAGCTGGAACTGAGGCTTGTCCACGCGGAGAAGGAACACGCCCTCTATGCCCATGATGTTCTGGGTATACTGAAGGCTTGTAGTATTGACCCAGGTTTCCATGGTGACGTTGTCAAGCTTGTATTCATCGGCCTCGGGCCAGGTGTAAGGGAAGGCAACAGTGGACATGTCGGCAACAAGGGTGGCCACAGGAGCTTCGGTAACTTCCACCTCGCAGGTGGCGGAGAAGGAGCCTGCCTTGGCGGTGATGGTTGCGGAACCAACTGCAACGGCGGTTACAAGACCGGAGGAAACGGTTGCTACGGAAGCGTTAGTGGTTTCCCAGGTGATGGCCAGGTTGTCAGTGTGGTCTGCGGGTACAAGGCTGGCGGTGAGCTGCCTGGTTCCTTCAGGGTTCAGCTTGAGAGTGGTGACGTCCAGAGTGATTCCGGTAGTGGGAACAACGGAGGATTTTACTGTGACCACGCACTTTCCGGAGAAGCTGTTCTTGTAGCTGTCGGTGATGGTGGCGGTGATTTCCGCAGTCTTGGTTTCGCCGGCGGGGACAGTCTTTGCAGTTACCTTGCCGTTCTGATCCACGGTAACCACAGACTCGTCGGAGGACTTCCAGACGATGGCTTTGTCCTTGTCAGTTGCATTTGCGGGAGCAACTGCGGCAGAAAGAGTCTCGCTGGCGTTTTCCTTAAGGGCAAGAGTGGCGGGAGTTACGGTAACTCCGGTAATGCTCACGTATTCTGCGGGTTTCTCCATAACCTTAACGGTGCAGGTTGCAGTGTTGGAGGCGGAGGAGGTGGCGGTAAGGGTGACTTCGCCCACCTTCTTGCCAGTAACCACGCCCTTGGTAGTAACAGTGGCGACGGTCCTGTCGGATGAGACGTAGGACTTTACGGTCTCACCTTCTGCAAGGCCGGTAACGGCAACCGTTACCTTCTCACCTACAAAAACGGTATATTCGGCCTGCTCGAAAGAAATGCTTCCAACAGGAACTACAGGCTCCGGATTGTTCTTGTTGGAACATGAAACTGCGGTCACTACTGCAGCCGCAGCGATGGCAATGATAGAAAAGATTTTCTTCATAATTTATTGTATCCTTAGGGAGGACTATTGGTTAACAATATTACCGGGGTCAACATCGCCGATGCCTGCTCCGGCAGACTTCACTAATGTAACTGCGCAGTTCTCCGTGGCTGCAATCACATTAAGAGTCTCTACAGGGACTGCAAGACGTCCGTGGCATCACCAATGACGTAGGCAGTAGCCTCTGCCTTGATGCTCTCAATCTTGTTCTCAACGGGAGTATCGGTGCCGGCTACAACATACTTGTACAACTGAACAGGCTCCTGTCCGCTCTTGTAATAGCGGAACCTATTCTGATTGCTGGCAGCATTGTACCGTAGCTTCATCGTAGAACCGCTGAAAGCTGCTTGAATCACAGCATTTCCACTTTCATCTATACTGAAAGTATTAGTGTAATCAGGATTCGGGGATGTTTTAAGTGCATTACTATTACTCGATACGCCTATAAATAATCCGGATGCGGACTTAAGTGTACCGTTCTCCAGATCAATAGTGAATGCAGATTCCTTGGTTTCCTGATTGGCTTCAATCTTTCCTTCGGAAATTGTGACGCCAATAGTATTCCTTACAGCGTCAAGAGTATTAAGGGAGCCATCGAAGGCCACATTGCCAGCTTCATAAACTATAAGGTAAACACCATCTGTGATATCCTCTGTAGAGGTAACCTTCTCAAAATATTCCTCCTCATCAACGGGAATTTCCGGCATATCCTCAAGCCTTGCGGTGAGGTCTCCGAGGTTCACGTACTGGCCGCGGGTCATGGTGAGGGGCTTGCTGCTTCCGTCCACCCATTTGACAGCCTCCTGGTCTTTAGTGAAGATCATGGCAAAACCATCCGTCAGGTTCACGGGAGCGTTAAGATAAAGGTAGTTGGGGGTGACACCGTCGGCAATTACCTCTGCCATGGCGATCTCTGACACCGTAGGATTGGAGCCTGCCACAGGGAACTCTACACCGTCCTCGCTCACCTTTGCATCAAAGGAGAGATAGTTGACGGACTGTTCCTCGTCGGACCCTCCTGTAAAGATAACGCTGTCAAAGTCACCGCTTACAGTGAAGATGACAACATTGTTGAGGTTCTTGAAGTAGATGTTGTTTTCTTTGGAATAACCTCCAAGGATAACGGACTGGGCAGCTGTGAAAGTGGTTACGCCGTTGGCAGTTGTGGAAACCACGGAAGATGCGGGGTAGGCAGCGTAGATGTCGCCTTCAAAACCTTCTACGGTGATGGTAGCGGTCTTGCCGTCATCGGAGATGCTGTCGGCGGTGAGTTCAACGGTGGTGTGGACAGAGCCGTCGTACAGGTAAAGTGCATCACCTGCCTCCCATGCGGTTTTGCCGGCCTCGTCCACGCTTACCCTGGCCTCCGGATTGCCAATAGCCAGGGTGAATGTACGGGGACCTGCAGCGGGCTTTGACTCAACAGGAGCCTCGGCCTCCTTGTTACAGGATACGGCCATCGCCGCTGCAACCATGGCTATTGAGAAATATTTGAATATCGATTTCATTATTATAATATTGTATAAGATAAGGCCGTCCCGGGAGCCCGGGACAGCCTTATGAGTTTATATTACCACTGGAAACCAGTTACGGGATCAAAGTCGGGAAGAGTACCGGTGGCACCACCGTCGGTGACATCAATCACAGGGCGGAGCACGCTCCAGCCGGCGTCGGCGGTAAAGGATGCGGTTGCATCGGATGCAGTTGCGCTGTTCACCAGAGCTGCAAGGCCTTCGTCAAGCTTGAGGTAGAGAAGCAGGTTCTCGGAAGCCTGGTCTGTGAACTCGTTGATACCGCTCTTGATCTGCTCTGCGCTGCGGATGGTGTTCCATACGCGGACGTCTGCAAGATAACCGTTGAAGTAACGGGAGTTCACGCTGTTGTCCTTGTAGGACTGGCCGATGAAGGCACCCCTGAGGTCTGCGGCACTGGTGGCGGTGCCTTCAAAGCTGCCCTTGAGTTCACCGTTCACATAGAATTCGGTCTTGCCGGACTCTGTGTCGTAGGTAACTGCAACGTGGTACCAGGTGTCGGTCTTGAAATCGTAGTCCAGACGAGGGTGGTTGTGGTCTGCAAGTTCAAGCTGGTTGTTGGGCAGATTAAGGTCGCCGATACGGAGGAGCCACTTGCCTTCTACGCCGAACACGGAATTCACCACGGAAGTTCCACGGGCGTTGTTGCTGCCATAATAGTACTCGTTGAAGAAGTCGTGGGCGTTCATCTTCCACTCAACGGTGAGTTTGCCAAGGCTGCTGACGTTGGCGGTACCCCAGTTGATGGATACGCTGTTGTAGTTCACGGAGAAGTCGGGAGTTACGGTACCGGCTTCGTACTTGCGGACTACGGTAAGGGTTACGCTGTCGGAGAGACCGCTCTTTTCGTTGGTTGCAGTAATCGTCACCTCGCCAAGACCTACGCCCTTTACAAGGCCGTTCTGATCTACGGTTGCAACTGCGGTGTTGCCAGAGCTCCAGGTGATGAGTCTGTTCTCTGCGTTCTCAGGCAGAACCTGTGCAGAAAGCTGAAGGGTCTCGGTAACCTTGATTTCCGTGGAAGCGGGAGTGTCAATCTTTACCTCGGTTGCCTCTACAAGTTCCTGGATTTCAGGACGCTCCTCAATCCACTCGAACTCCTGGGTAGGCTGTACGGTGGCGTCGGTGTTTGCGCTGTTCACAAATACCTGGTTGCCATTGTCCAGCTTGAGGTTCAGCAGAAGGTCCTCATTGGAATTGTCATCAAATGCATTGAGACCTGCAAAAATCTGCTCGGCGGTACGTGCGGTCTTCCAGACGCGGAGGTCTGCAAGGTAACCGTTGAAGAAGCGGGAGTTCACGCCGTTGTCCTTTAAGGACTCACTGATACGTGCTCCGGTGAAGTTGGCGGGAACGGTGACTCCTTCTACGGTGCCCTTCAGGTTACCGTTGACGTAGTACTTGGTGGTACCGCTGGTGACGCTGTAAACAACTGCGACGTGGTACCAGGAACCTGCCTGGAAGTCATAGTCCAGACGGTTTTCGGAGCCTGTGCCGGCTACCTCCAGCTGATTTTCGGGGATGTTGGCATCGCCGATGCGGAGGAGCCACTGACCATCTACGCCGAACACGGAGTTAACCTTGGAGGTGCCGGTGTAAGTCCAATACCAGGACTTATACTGATAGCTGTTGGTCCATGCCTTTGCCTTCATCTTCCACTCTACGGTTACGTCGTTGAGGGAGGAGACGTCGGTGCTGCCCCAGTCAATGACAAGGGAGTTCATGTTGGCGGAGAAGTCAGGAGATACAGTTCCGGGAGTGTAACGGGCCTCAACGGTAATGGTTACATTGTCGGAGAGATTCTCGGCTGCGTTCTCTGCGTAAATCTTTACAGTACCGGGGGTGACACCCTTTACAAGGCCGTTCTGATCTACGGTTGCAACCTCCTCGTTCTCACTCCTCCAGCTGATGCTCTTGTCCCAGGCGTTCTCGGGAAGAACGGTTGCGCTGAGCTGGATGGTAAGACCGGTCTTGACCAGAGTTTCTTCTGCAGTGATCTTGATGGAAGTAGGATGTACGGGAGCGTCAAGTGTAGGAAGTTCCACACCGGTGGTCCTTTCGGGTTCAGTTGTCTCAATGACTCCGTCGGCGTCGCTTGCGCTCTTGTATTCCGCATTCAGGCCGTTGCCGGAGAGGTCCGTAACTTTTAGTCCCTTGTCCTCGGTAAGAGGCCAGTTGGCGATAAGGCCTTCGGCCGTCTCAAGAGCACGGTTGTTTGCGGAGGCTACGACCTCGTCGTTGGTGAGAGCCTTGCTCCAGACACGCAGGTGAGACATGCTGGCGTTGAACCAGCGGGTGCTGAAGGCATTGCCCACCCAGAACTTACGGCCAATCTTGGCGTCGTCATTGGTGCCGGGCTTCACGCCGCTGTTGTAAGTGACAGGATAGTCCTTGGTGTTGTTCTCTGCAACCTTCTTGCCGTCCACGTAGAGGACAACCTTGGCGTTGCGGGTGTAAACGGCTGCAATGTGGTGCCACTCACCGGTGGACATTGCAGAAGAAGCCGTTGCCTTGATTTCACCGCCGCCGGTGACAGGGTCGCCGAGGACAATCTGAGGCTTGCCGTTCTCAAAGCGGACCAGGAAGGCGTTCTCCGTACCCATGAAGGTAGGAAGATTTGCCTGGGCGCCGTTGTAGTTGACAGCGTTGACCCAGCCTTCGAAGGTGGTTGCGTCAAGAGAAGCGAACTCGTCGGGGAAGGTTACACCGAACATCTTCTGGTTCATGTTGGGAACCGTGCCCTCTACAAGCTGAACGGGAGTGTTAGTTTGCTGCGTTACGACTATCTCCTTGACGATGTCATCCTTGCCTTCCTTGCTAAGGGTGAGCTTAATCCAGCCATTACGCACTTCTGTGGTCTCGTTGGGAGCGACGGTGTAGGTAATCGTGCCCTCTGCAGCAGTGGCGGCGGTTACTA
>JAFUVY010000010.1 GCA_017477335.1 Bacteroidales bacterium
AAACTTATGACATCAAGCGACCGATTGAAGAATCGTACCAGAAGAGGCTTGCCAGGCAGGTCATCTTCGCACCGGAACTTGGCAAGTGGAACTACCTCGTCAAACCAGCCAACTGATGCAACTTATTTTTTACACATTACTTAAGAACTTCTAAGAGCCTCAAACCGCCGGCGGATTTGCTCAAGGCAGAGATTGCCGATGGAGCCAATGTGGGTGTGGTGCAGCTCCCCGTTATAGTGGAAGCTGCCTTCCTGTACGGCTTTGCCCACGGTGACGTATGCGTCGCGGAAAGGGACTCCCTCGCGGACCAGCCGGTTTACCTCTTCCACGCAGAAGGCCTGGTGATAGAGCGGATTGTCCATAAGGCCCGGGGTCACTTCCATGCCGTCCAGGGCAAGTGCCATGATGTCCAGGCAGCTGTCAAGCTCGTCAAACAGCGGCAGGTAAATCTCCTTGAGGACCTGCATGTCGCGGAAATAGCCGGACGGAAGATTGCCCGTCACAAGTTTTATCTGTCCCGGAATGCCCTGCAGGCGGTTGCAGTGAGCCCTTACCAGTTCAAATACGTCCGGATTCTTTTTCTGCGGCATTATGCTGGATCCGGTTGTGAAGTTGTCCGGAAGGTGAATGAACCCGAAGTTCTGGCTGTTGTAAAGGCAGCAGTCCATGGCCAGTCTTCCCAGTGTTTCGGCAACGGAGGAGTAGGCAAAGGCCACGGTCCGCTCGCACCTTCCGCGTCCCATCTGCGCATAGATGGAGTTGTAGGCCAGGGACGGCAGGCCAAGCAGCTGCGTTGTCCGCATCCTGTCCAGTGGGGCCGACGACCCATACCCGGCCGCAGAGCCAAGTGGATTCCGGCCGTTTACCTCCGCGGCGGCGTTCAGGAGAACAAGGTCGTCGCAAAGGGATTCGGCATAAGCTCCCAGCCACAGGCCGAAGGAGGAAGGCATGGCCACCTGAAGGTGCGTATAGCCCGGCATCAGGGTGGATTTTAGCTCATCGGCCCGTCTCAGGAGGATGTCAAACAGGGCCGATATCTTCTCCACCGTCCTGCGTATGCGGTCGCGTGTGAAAAGGCGAATGTCCAGCGCCACCTGGTCGTTGCGGGAGCGTCCGGTGTGGACTTTTTTGCCCAGCGGCCCCAGGCGGGATTCAACCTCGGAATGGACGTCCTCCCCGAGAATGACAAACCGCCCCTCCACAGCTTCCTTATGAAGCTCCTCAAGGGCGGGAAGGAGTTGGCGGAGCTCATCGGCACTTAGCAATCCCACCTCCTCCAGCATGGTGATATGGGCAATGGTGCCCTCAATGTCGTACGGGGCCAGCATAAGGTCCAGCTCCCTGTCCTTGCCCACGGTGAAAGCGTCCACGCGGGGGTCGTTGTCAAATCCTTTATCCCAGATTTTTGCCATATTCTTCCAGAAGTTTCAAGTAAATGTCCGCGGCCCTTTCCACCTCTTCCAGGTCGATGGATTCCTCCGCCGTATGCGACAGCGCCGAATCCCCCGGGCCGAGTTTTATGGTAGGGAACGGGCACAGGGCCTGGTTGGAAAGCGTAGGGGAGGAGAACGTCTCCAGCCCTATGGCCACTCCGGCCCGCACCAGGGGGTGATACAGGCCTATTGCGCTCCCGTTCAGTCTCATGGACCTGGGTCGGACCTCCGCCCCCACATGGCTTTTGATGTGCGCCAGGGCATCCTCGTTGGAGCCCTCGGTCCTTACGTCCACCGTGAATGTGCAAAGGTCGGGCACAACGTTGTGCTGGGTCCCGGCACCTATTATGGTGACCTGCATTCCCGGCTGCCGGCGGAACCACTCTATATCCGCAAGGGCCTTGTAGATGGCATTGTCCCCTTCCTGCCTTGCCGCGTGTCCCGCTTTGCCGCGGACCATGCAGTCAAGGACCATCAATCCTCTTTCGCGCACCGCCATCCTGAGGCTTGTGGGTTCTCCTATTATTCCTGCCCGGATGTCGGCCTTGATGTGCCGGAGAGCCTTCTCCAGGCCGCCTTTCCCGCTTATCTCCTCCTCGGCCGACAAGGACAGCACCAGGCTGTACCCTTCCGGGCGGGCCTCCAGGAAGGCCTTGGTCATTGCAGCTACGCAGCCGCCGTCGTCGCTGCAACCCAGGCCGTGCAGGCGTCCCTCTATGACTACGGGAGTATTGGGGTCGGAGGCCCATCCGCTGACGGGCATTACCGTATCTATGTGGGCGTCCATCATCAGGGCCGGGCCGCTGCCTTTGATGCACCACAGATTGTTTCCCTCCCGGTGAACGTCCTCCCCGCGGGAGCTCAGGAAGGCTTCCAGGTAATCCGCCTTGGCTTTTTCCTCCCGGCTGGGGGAGGGTATGCTCACAAGAGCTTTAAGCAGCTGCTGTATCATAGGGCCTCGTCCGGATGGCGTCCGTAATACACCTTGAGCGGCACCTCAAGCATCTTGATGAAGCCCCTTGCCTCCGCGGCGGTCCAGGCTTTGCTGCCCTCGCCGTATTCCCCAAGCGGTGAATTCACCAGGTCGCAGGGGGAGTCCACGCCCGTGGTCTCAAACCATTTGGGGCCGTAGGTGATTGTCACGGTGCCGGTAACGTTCCTCTGGCTCTCTTCCAGATAGGCTTCTATGTCCCTCATCACAGGCTCCAGGTACTGGCTTTCGTGCAGGAACATGCCATACCAGTTGCCCAGCTGCTCCTTCCAGTACTGCTGCCATTTGGAAAGGGTGAACTTCTCCAGGTACTTGTGTGCGGCAAGGATGACCATCGGCCCGGCTGCTTCAAATCCAACCCTTCCCTTTATGCCTATGATGGTGTCCCCCACGTGGATGTCCCGGCCCAGGCCGTAGCCTTCCAGAAGGGCCTCGGTCCTGCGGATGGCCTCCACGGGGGGCAGCGGCTCGCCGTTCACGGAGCACAGCTCGCCGCGGCAGAAGCCAAGCCTGAGCGTGGAGGTATCGGCCTTGGTGACCGGCTTAAGGTAGGCTTCCTCCGGCAGTCCCATGGTGCTGTCCAGAATTTCTCCGCCGCAGATGGACGTGCCCCATATACCTATATTATATGAGTACTTGAGTCGGGCAAAATCGGCCTGGAACCCGTGGGCGTTGAGGTAATCCACCTCTTCCTTGCGGGAAAGGCCCTTGTCGCGGGTGAGGGTGATGATTTCTATGCCGGGGCAGAGCACCTCGAATGTCATGTCAAAGCGCACCTGGTCGTTTCCGGCGCCGGTGGAGCCGTGGGCTATGGCATCGGCCCCGATTTCCTTGGCGTACCTGGCGATTGCGGCCGCCTGGAAGAGGCGCTCGGAGGACACGGATATGGGATAGGTGCCGTTTCTGAGGACATTTCCGAACACCATGTAGCGGATGCTCTTGGAATAGTACTCCTCCTTCACGTCCAGAGTTACGTACTTTGCGGCGCCAAGGCGTAGCGCGTTCTGCTCGTTGGTGCGGAGCTGGGCCTGGCTGAATCCGCCGGTATCGGCACAGACGGCGTGAACCTCATAGCCCTTCTCAAGGGCCAGGTACATTACTGCATAGGACGTGTCGAGTCCTCCAGAGAAAGCGACGACGACTTTTTTCTTTTCCATTGTTTCTGTTTTGGTGCGGGGTCGAAAATCATTCCCGTGCACAGGCAGTTCTTGTTGCCGCTGCGCTCAAGGACATCAAAATATTGGCAGGACTCACAGCCTTTCCAGAACTCCGGATCGGTGGTGAGCTCGGTAAAAGTGACCGGTACAAAGCCCAGTCTTGAATTTATCTTCATTACGGCCAGTGAAGTGGTGAGGCCGAACATCTTTGCCGTGGGGAATTTACGCCTGGCAAGGTGGAAAGCCTCCTTCTTGATGGCCTCCGCCAGCCCGTTACCGCGGAACTCCGGCCTTACGATGAGTCCGGAAGTGGCCACATAACGCTGGTGCTCCCAGCATTCTATATAGCAGAATCCGGCAACCTGGTCGTGGTAGAGGGCAATCACTGCCTTCCCCTCGCGAATCTTGGACTCTATGTATTCCACCGTCCTCAGGGCAAGTCCGGTCCCCTTGACTTTGGATGCGTCGTTGATGGCATCCACAACTGCCGGAGCGTAGGGGAGATGCTCCTGAGTTGCCGTAAAAATCTGAAAAGGCTTCATTTTACAACAAGATTGCCGATGTTTGGAAATACAGCCTCCAGAGCCCGGGTCACATCCTTCTGAGCGAAACCGTTTCTTATAATAAGGAGCACGGTGTCGTCCCCGGCTATGGTTCCCATAATGGGTTTCATGGGCCGATGGTCTATC
The DNA here is from genome assembly GCA_017477335.1 of Bacteroidales bacterium. GTDB lineage: Bacteria > Bacteroidota > Bacteroidia > Bacteroidales > UBA932 > Cryptobacteroides. The sequence continues at coordinate 4,271 of JAFUVY010000010.1, forward strand.
TTCACCGCCAGGGCCGATGCCAACCCGGCGTCGGTCTTGATCACGGCCATATTCCCGGAAAACTCCAGGCTTCGCAGCCCGCCGTTTATTCCCGCGGAGGCAGTTTCCGCTCCGATGGGCCTTTGCCTCTTGTATCCCTCGCCAGGAATCTTAACTACGCCAAGCGCCTTGAGGTCCCTGGACAGGGTGGCCTGAGTTGCGTCAACTCCTTTTTCCCTGAGCTTTTTGATGATATCCTCCTGGCCAAAGAGATTCTCTTTTTCCAGAATATTCAGCAGGACCTGCTGCCTGTGCTGTGTGTTTTGCATAAAATTGGATATTTTCATTTTGGGCGGCAAAATTATGCATAAATATTCATATCTGCAAGAGTAGGGCTTAAAAAAGTTGAAAAAAAGATTAAAAAGATTTGGAGGTTCAAAAAAAGTTAGTACCTTTGCAGTCCCGCTTGAGAGAGCGGGGTTTTTTACGAGAAAGTTCATTGAAAAGAAATGTTCAAGGTCAAGGAAGACGAACGTCGCGGACCGCAGCAACCTTGGAGTTGTGAGGACCACAGACGGAGTCTGACGAAGAGATTGGGGATTTCTATCAATGAATGAGTTCTTTGACAATACTGAGAGAATAGATTAAGAGGTAAAGCAAAAGATAGAATAGATAGTCTGTAACTTTAGATACGGAATTTTCGTAATAA
>JAFUVY010000011.1 GCA_017477335.1 Bacteroidales bacterium
AATAACCTATTTCATTTTTATCGCCCATGGCCACCCTCGGCCGTGTAAGAGGGAGGGGCCCACGAAGTGGGAGGGGTCGCGCAGGGCGCGACGGCAGGAAAAATGGAATAGGTTATTTTTTTATTCAATAAAACCGAGTGATCACTAAAATGCTCTGGAAGCCCGATTTTGCCCTTCTTGTGCAATTTAAATCCAGGAAGTGCAAAAACCCCATCCTGTGACAAAAAACGTTCACTCACTTTCCCATTCCTCCTCCCGCCAGGTCACTACTGAAATTTCAGAGGGTAAATAATAGGGCCGATACCCTCTGAAATTCCAGCAGTGCCCTGTCAGACTATATCGCCCATTGCCACCCTCGGCCGTGTAAGAGGGAGGGACCACTCGCAACTTTACTAAATAAACCTTATCTTTGCAGACGCTTAACAGTTCGATTCATGAAAAAGACAGTACTGACAATACTTGCCGCAGGCCTGGCAATATGTGCCGGGGCACAGTCCCGCAATTTCACCCTGGGAAAGTGGGTGGAAGTAAACAACGCCATCCTTAAGGAACTCAACAGGTCCTATGTGGATTCGCTGGACCTGGGCAGGATAGAGCGAGCGGGGATAGACTCCATGCTGGAGGCGCTTGATCCCTATACGGTTTATGTGCCGGAAGAGGAGCAGGAAAACTTTGAGATGATGATTTCCAGCGCGTACGGCGGCATAGGCGCAGTCATTTACAAGCCGGACCTTAACGGCGACGTAATCATCAACGTCCCTTACGCAGGGTCTCCGTCGGCCAGGGCGGGACTGCGTGCCGGGGACCGTATCATGAGCGTTGACGGCGTTTCCACACATGGCCTCACCAGTTCCCAGTGCACGGAAAGGATGCGCGGCAAGCCCGGAACCACAGTGATGTTCAGGGTGAGGAAGGTTTACACAGGAGAGGAGATAGACGTCCCCGTAGTCCGTGAACGCATAGTCCTTCCCTCCCTGGAATATAGCGGGATGCTCAATGAGAATGACGGCTACATCCTCCTTTCCAAGTTCACGGAAGGCGTTGGCCAGGAGGTCCGCAGTGCAGTCCTGGACCTTAAGAATCATGGCATGAAACGCCTTGTCCTGGACCTTAGGGGCAACGGCGGCGGTCTTCTTGCAGAGGCTATCAACATAGTGTCCCTGTTTGTTCCCCGCGGCTCCCTGGTGGTGTCTTCCAAGGGCAGGGCAGCCGGATCCGACGCCTCCTACAACACTACTACGGAACCCATAGACACGGAACTCCCCATCATCGTAATGGTTGATTCGGGTTCTGCATCGGCCTCGGAGATTGTGTCCGGTGCGCTGCAGGACTATGACCGTGCAACCATCGTCGGCACAAGGACTTACGGAAAGGGCCTGGTCCAAAGCATCCGTCCCCTTCCCTACGACGGACAGCTGAAACTGACCACCGCCAAATACTACACCCCCTCCGGCCGCTGCGTCCAGGCTATAGACTACGCCCACCGCAATGCAGACGGCAGCGTGGGCCACATCCCGGACTCCCTGACCAGGGAATTCCGCACGGCCGGCGGACGTATCGTCAGGGACGGCGGTGGCATCACCCCGGATGTCACAATCAAGCCCCGCAGCTACTCCAGGCTCACTTATTCCCTTGTCCTTAACGGCATCGTGGAGCAGTACGCAATAATGTATGCCAGCAGCCACAGGGAAATTCCGGAGGATTTCCATTTTACCGACTACGAGCAGTTCGTAACCTTTGCCATGGACAAAGAATTTGACTGGCGCCCCTCTTCCAAGGCCCTGTTCGACCAGATGAAAACCTCCCTTGAGGAAGAAGGTCTCACGGATGCCATGTCAGCGGAACTGGAAGCTCTGGAAAAGGCGATGGACACTGACAAAGCCTCCCTCCTGAGACTCAAGAAGGACGAGATAATACCTTTTATAGAGGAAGATATAGTTGAGAGATTCTACTTCCAGGAAGCGGCTGTCCGCGTACGCCTGCGTTATGACACTCAGCTTTCCAAGGCTATCAATTCGTAATCCAGAAGCCTCTGCTCCAGGGAGGTCCCTTTGACGCGTATCCGCACGGGGTCTCCCAGGCGTATCACCTTGTGACTGCGGCGCCCCACGGCGCGGTAGTGATCCTGGTCATAGGCGTAGAATTCGTCCTTGATAGTCGTGAAAGGAATCATACCCTCAATCTTGCTGGGCTCAATCTCCACGTATATTCCCCATTCGGTGATGCCTGACACGTGGCCTTCGAATTCCTGGCCAATCTTGTCCTGCATGAACTCCACCAGCTTGTACTTTATGCTCTCGCGTTCCGCCTCAGCGGCAACCACCTCCCTTTCGGAAGCGTGCTTGCACTGCTGGGCAAGGTAATCCTTGTCCGCGGCGTCCTTCACGGACAGGTAGCGGGAAAGAAGGCGGTGCACCATCATATCCGGATACCGGCGTATGGGGGAGGTGAAGTGAGTGTAGTCCCTGAATGCCAGCCCGTAGTGGCCGATATTCTCCGTGCTGTAGCAGGCTTTTGCCATTGAGCGGAGTGCAATCATCTGTATCGCAGGAAGTTCCGGCTTCCCGGCGGCGGAGTTCATGAGAGAGTTCAGCCCCTTTGCCACTCCCTGCTCCAGGTTCACCTTATAGCCGAAAGTGCCGGCAAACTCCTGCAGGGACGATATCTTTTCCATGTTTGGCTGGTCGTGGATACGGTACACGAAAGGCTTTCCGGCCTTGGAGACGTATTCCGCCACCGTGCGGTTTGCCAGCAGCATGAACTCCTCTATGAGCCAGTTTGCCTCTGCCGATATTTTCTGCCGCACCTCCACCGGCGCTCCGTTCTGGTCCACGATAACCTTCATCTCCGGCCTTTCAAAGTTCATGGCACCGGCGTCAAAACGCTTCTTCCTCAGCTTCAGGGCCAGAGTGTTCAGCGTGAGGACGGCGGAACTGATGGCGGCAGGGACGCCTTCCGGCTCCTGACCGTCAATTACGGACTGGGCCTTGTCGTAGTCAAAGCGGTAGTCGGAGATGATATTTGTCCTTCCAATCCAGCTGGAGGCCACCTTTGCTTCCGGAGTCATCTCGAATACAGCGGAGAAAGTGAGCTTTTCCTCTCCGGGCCTCAGGGAGCAGAGCTTGTTAGAAAGCTTCTCCGGGAGCATGGGCACCGTGCGGTCCACAAGGTACACGGACGTACCGCGTTCCCGGGCTTCCTTGTCCACCGCGTCGCCGGGTTTGACGTACCATGTGACATCGGCAATATGGACCCCCACCTCGTAATTGCCGTTTTCCAGCGTGCGGAAGCTTATGGCGTCGTCATAATCCTTGGCGTCGGTCGGGTCTATGGTAAAGGTGAGCACATCCCGGAAGTCCTTCCTGCCGGCCCTGTCCTTTGCCGATATGCGGTCCGGTATGGAATCGGCCGCATCTTCCACCTCCTTTTCAAAGCGGTAGGGGAGCCCGTACTGGGACAGGATGGCGTGCATCTCCGTGTCGTTTTCTCCGGGCATGCCCAGAATATCCACCACATGGCCGTGGGGAGTGGTTTCTCCCCGGTTCCATCCGTCCACTACGGCAGCCACCTTCATTCCGCGCTCGCCGCCTTCCGGCACCGGAACGGATATGTCATATGGCATGTTCTTGGAGCTCATGAGCACCCAGGCCTGTTTGCCCGTTATGTGCAGGATTCCCACGAAAGGCTTCCCGCTCCTTTCCAGGACGGCGATTATCTCCCCGCTGCGACGTTTTGCAGGACCGGTTTTCTCCTGAGTCACGGCAACTTTTACGGTGTCCCCGTCAAGGGCGCCGCGGGTTTTTGTAGCTTTGACAAAGATGTCTTCTTCCTGGCCTTCCACCCTTACAAAGATGAACCCTTCACGGGACATAAGGGCTTTACCGATATATTCAGGGGCTATTTTGGTCAATCTCTTTTTCCGGGATCTGCTTTCCCCCCGGGAGCCTCTTCTTTTTTTTGGCATATTTTTGCGAATGTTTTGCAAATGTACGCAATTTCCGCCTAAATTTGTAAAAAAATTATTCCGTATGATTTCTTCCAAGGCCATAGACGCCGCCATCGAGACCCTGTTCGGCAATCTGGAATTCCAGTCTCGGCCCGCAGGCCTGTACGACCCCCTCCGTTACATGATAGCCATCGGCGGAAAACGCATCCGTCCACGCCTTTGCCTGACCACCTACGGCATTTTTGCCGATGAGATCACCCCCTCCGTCCTGGAGCCGGCGGCCGCCCTGGAGATTTTCCACACCTTCACCCTCATCCATGACGATATCATGGACCGTTCCCCCCTCCGTCGAGGCAACCCCACCGTGTGGAAAAAGTGGTCGGAAGACACCGCTATCCTCAGCGGCGACGTAATGTGCATCGACGCATACAAACACCTGGCAAAAGCCCCCGCCCAGGTACTCCCGCAGGCTATGGAGCTGTTCTCCAAAACCGCATCCAGAGTGTGTGACGGCCAGCAGCTTGACATGGATTTTGAAAAGCGGAGCAGCGTTTCCATGAACGAATACATGGAGATGATAGGCCTCAAGACAGGCGTTCTGCTGGCATGCTCGGCCCAGATGGGCGCCCTTGTCGCAGGAGCGGACGGCTGGTCCCAGGACAGCCTCTACGAGTACGGCTACTACCTTGGCCTGGCCTTCCAGGTGGCCGACGATTACCTGGACGCCTACGGAGACCAGAAAGTCTTTGGCAAACCCATCGGCGGAGACATCCTTAACGGGAAAAAGTCCTGGCTCACCGTCCGTGCCATGGAAAAAGGTGCGGAGGGACTTGCCGATGCCCTTGCCGCCCCTGCCCTGACCCCCGAAGAGCAGGCTGCCAAGATAGCCAGGGTAATGGATATCTATGCCTCCGTTGACGTTGCCGCGGACGCACGAAAGGCCATCTCCGACCTTTCTTCAAGAGCCGTGTTCAAGGGTTCAGACGCCGCTATGGGGGCCGATGGAGTTACCGTGCTGGAGAACTTTGCCAAGAGCCTCCTTGGCAGGACCGCCTAGGGGAATCGGTTTCTGCAGGGCTTCGCGGGTTGCATGGAGCCTGTGAAGGTCTGAGCCGCTCCTTCCGTACCAGCCTTTCTTAAGTATCCAAAGTGCCTTGGCCTGGGCTTCCTTACCATAAGATCCGGCGAGGGAGGGGAGGTTGAGCTGGAGTTCGACACCCATGCCCACCAGGCGGGAGTAGTCCCCGGGGCCCATGTAAACGTATCTTTCCGGATGGGCCAGCACGGGCCAGAATCCTGCCGATTTAATATTCTCCAGCAGTTCCCAGAAGTCCATGGGCGGGCTGAAGTATGAAGTTTCCACCAGAAGGTGTCCCTCCCCAAGGGGCAGAAGGTCCCTTGCGGCAAGGCGTTCCTTGAAAAGGGCGTCCAGCATGTTCTCGGATGCAAGGTGAAGGGCGATGGGCCCGCTGTATGCCTCGCGAAGCTCCGCAAAGCGTTCCTTCAGGGCCGATGTCTCGTTGGGCACGTCCTGCATGATGTGCGGCGTGAGCCACACCTGCTTTACACCGCAGCTCTCGTAGTATTCCAGTACTTTCAGGGAATCCTCCAATTCCGGGATGCCGTCATCCACGCCGGGAAGAACATGGCAGTGCCAGTCCGTCCAGCCGGGTGTCATCTGCTCCAGTAAATATTTTTTGTCAAAAGGCCACATATCTTATCTGTTGTTTCCGCGGGTCACGGCCCATAGGACCACGCCTGCGCTTACGGACACATTGAGGGAATGCTTGGTGCCGCACTGGGGAATCTCCAGGGAGAAGTCGCAGCGGTCCACTACTTCCTGCTGCACGCCCTCCACTTCATTTCCGAACACGAGGGCGTATCTGGCCCCGGGAGTGCGGGAAAACCTGTCCAGTTTGACGGAATTCACCGTCTGCTCCACGGCAACCACCGTGTAACCATCGGCCCGAAGCCTGTCCACCAGGGCGGCGGTGTCGGCCACGTGCTCAAATGGGACCACCTGCTCCGCCCCCAGGGCTACTTTGCGGATTTCCGGGGAAGGCGGGACAGGGCAGATGCCGCACAGGTAAACCTTGTCTATGCCGAAGGAATCGGCCGTGCGGAAAACGGACCCCGTGTTGTGTGTGCTGCGTACGTTGTCCAGCACCACCACAATGCCGCTTTCCGCTCGGGAGCGATACTCCTCCGGGCTTATCCTGCCCAGCTCCGAATTCAGTAACTTCCTGTCGCTCATTCCTTTCCAAGCAGAACCCGGCGGACGTTGCAGCCCACGTAGTTACCTATCACAATAACGGGGTAGTACCACAGCAGGGCGGGGGACCACTTCCATGCCGCCACAATGTAAACCACGTCGGCAATGGAGTGATAGAAGCCGCAAAGTATGAACAGCGGTACTCCAAACAGGATGGGGACGATGGATTTGGTGCTGCGGTACAGCCATACGGCTATGTCTATGATGAGTCCGCAGCCCACTGCCCTGAGAAAGCTCCTCCAGGGGCCCTGCGCAAGCCTTCCGGAGACCACCTCCTGTGCCCTTTCCGCGGGAACTCCGCCGATGGAAAGCACCAGAAGGCCTATGAGTATGCACCCCACCACGTTGAAAAGCCAAATCCTGACAAGGGCGGGGATGTCTGTCATGACGCCGGCCTTCCCTGTGTAAAGCAAACTGCCGGACAGGACCACGCAGACCAGGCCGAAGGTGAAAATGACGGCTCCGGGAATGCCTCCAAGGGCAAGGAACCCGTATGCTCCCAGGCCAATCAGCAGCCCGGCGAAAATGGAGAGTCTTGTATCTTTGTCCATAAATGCAAATATAACGTTTTTATGGAAAAAATGAGTACCTTTGCACGATATGCCTATACTTTTGGACCAGATTAATTCCCCCGAAGACCTTCGCCGTCTCCCCCGGAAAAAGCTCCGTCAGCTTTGTTCGGAGGTCAGGGAGTACATGATAGAGTGCTGCGCCGTCAATCCCGGCCATCTTGGAGCAAGCCTTGGCGCCGTGGAAATCATAACCGCGCTGCATTACGTTTACAATACTCCGGAGGACAAGATAGTCTTTGACGTGGGACACCAGGCCTACGCCCACAAAATCCTCACCGGCAGGCGGGAAGCATTCCGGACCAACAGGCAGGAAGGCGGCATCAGCGGTTTCCCGAAGATGTCGGAAAGCCCGTACGACGCCTTCGGTGCCGGCCATTCGTCCACATCCATATCGGCCGCACTGGGGTATGCCGAGGCCGCCAGGATCAGCGGCGCCTCCTACCGCTCCGTGGCGGTAATCGGCGACGGCGCCCTAACCGGAGGCCTGGCCTTTGAAGGGCTCAACAACGCCGGCAACTCCAAGTCCGACATCCTGGTCATCCTCAATGACAACAACATGTCCATCGACGCCGCCGCCGGCGGACTCCACAACTATCTTCTGCACATCTCCACCTCGTCGGCCTACAACAAAATGAAGAAAACCGTCTGGGAGAAACTGGGGGACATTCCACTCAGGGCCTGGATCCAGAAGACCGTCCGCTCCTCCAAGACCAACATCATAAGGCGCAGCGGGGGAGACCTCTTCGAGGCCATGGGATTCCGATACTTTGGAGTGGTGGACGGGAACGACGTGGAAAAGATGGTGGAGACGCTTCTCCGCATCAAGGACCTCAAGGGACCGCGTCTGCTTCACGTAATCACCAAAAAGGGCAAGGGTTACGCTCCCGCGGAGGCCGACCCCACCGTCTGGCACGCACCCGGCCGCTTTGACCCCGTCAGCGGCGCCCGTATCAAGACGGTTTCCGACGTGGCCCGCTACCAGGATGTCTTCGGGCAGGTACTGGTGGAACTGGGGAAAATGGATTCCAGGGTGGTTGGCATCACCCCCGCAATGGCAAGCGGTTGCGGAATGACGGCTTTTCAGGCCGCGTTCCCTGAGCGTTTTTTTGACGTGGGTATAGAAGAGGGCCATGCCGTGACCTTCTCCGCAGGCCTTGCCGCCGCCGGACTCAAGCCGTTCTGCAACATCTACTCCTCCTTTTCGCAGAGGGCGTACGACAATATAATCCACGACGTGGCCCTTCAGAATCTGCCCGTCACGCTGTGCCTGGACCGTGCCGGACTGGTAGGCGAGGACGGGGCAACCCATCACGGCTGCTTTGACATGGCCGCCTACCGCAGCATTCCCGGCGTCACCGTCGCCGCACCCCGTGACGAGGTGCAGCTGAAGCATCTGATGTACAGCGCAACCAAAGTTCCCGGCTCCCCTTATATTATAAGGTATCCCCGCGGTTATGGAGAGGGTGCGCCATGGAAAGATACCCCCTTCGAGGAAATTCCCTCCGGCAGGGGAGAGAAGTTGCTGGACGGAAAGGGCCTTGCCGTCCTTGGCGTAGGACCGGTGGTGAACCGTGCCGTCGAGGCGGCCCGCCGCCACAAACTGGACTACTGGGTTGGCCCCGCCGTCTATGACATGCGTTTTGTAAAGCCTATAGACAAGGCAATATTGGAAGAAGTCGCCGCTTACAAGGTGATCCTTACAGTTGAGGAAGGTGCCGCCAAGGGCGGCCTTTACTCCGAGGTTTGCGAGTACTTTGCCGGCAGGGATACCAGGCCGATAATCAAATCCGTCGCCATCCCGGACCGCTTCATTCCCCAGGCCGACAGGGCTCGCCAGCTGGAACTCTGCTCCATGGATACGGAATCCCTGTTCGATATTTTTCGCGCATTGATGAAAAATGTTTGAAAAATTTTGGTGATTCAAAAAAAATCCATACCTTTGCAGTCCTTTCAGCTATGAAGGATTCATTGAGCTGCCGATATAGCTCAGTTGGCCAGAGCACGTGATTTGTAATCTCGGGGTCGTGGGTTCGAATCCCTCTATCGGCTCAAAGGAACTTTGAAATTCTGAAACTTATTAATGGGAGGTTCGCATAGCGGCAATTGCGGCGGACTGTAAATCCGCTCCCTCAGGGTTCGGTGGTTCGAGTCCACCACCTCCCACACCATTGCGGAAGTAGCTCAGTTGGTAGAGCATCAGCCTTCCAAGCTGAGGGTCGCGAGTTCGAACCTCGTTTTCCGCTCCAAATACTTAAAAGCCGGTGTAGCTCAGGGGTAGAGCGCATCCTTGGTAAGGATGAGGTCGTGAGTTCAATTCCCACCACCGGCTCTTTTTTTGGGTTAAAAACAATTGTTTAAACAATATTAAAAACTATGGCAAAAGAAACATTCCAGAGAACCAAACCGCATGTCAACATCGGTACTATCG
>JAFUVY010000019.1 GCA_017477335.1 Bacteroidales bacterium
GTCATTTTACCCCCATTATCACTACTATCGTCCCAGTGATTGGGACGTTAGTAGCACCCTTGAAGTTGGGAGTAGGGAGGGAGGTCAACTCACTTTTGAGTCCAAACAACAATTCAAAGATGGGTTACTATTGGAGAAGGAAGAGGATGAGACTTCGGACGGCGTAGCCGCCCATGGCTTCGTGAATGGGAGGGGCCCGCGACCGTCAGGTCGGGGGAGGGATAGGACCGTAGGTCCGTACCGGGCCGAAGTCTTATCCTCTTCCGACGCTATCACAAAAAACATATATGAAGGGACCAGGGAAAGTGAGTGAACGTTTTTTGTCACAGAATGGGGTTTTTGCACTTCTCCCCGGATTTAAATTGGACGAGAAGTGCAAAATCTGGCTTCCAGAGCATTTTAGTGATCACTCGGTTTTTTTAAATACTGTTTCCCAAAAGTAAGACAAAGAGTACTACAAATAGGCCGGGGAGATGTAGTAGCGGAGGAGGGGGTCTGTGGTGACGAGGCCGTGGGCTTCGAGGAGGGCGACGGAGGAGAGGACACGGTGGACGGGAAGGCCGGTGAGGGCAGAAAGGGACTCGGAGTTGCAGCCGGGGTTTTCGCAGATGGCCAGGGCAACGGCGACGGCCGGCGAGTCCTCCCCGAGAATGCGGACAAGCTGCCGTCTGAATGCCTCCTCCCCGCCCTTACCACTTTTCCATGAACCGCCGGGACCGCGGCGGGCGGGGGCGAGACCGAGCTTTGCCGCCAGGTCTTCCGGAGACAGGACTATCTCTGCCATGTGACAGGATATCAGGGAGTTGCATCCGGCGGAGCGGGTGTCATCAAGGCGGCCGGGAACGGCAAACACATCCCGGGAGTACTCACATGCAAAACGGGCCGTCATCAGGGAGCCGCCCTTGGTTTTGGACTCTATTACCACAGTGGCGGAGGCGAGGCCTGCGATAATCCTGTTGCGACGGATGAAATTGAGCGCTACAGGCGACGTACCAAGCGGATAGTCCGTAAGGAGAGCGCTGCCCGGAGAGTTTACAATGCGCGCTGCGAGGTTCCGGTTCTGCCAGGGATAGACACTCTCTATTCCTGTTGCCATTACGCCCACGGTAGGGAGTCCGCATTCAAGGGCGGCGGCGTGGGCTACCGCATCGGCCCCGATGGCAAGGCCGCTGACGATGGCGGGTGGAGTGCGTACTGCGGCAAGGGCCATGACAAGGTTCCGGCACCAGGCCTTGCCCCACTGGCTGAGGTCCCGGGTCCCTACAAAGGCAATCATGGGCCTCAGGGAAAAAATTTCCGCAGGGGAAGACGTGGCGCTGAGATACAGTCCCAGCGGGGCGTCCGGGCACTCCAGAAGCCGGGCGGGATAGTCGTCGGAATCATAGGTAAGGAAACGGCATCCGAGGGAGACGACCCGTTCCAGCTCACGGCGGGCGTCTTCCATCGCATCCGGGTTAACCTGCTGTGCAAGTTCAGGATGTTCCGGGATACTGACAGCAGGGCCGGAAAACACCGCAATGGCGTTTCCGGCCTGTTTGATGAGCTTATGTGCGAGCAGGGGATGGTATCCGAAAATTCTGTTCAGGGCGCAAATCGCCACAGTGTTGTCGTCCATGGTTTTTTGCTGCAAAAATATAGCAAAAAAACCTTAATCTTCGGATAGGTCCTGCAAAAAACTAGATAATGAGCATGGCGTCACCGTAGGGACCGAACTTGTAACCCTCCTGAATGGCAACCTGATAGGCATTCATGACATTCTTGTAACCGCCAAAGGCGGCAACGCTCATGAGCATGGTTGACTGGGGAAGGTGGAAGTTGGACACTATGGCATCCGGAACAGAATAATCGTAAGGAGGGAAGATGAACTTGTTGGTCCAGCCGTCAAACACGTCAACCTGGTGGGTGGTGGTGACGTAGGTCTCCAGGCCGCGCATGACGGTTCCACCAATGGCGACGACCTTCTTGCCGGTACGCTTGGCCTTGTTTATACGCTCCGCAGCCTCCGGGCCTATGATGAGCCTCTCCGAATCCATCCTGTGCTTTGAAAGATCCTCAACGTCCACGCCGCGGAAATGGCCGATTCCCATATGCACGGTAATAAAGGTTTTGTCTATATCCTTGAGAATCATTCTGTTGAAAAGCTCTCTGGAGAAGTGCAGACCTGCTGCCGGAGCACTTACCGCACCCTCGTGGGCGGCAAAGATGGTCTGATAGTTTTCCACATCTTCCGGCGTAGTTTTTTCCTTGACCCATTCCGGGATATAAGGTTCTCCAAGGGCAAACAGAGCCTGCTTGAACTCCTCATAGGGACCGTCAAAAAGAAAACGGAGAGTACGGCCGCGGGAGGTAGTGTTGTCTATAACCTCAGCAACCATGGATTCGTCCTCTCCAAAATAGAGTTTGTTGCCGATACGGATTTTCCTTGCGGGATCCACGATTACGTCCCAAAGACGCTGTTCCCTGTTGAGTTCCCTGAGCAGGAGCACCATGATGTCTGCACCCGTCTTCTCCTTTTTGCCGTACAGGCGGGAAGGGAAAACCTTGGTGTCATTGAGCACAAAGACGTCTCCTTTGCCAAAATAATCTATGATATCCTTGAAGATACGATGCTCTATCTCACCGGTTTTGCGGTTAAGGACAAGCAGACGGGCCTCGTCACGCCAACGCGGGGGCTCAGAAGCTATCTGCTCCCGGCTGAGGTCAAAATTAAACTGTGAAAGTTTCATGCCTATATGTTTGATACTATAATAGTACGGCAGGCAGAGGAAAAAAGTTTCACACGCTCATGCGGATGCGTTTCCCTTTGGGATAAAGGTTATTACAGCGCGGGCCGATGTTTTTTGCCGCCCCCAGCTTCTGCCCGCAGTAGGCTATGGCCACCAGGCCGACGGGACTGCCGTCAGGAAGCCGCAGCGCATCCCCGTGGAGGTAGCGTAGGGCCGTTTCCCGGTCCACCTCGCAGACGGGAAGGCCGGCAAGGGGGTCGGAGGCAGCGGGGACATCGGCATTGAAAAGGAGGAAGGGATTGGACCGCCTGGGGGAAGAGCCGTCGCCGCGCTTGCGTAAAAGAGCCGCGTACTGGCCTTCGCCGGGGACAAGACCGGGCAGCATAAGGCAGCCGTTTGAGGTGGGCGTCGCCGGGGAAGGAACGCCAGGGTGGAGGATATCGGCCCCAAGCTGGGAGGCTATCCAGGAGACGGTGTCGTCGTTTTCCAGATGGTTGAAGGTGCAGGTGGAGTAGAGCAGCCATCCGCCGGGACGGAGGGCGGGCCAGACATCGGCGATGATGCGTCTGGAACGGGCGGCGCAGAAAGCCGGAAGGCCGGGATTCCACTCTTCCCTGGCACGCGGGTCCTTGCGGAACATGCCTTCGCCGGAGCAGGGGACATCGGCCACGACCACATCAAAAACCGCCTCCCTGCCAAAGGCCGACGGGTCCCTGGAAACAGTCCCGACGCGGGGATCTCCCCAGGATTCAATATTGGAGCGGAGCACCGCCTGGCGGCTTTTCATGACCTCGTTGGAAAGGAGGGTGAAGTTGTCTCCAAAGGCGTCTCTGAGGGATGCGGCGATGTCCGTGGTCTTACCGCCCGGAGCGGCACACAGGTCCAGGACGCATGCCCCGGCCTCCAGCGGAATCTGACGGAAAACGTGCCCCACAATCATGGCCGAACTCTCCTGCACGTAGTAGCACCCGGCATGGAAAAGCGGATCCAGGGTGAAGACCGGCCTGTCCTTGAGGAACCAGCCGTAGGGGCTCCAGGGGATGGGTTCCGCGTCCGGGAAAGGAAACTTCCCAAGGGGCTTCAGGGGGTTCATCCTCACGGAAACGGAGGGACTGCCGTCCAGGGCTTCCAGCACCGCTGCGGCACCGCCCTCCCCTACCGATTCCCTCAAAAGGGATGTGAACTCCGGAGGAAGCAGCATCAGAATTTACCGTTGGAAGCGTTTACAAGACCATCCACAACCTGGTCCAGGGCACTCTGGAGCTTGCTGCCGATGAGCATTTTCATCATGACGTTAAGATCGGCCTCCAGTTTTATCCAGAAGTCCGTCTTGTAGGGGTCTGCGGGCGAAGGGTCAAAATGAAGCTCTGCATGGAAGGCCAGGGGAGCATCATAATCCACCAGTTCTATAAGGGAATAGGGCACGCGGTTGAGAATCTTGACGCCGAAATTAACGCCCTGGATTACACCGCGGAGGGTGTCGTAATCCGCTTCCACGGAGGCGGCTTTATCCGGCGGAATCATGGCCTTGAAGTTGCTCATGTCCACCATGCTCATATAAAGCTCGTAGGGCTGGCGGGAGACGGTGCCGTGCTTGCTGTTTATAACTGTCATAAAAATGTCTATCTTTGCTGACGCAAATATAGGAAAAATGCGCAAAATATATTTTGAGAAAAGAGCCATAATTATCTGCAAGCCGGACCAGGAAGCCATGTCAGACCCCAACGGCGTGGTCTTTTACCTTGGCAGACAGTTCAATATCCATGATTTGGTGGGCATGTTCGAACTTCAGGACACCCTTTCCAGAATATACATTCCCTCCGATGATCCGGAGGATACCTACAGGCGCATCTGTGCCGAATTCCGTGAGGTCAACGCCGCCGGAGGACTTGTCTCCAACAGACGCGGAGACTTCCTGCTGATTTCCAGGAACGGGCTCTGGGACCTCCCGAAAGGCCATCAGGAAGAAGGCGAGGACATAGAAATATGTGCGGTGAGGGAGGTTCAGGAAGAAACCGGGGTGGACCAGCTGGAAGTAAGAAGGCTCATCTGCATAACGGATCACGTGTACCTCAGGGGCGGAGCATGGCACCTCAAGCACACCTGGTGGTACGACATGCTCTACACTGACCCCACCAACCTCACCCCTCAGAAAGAGGAGGACATAAGCAAAGCCGCATGGGTTGCAAAATCGTCCCTTCCGCCTTTCCTCAAAAACACTTATCCTTCAATTGTGGAGGTATTCCGGGAAGCCCGCATCTGATGGCTGTGCCTGTACAGCTCCCAGCTGTTGAAAAGATTCTGCCAAACGGCGTAAAGCCCGCCTGCAACCGAAGTCACCGGCGTCAGGTAGTTGTATCCCAGCCATATAAGAAAACCGGTGTTCTTCTGCCCAAGAGCCTGTCCGGGAGTGGTCCTGTCCTCCGCCTTGAGCCTGTGGCCTGCGAAAAACTGCAAAAAGCAGCAAACCACAGACACTCCCACCACAGCCGCCACCGTCCAAATGCCGATACCGCTCACCACCAGAGCCCTCGTGGACATTACCATGGCAAGGAAAAGTCCCACGCCCCAGATATAGAAGGAATTGGAGCTCCAACGCATAAGCCGCCTCTGGAGTTTACGGGTGGTGTAGCGTATGGTCCAGGCAACCAGGGCCGGCAGCACCAAAACCGGGAAAACCCTCAGGGCAAGATGCCCGGCATAAGCCCAGAACCCCAGAGTTGCCGACGGGCTCACCAGCGGAATACCCAGGGGAATAAGGAAAGTTGCCACCAGATTGATAATCACCACATAGGTAACCGTTTCCGCAAGATTTCCGCCAAGCCGGTCCGTAACCACCCCCGCCGCCGACGCCGTAGGGCACACGAAGCAGAGCATCACGCATTCCAGAACTATCCTGGCCGAATGGGGCAGATTTCCAAGAGCGAGCACGGCAGCACAGGCCATGAAGATGCCCACCTGCACGGCAAGGGCCCCGAAATGCCATTTGGCAAGACGAAGTTGGTGAGGAGAAATCTTCACGAACTGGAAAAACAGCAGGAAGGCTATTACCCAACGCTGCCCGTGTGAGGCAAGCGCGTCGCAGAAAGGGCCGATGGGCCTCAGTGCCGGAGACACATGATATATAAGGTAAGCCCCTATCCCTGTCACTATTGCGATGGGGAGCATCCAGTCTTTGAGAATCTGCGCCGTCCTGGTCATTTTTCAGGAACGAGAGGGCCGATGAGCCTGTCCAAGACCGGGTCCGTGAACCTCATGCAGATGCCGGTAAGGACGGCCAGGATGATGGTACCCTCCCTGACGATGAACACCGTACCGTCCCCGAATGGATTGGCAAAACAGATGTAGGCAAAAAGGCAGGTCAGGGCCACCAGGGTAAGGTCAAAAAAGACCTTCACGGTGCCGAAGGGCTTCCTGGTCACTATGGAGATGACCTCTGCGGTCATATCTCCGGCAAGTACCCAGCCGCCTCCCATTATCTCTATCTTTATGCCGATGGCGGTGATAAGCACGGCCGCAAGGCTCAGAAGAATCTGGACCGGATAGCTGGCGGAGAAATTGCCGGCGTCCATGAGCCAGATGGCGCCGTCACACAGATAACCGAACACAAAGGCCGCAGGAATCTGCATGAGATAGGACGCCTTGAAATCCTTACGCAGGATTAAAAGCTGCACCAGGATGAAAAACAGATGGGAAATCCAGGTGAAAGTTCCCACGGAAATGCCGCCCCAGCGGAGGTTGAGGACTGTGGGAGGGCATGAAGGAGGGGCTATTCCAAGGTTGGATTTAATGGACAGAGCTACCCCAAGGGCCACCAGAATGAGCCCGAAGGTAGATATACCGTAACGTATTGCAATGTTCTTTATACTCATAAGTAAGGAGTGCAAATATCGCCATTAATGTTTAACTTTGCAAAATTTAAGTACAAACTACTACTTTTTGAGTATGAAAAAAACAGTTTTGATTGCAATGAGTATTATTGCCGCAGCAGCCTGTGCTCCCAAAGGGGGCCTGGACCTGAGCAACCTTGACAGGAGCGTGGACCCGGGCGAAGACTTTTATCAGTACGCCACCGGCGGCTGGCAGAAAAACAACCCCCTGAAGCCGGAGTACCCCCGCTTCGGAAGTTTTGACGCCATCGCTGAACGCACACGCGAAAACCTCAACCAGATGTTCCAGAGCATGGCCGACATCGAGGCCGCCCCCGGCAGCGTAGAGCAGAAAATTTCCGACCTTTACAAAATGGCCATGGATTCCACTGCACGCAACGCCATGGGAGCAGAGCCAATCAAGGCCCAGATTGAAAGGATCCAGGCCATCGGCTCCAAGCAGGAGATGGCTATTGTAATCGGCCGGCTTGGTGTAGAGGGAGAAAGCATCTTCTACGGCATGGGCGCCGAGGCAGACCTTGTGGACAGCGACATGCAGGTCCTCTATCTTGGCCAGGGCGGCCTTGGAATGGGAGACCGCGACTACTATCTGCTGGAGAAGAACGCGCAGCTCAAGGAAGGCTACAGGGAGTATCTGGTAAAGGTGCTGGGCCTTGCAGGGGTGGAAGACGCCGAGGCGCTTGCAGCCAAAGACATCGAGGTGGAAGACGCAATTGCTTCCTTCAGCTGGACCAGGGAACAGAACCGCAACATGCAGGCCATCTACAACCCCATGTCCACCAAGGATATTGAAAAGGCATGGCCCGGTATCTGCTTTGCAAGCGTTTGCAGGGAAATGGGCATAGCTCCCCAGGAAAAGGTCATCGTGGAGCAGCCTTCCTTCTTCAAGGACCTTTCACAATACCTTGAAAAGACCCCCCTGGAAACCCTCAAGGCATATCTTCTCTGCCAGTTCGTAAGCGACCAGGCCGGTGCCCTGAGCGACGACTTTTACATGGCCCGCTGGGAATTCTTCTCACACAAGATGGCCGGCACCACCGAACCCCAGCCCCGCTGGAAGAGAGCCATGAGCGTTCCCAACAGCATCCTTGGCGAGGCCGTTGGCGAGATGTATGTAAGCCGCTACTTCCCCGCCAGCTCCAAGGAAAAGATGGTCAAGCTTGTGGAAAACCTCAGGCTTGCCCTTGGCCAGCACATCGACTCCCTGGAATGGATGAGCGACACCACCAAGGTCCGTGCCCACGAGAAACTGAACGCCTTCACCGTTAAAATCGGCTATCCGGACAAGTGGAAGGATTACAGCACCCTTGAAATAACTACGGACAAGAGCTACTACGAGAATCTCCGCGCCGCCAGCATCTGGTACACCGCAGACAACCTCTCCAGGATAGGCAAACCCACCGACAAGGAAGAATGGGGCATGACTCCCCAGACCGTCAACGCCTACTACAACCCCACCACCAACGAGATCTGCTTCCCCGCAGCCATCCTCCAGAAACCCTTCTTTGACCCGGAGGCTGACGATCCGGTGAACTACGGCGGCATTGGTGTAGTGATTGGTCATGAGATGTCCCACGGCTTTGATGACCAGGGTTCCATGTTTGACGCATACGGCAACATGGTGAACTGGTGGACCGCATCGGACAAGGCCAAGTTCGACGCTCTGGGAGACCGCCTTGCAGCCCAGTTTGACGAGATTGAAATCCTTCCCGGCGTAAAGGCCAACGGCAGATTCACCCTTGGAGAGAACATCGGCGACCACGGCGGACTTTCCATCGCCTACACCGCCATGGAGAACGCCCTCAAGGAGAATCCCCAGGGCAAGATTGACGGCTTCACTCCCGCACAGAGGTTCTATCTGAGCTACGGCGCCATCTGGGCCCAGAACATCACCGACCAGGAGAAGGAACGCCTCACCAACCTGGATCCCCACTCCCTGGCAGAGAACAGGGTAAACGTTTCCCTGCGTAACTTCCAGACCTTCTTTGACGCCTTTGACATCAAGGAAGGAGACAAGATGTTCCGTCCCGAAGAGGAGCGCGTCCACATTTGGTAGCGGAGCGTTTCATATCGGCAAAGCTTAAGTTTCAGGGGAAACTCGCCACGGTTGCAATCGCGGTGAGTTTCCTTGTAATCATTGTCGCAGTGGCCGTAGCCGCCGGTTTCCGGAGAGAGATCCGGAGCGGGGTTGCGGCCATCTACGGCGATATTCACATTGCCCCGCAAAGCACATTCTCCGCAGAACCGGAACCCCTCAGGGCCGATTTTCTCCCCTCCCTTGAAGCAATTCCGGAAGTGTCCACGGTAAAAACCGTGGTCTCCCGCGGAGGAATAGTAAAAAGAGGCGACACCGTTCACGGAGTCATAGTCAAGGGCTTTTCCGGCTCCGGCCTGGGGCCCATGGAGGTGTCCGTCCCCCGCCGGCTTGGAGAAATAACAGGCCTTGACAAGGGAGACGAGATGGTGTGCTACTTTGTGGGAGAAAAGGTGAAAGTGAGGAAGTTCCGCATAGCGGCAGTCCACTCGGACATGCTGGAAACCGACGACAACCTGATAGTCTATGCGCCTCTGGAGGACCTCCGGAGAGTATGCGGCTGGGAGGAGGACCAGGTCTCCTCGGTGGAACTCACATTAACCCCCGCCTTCCGCGGAAAGAAAATGCAGGATGCCGTGGCGGACAAGGTGGCATCGGCCCTTGAGGGGAGGCCGCTGATAGTTACAACGTCGGCCCGCTCTTTCCCGGGGCTTTTCGACTGGCTGGACCTCCTGGATTCCAACGTGCTCATAATCCTGATACTCATGACGGTGGTGGCGGGATTCAACATGGTATCCGGCCTGCTTATCATGATTCTTAAAAACATCCCGGTGATAGGTACCCTGAAAACGCTGGGTATGGATGACAGGGCTATTGGCCGTATTTATCTGAGAGTGTCCGGAAGCGCCGCCATGAAGGGGCTTGTGATTGGAAATGTTCTTGCTATGACGTTCTGCTTCATCCAGGGAACAACGCATCTGATTCCGCTTGATCCAGACAATTATTTCATTTCCTTTGTGCCCGTGAGCCTGAATGTTCCGGCAATTCTGGCGGCCGATATCGCCGCTTACGCGGGCATACTCCTTCTGACATGGCTGCCCGCCGGCATAGTGTCAAGGATAGACCCGGCAAGCACCGTCAAGGCTGACTAGGGTAAAGAATGGCGTATTCGCCGTAAATCTCCAGCACATTTTTCACATAGGCCCTGGTGGGATGAATAGAGGGCAGGACCTTCTTCACGTTGTCCCAGCAGTCCGTGGGCAGGCCGTTTTCCCGGGCCTTGCCTATCCATGAATTCACCTTCCCTTCTCCGGCGTTGTAGGCCGCAAGGACAAACTTTATACGCTCCCTGCCATCCGGATACCTTTCCATAAACATCCTGTCCAGCCTTGCAAGGTAGGCAGTGCCGGTGGAGAGGTTCTTGTCCGGGTCTGCAAGTTCTTCCGCTGTGTAGCGGGAGCTGTTAATCTGCATCAGGCCCTTGGCTCCCCTGGCGGAACTGGCACTGTTGTGGAAACGGGATTCCGTGTAGATAATGGCGGCCAGAAGGCGCCAGTCCCAGCCGATGGCATCGGCATGGCGGATTATAAGGTCATCGTATCGGCTTATCCTCTCCAGGTCCTCTATCTTCCCCTTCTCCAGCCGGCGGTAAGTGCCTGTGCGGGACACCTGGTCCATCCATAGTTCCATCTTCATGAGATAGGGAGCGCTATCTTCCGGAACGGCCCAGCGGTAACCGCGGAAAAACTCCCTCCCCGGTACCATTCCTTCCGGCAATGCCGATGTATCCGCCACCGAGACCAGGAACACCCCTTCCGGGCTGTCGGCCTGGGCAGGAACGGCGCCAATGGAGCCGATGTATCTTTCCATGAGGGTGGCCTGCACGGGATCGTCGGCATAATACGCAAGGGTGTCGTGGGTTCCGGACGGGGGTGCGGCATGGTGCCTCTGCCTGACCGGAAGGACAAGAAGCAGCAGGGAAAGGACCGCGGCTACGGTCATGAACCGTGAATCCGTTCCCATTACATTCCGCTGCCTTTGAGCAGGCCGCCCAGGCCGCTGCCCAGACCGCTGCCGCCGGAGTTGCCGCCAAGGCCGCTTCCGG
Organism: Bacteroidales bacterium; assembly: GCA_017477335.1. Lineage (GTDB taxonomy): Bacteria > Bacteroidota > Bacteroidia > Bacteroidales > UBA932 > Cryptobacteroides. The sequence goes on from JAFUVY010000019.1 coordinate 10,756, forward strand.
CACGTGAAGAAAGGGTCTTGGAGGAGCCCAACCTTGGATAGAATGGCCAGCAGATGCCGAATTTAAGTGCCTGTGTAGGCTGGATATACTGATGGGCCACAAAGTAGTCGTGCTTCTGGAGTGGCCATCCCTTGCCGGCGTTCTCAAACTTGAGGAAGATGCAGCACTTCTTCCACTGGATGTTTATGAAGGCGTCAAAGATGGGGGTATTGCCGTACTGGACCTTGTCCTGCTGCATGAACACTCCGGCTACGGGGTTGTACGAAGGCGCATACCAGAGGGTGTTGTAACGCGCGTTTATACCCAGCTGAAGCTTCATTATGCTGGGATCCACCACATTGAACTGAAGGTACCACCTGAGGTTGAGCGCCAGGGTGGGCAGCGGAAGCACTTCCTTGTTGGAAGAAAGTTGGAAAAGGGCGCTGTTTTCCAGATGCAGCACTCCCAGGATGAAGTCCTGCCTGAGGCCTGCGCTGAAAACGCTCATCGGAGTGGTGTTCTGGCGGACTATTCCGTACTTGTCGTAATAGATATTGCCGCTCAGGAGGGCGTAGGCGGCATTTGCGTGCAGGTGCCAGTGCGGGATGTCTATTCCGGCGTTTACCTTTGTTGTGGAAATCTTGGAGAAGGAATTGCTCCAGCTGTAATGGTTGGAGTAGAAGTTCTGCTCGTAGAAGGAGGGAGTCTTAAGGTCCGTCTCCACCCTGGCCGTTATGGACAGAGGACTGTCTTTATGGCGGCGGAAGGGATACATGCTAATCTTTGCATTGGCCCGGACGTTAAAGTCCCCCGCTTCCGTACCCGCAAAATTGACCAGTCCGGTAGCGTCCCATTTAAGGTACTTGCGGTAGCTGCCCTCCACCCCGGCGTATGCATAAACGCTGTTCCAATTTGTCTTGGCGGGCTTGGCCAGGTAATCTCCCGGACGCAGCAGATAGAAATTCTGGTAACGGTCTCCTATACCGCCCTCTATCTTGGATACCACGGCATCCTCCTTCCATGGCTGGAACCTTACAAAGACACGGTTCTCCAGCCTTGCGGTCCTCAGGGAGTCCGTGCTCTTGGTGGGATGCAGGTTAAACACGTCGTTATAGAAGGCGCTCAGGGCGGTGGAGGTGTTGTCAACATACTTCTTGCTGAACACGGAGTATTCCGTGGAGGTTCCCACAAAGCCCGCCATGCCGTCCTGATCCAGGGTGTCCCGCTTCATGGAGATGCGGTAGCTCTGGTCATAGAACAGGGTGGTCTTGCGGTAGCTGTTGGTGGCCGCGGCAAGGTTCACTTCAATTTCACGGACGTCCACGGTGGTATCCCTCACCCATGTGATATCCTGGACGCCGCCGCTTTCCTGCCTGCTCAACTTGTTGTAAATGAAGCCGCCGTGGGCCAGGTATTTTTTGCCCAGCCAGTTGCCGGTAACAAAGTAGGTGCGGTTGTCGGTTTCCTCGTTCTTGAGGGTTCCGGCGCCGCCGTGACGCCTCATCTCCAGGGCTATGTTCAGCTGGGGAACGATGTTCTGGGTGGTGAAGATGCGGTAGGAATCGGCACTCTTGGTGCTGTTGGTGAACAGGTTTCCGGAGTACTCAAGTTCCGTGTAGGGCGTCTTGGTATTGAACATGGGAATACTGGAGGCCGAATAAGTCCAGGGCTCGATGGCCTCGTAGAAGGACACGGACTCCTTGTTGTCACGCAGGAAGTAATTGTACTGCTGGACGGCGGAACCGGGCATACCCAGCCAGGATGCACCTACGTCCTGCCTCATGAAGGGATAGTCGTAGAAATGGTAGTTTGCGGTGGTATCCCATTCAAAGACCTCCACCTTGTTGTAGAGCCTGTCGTGATGCCAGGTCACAAGGCGTTTGTAAAGGAGGGAATCCGGCAGGAAAGAAGTTTCCAGTATTCTGGGGGTGTTCTGGATTATGCTGTCCCTGCGGTTCTTTATGCTGTCCTTGCGGTGCTGGATGGAGTCCTGCCTGTGGCGTATGGCGGGAAGACGCTGCTCGTAGTCATACCGCTTGCGCTCCGCCTTGGAAAGGCCGGCATACCACTTGTTGAATTTTTCCACGGCAACGGCCGTGGAATCCGACAGGTACAGGGAGTCAATCACAGGCCAGTCCAGAGTGTCTCCGGCCTGGCGGAGTGAATCCACAACTATCCTGTGCGTCAGAGAGTCCTTGATGGCAACGTACCATTTATAGCGGAAGGGATCCGCCTGGCGGAGGCTGTCCGGCACTTTCATGGTATCCCTGGCAGTGATTTTGGGAAGGGTGTCCGGCTCCTCGAAGGAGGTGGTATCCTCTCCAAAGAAAAAGAGCGAGTCCGGAGGATCCTGGTACGACAAAACAGGCCGGGAACGGGAAACATCCACTCCCAGAGTCTGGACAGTAAGCGCGCCGGCCACAGCCAGCGGAAACAAAACTCCCGACCAAATTTTTGCCATAGTCTGCAAATATACGGATTTTTGGCGGGATTATTCCGGGATAAGCCGCCGGACGGGTTTCTTGTCGTGGAAGAATTTACTTGCTATAACCCTCACAACAGTGTACGCGGGGATGGCGGCAAGCATACCCAGGGCTCCGCCGATATGTCCTGCCACAAGGATTACGATGAATATCTCCAGCGGGGTGGCCTGGATACTCTTGGAGTAGATAAGTGGCTGATACACAAAGTTATCCACAAGCTGAGCCGTAAGCATAATGGCAAGCACTATAAGTGCGAACACCCATATATTCACGTCCAGTCCGGCTCCGGTGCCATACTTGATAATCACGCAGAGCAGCACGCCCAGGGCCTCTCCGATAAGAGGTCCGATGTAGGGAATTATATTCAGAATGCCGGCAATGAAAGCTATGCCGATAGCGTAGCCGAAGCCCACTCTTGCAATGAGCCACAGGCCCAGGAAGTCTATCAGCGCAACGCCGAGCATCTCTATGATAAGACCCACGAAATAACGGGACAGGAGGTGCTCTATATCAGATACGGTCTCACTGACTTTCTCTTCCAGGTGATCCGGCGTAAGGGCGGAGACAATTTTACGGAAAAGCATCTGGTCTTTGACAAAGAAAAATGAAATGAATGCAACTGAGAAAAGGCCTACGGCAAGACCGGCAACCGCCGATGCCATGGAGCCGATGAACCCGGACAGGTTGAGCCCTGAGGTGAAGCCCTTCAGGTAGTCAAGGAGCACGTGAACGGCGTCAAAGGAAGGGTCAATGCCGGGAACCACGCTCACCACCCATCCGTTGATGCCCTCCAGGATATTACCGCTGGGCATGTGGATGTCGGAGAGCAGGGAGGCGTCCCGTATGATTCCGCTTATTACCGGAATCACCTGTGTGACAAGGAGTACGCCGCCAAGGAAAATAACCGCAAGCGCAAGGATGGCAAGGAGCCAGTCCGGAGCCGCTTTCCCTTTGATCTTGACTTTGGCGAAAAGAGTTACCAGCGGCTGCCCGATGAGAGAAACCACAAAGGCAAGCACCACGTACAGAAGGACGTCACTGAAATACCAGCAGACGAAGGATATCGCCGCAATTATGCCGATATTGATGATATATCCGGCAAGTCTGTTAACTTTTGTTTCTTCCATTCTGCAAATATACAAAAAAAGAGGCCGGTTTTTGGAATGAGCCGGCCTCTTATTGCAAATCTTATGCTTAGATGAAGATGTACTTGCAGATAAACAGCGCTGCGAGTATCCACATGGTAACTGAAATTTCCTTGAACTTGCCTGCGACAACATGGCAGAGGACATAGGAGATAACGCCGATAAGGATACCGTCGGAGATGCTGTAAGCAAGAGGCATGGTGATGATGCACAGGAATGCGGGGATAGCCCTGCAATAGTCTTCCCAGTGGATGCTCTTAAGAGGAGACATCATCATTACTCCCACGATGATAAGGGCGGGAGCCGTAGCTGCGCCGGGAATCGCAAGGAACAGCGGGCTGAAGAACAGCGCCAGCGCGAAGCAGACCGCCGTCGAGAAAGCGGTAAGGCCGGTACGGCCGCCCTCACCTACTCCGGATGCGCTCTCCACATAGGTTGTAGTGGTGGAAGTGCCAAGGCAGGCGCCGCATACGGTAGCGATTGAATCGGCCAGGAACATTTTCTCCATTCCGGGGATGTCGTCCTTGCGGTTGCCTTCGGGGATAAGGTCAGTTCCCTGATGAACGCCTATGATGGTGCCCATAGTGTCGAACATGTCGATGAACAGGAAGGTGAAAACAACCACCAGCATGTCCAGGGTGAGGATGTTGTGCCACTCGAACTTGAAGGCGATGGGCTCTACGCTTGCGGGAAGGGAGATAAAGCCGCCAAGTTTGGTGATAGCCTCGCCCGTTGCCGGATCCTTGATTACAAGGCCGAGAGCGGTGGTGATAAGGATGCCCCAGAGGATACCTCCGCGGATCTTTGCCATCACAAGGCCGGCGGTGATGAACAGGCCTATCATTCCAAGGAGGGCCTTGCCCTCGGTGATGTGACCAAGGCTCACGAGCGTGGCGTCATTGTTCACGATGATACCGGCGTTCTGCATGCCGATGAAGGCGATGAAAAGGCCGATACCCGCGCCAATGGCTTTCTTCAGGGTTCCGGGGATGGCGTTGAGCAGCCAGCTGCGGACCTTCGTGAGGGTAAGGATGATGAAGAGGATACCCTCAAGCAGGACTGCCGTAAGGGCGAACTGCCAGCTGTAACCCATTCCAAGGCACACCGTGTACACAAAGAAGGCGTTCAGGCCCATGCCGGGAGCAAGTGCGAAAGGCTTCTTTGCGTAGAGTGCCATCACAAGGGTACCGATGATGGCGGCAAGTGCGGTAGCGGTGAAAACGCTGCCTGCAGGCATGTCGGGAAGGGTGCTGAAGATAGCGGGGTTCACGGCCAGGATGTAGGCCATGGTAAGGAAGGTGGTGATACCGGCGAGGATTTCGGTTCTGACATTGTGCTTTTTGCTGTCAAAGCCGAAGAGCTTTTCAAATGCAGGTTTCATTGAGCAGTCCTCCTATATTAGAATACCCATTTGGCACCAAGGCAGGGACGGGCGCGGAAGCCGCTGAGATCTCCAAAGTTGACGGAAAGCTCTACCTCGCCGCCGAGGTTCAGGTTGTCAACGCCGAAGTGCTGACCCACGTTATACCAGAGCTGAGGTTCTGAAATGAATACAAAGTCGGAATCCTTGCCGGAGAGGAGGTCCCTGTAGTACAGGTAACCCCACTTGGAGGAGTCGGTGCTGTAGTTATAGACTGCGTGGTTCTCGAACCAGAAATCGGCAAAGCCGCTGAAGCGGAGACCTTTTACGCCAAACAGGTCCTGCATGCCCCAGACAAAGGTAAACTGGAGGGGTGCGGCACTCTTGCGCTTGTTGCCATACAGATCCACCTTATCGTTATAGTTGATGAGCTTTGCCAGGACCTTGAAGTTGAAAGTATTCTTGAAATCCTTGCTGTGGAGGAAGTAATCCACACCAAAGAGCCATGCGTTGTTGATGGTGTAACCATTGTAAACGCCACCGTTGTACTCTACCTGAAGGCTGAAGTTGTTCAGGACGGGAACATTCTGCCAGAAGTTGAGGCAGCGGGCTATCTCAAGATAGGTTCCGCTGGGAGCATAGACCTTGTTGTTGGAATTCTTGGACCCGAAGTCGTGATCCAGGAAGAAGAAAGTGTTGCCCCACTTGTCTCCGTAGAAACCTTCCACGGTAGTGGTGACATGCTGACGGTCCTGCGCAAAATCGTAGAACACCTGGAGATTGGTCTGGGCCTTGGCTGCCTGGCCGAAGGCGAACGCTGCAACAGCAGCGGCGAGAATGGTTTTTTTAAACATAAAACGTAGTTTATGGGTTAATATATAAAGGTTCAGAGTTTGGCGTGTTCGGGATGCTCTTTCCTCCAGTTGGGATTGCGCGTGGAACCGCTCAGGTTGACGGCGACGTCACCGCGGATGTTGCTTCCGAACTCATAGTCCTTGCCGGGAAGGACGGCGTTGAGGATAATACCCACCAGAGCCGCCACTGCAAGGCCGCTGAGCGACGTGAAGCCAAGGGAAATGGCGTCGTTGGCTCCGTACTTGATTCCAATTGCAAGTACAAGGATAAGAGCGGCGATGATAAGGTTGCGGGAGACGGTAAGGTCCACCTTGTTCTCTACGAGGTTGCGTACGCCCACTGCCGAGATCATACCGTACAGGACCAGGGAGACTCCTCCGATGGTTGCGGCCGGCATGCAGCTTATAAGTGCGCTGAACTTGGGGCAGAAGCTGAGGATTATTGCAAATACGGCGGCAATTCGGATTACCCTGGGATCGTACACCTTGGTAAGGTTGAGCACGCCGGTGTTTTCTCCGTAAGTGGTATTGGCGGGAGCGCCGAACAGGGAGGCCAGCATGGTTGCAAGGCCGTCTCCCATAAGGGTGCGGTGCAGGCCGGGATCTTCAAGGTAATTTTCACCGGTGGTGGATGCAATGGCACACATGTCGCCCACATGCTCCATCATCGTTGCCAGGGAGATGGGGACGATGGCGATTATGGCACTCACTATAAGTCCCCAGTTGGGGTTGGCGAATACGCTGAAGGCGGTGTTTTCCCACTTGAAGGGCAGGCCTATCCATGCAGCGTCCTTCACTGCCGAGAAATCGCACAGGCCGAAGCATGCCGCTGTCAGGTAAGACCCCAGTACGCCCAGGAGAATGGGGACAATCCTTATCATTCCCTTGCCCCAGATGTTGCACACTATGATAATGGCAATTGCAAGAAGGGCAATCCACCAGTTCTGGTTGCAGTTCTGGATAGCACTGCCGCTCAGGGTAAGGCCGATGGCTATGATGATGGGGCCTGTCACCACGGGCGGGAGGTACTTCATCACTTTCTTTGCACCGAATGCTGCAAAAAGACCCGCCAGGACAAAATAAATAATGCCTGCCGAGAAAACTCCGATGCAGGCATAAGGCAATGATTCCGTGGCGCTGAGTCCTTGGGCTTCTCCCATTGAGACTACGGCTGCGTAGCCACCCAGGAAAGCGAAGGAACTGCCCAGGAAAGCCGGGACCTTCATCTTCGTTAGTAAATGAAAAATGAGCGTCCCAAGTCCTGCAAAAAGGAGAGTTGCACTCATCGAAAGGCCGGTGATTACCGGGACCAGAACCGTGGCTCCGAACATGGCGAACATGTGCTGGAGACCGAGGGTAAGCATCTTGCCCTTGCCTAAAGCACGGGCGTCATAGATGGCTTGTGCGTTTTTTGTCATATATAAATAGGTTTAAGATGTATCCTGACCCATCAGGTCCTATTTTGACCGCGCAAAGTTAGTAAAATTTTTTATATTTCTCCCATCTTATCCTACAAAAAAACTGATTGTTTCTATCACTGCCCAGGTGCTACTAACGTCCCACTTAATGGACCGTCAGTGTCATTTTACCCCCATTATCGCTACTATCGTCCCAGTGATTGGGACGTTAGTAGCACCCTTGAAGTTGGGAGGAGGAAGGGATACCCTCCAGGGGGACTCCACTTCGCTTCGCTTCGTTCCCGCCCCTCCCGTTGTCTCCCGCGTCCCCGCTAGCAGCGGGAACTTGTATCCACCGGGCCCCGGCCCCCTACCCTTGTGCGGGGGTGCACAAGCCCCCTGGAGGGTATCCCTTCCTCCGACCTA